>NVSR01000137.1 GCA_002401295.1 SAR324 cluster bacterium | reverse complement strand
CGGGCATAAATTCTATGTGAATTTTGGTGACTATCTGGATACGGGACTCTTCCTGGATCATCGCATTACCCGAGGTTTGATCGGGAAAATGGCAGCGGGTAAACATTTCCTCAATCTCTTCGCTTATACGGGTTCAGCTACTGTCTACGCAGCCAAAGGAGGTGCCAAATCTACTACAACTGTGGATACATCCAAGATTTATTTGGGGTGGGCCAAACGTAATTTGGCGCTGAATGGTTTTAGTTTTGAAACGCATCGCTTCGAACAGGCTGATTGCCTCAAATGGATGAAAGCGGAAAGACGCAGGTATGATTTGATTTTTCTGGATCCCCCTACCTTCTCCAACTCCAAAAAAATAGTAGGTACCTTTGATGTACAGCGAGACCATGTGGAATTGATTGGCATGGCGGTTAAGTTGTTAACACCCGGAGGTAGCCTGATTTTCTCTAATAATTTCCGTCGCTTCAAAATGGATTTTGATAATCTCAAGGATCTGTCTATTGAAGATTTGACTAAAAGCACGTTACCCAAAGATTTCGAGCGACATCCTAAAATCCACAACTGCTGGAAAATCCAACATGGGTCTTGAACCTCCTTTCCCTGAAGGAAGAGGATTGCTGGGCTGAGTGTCCAAAGCCTCTAACTTACGAACGGCCTTACACCCCCGCCTTGAAGGACGGGGTTTTACGGCGAAATTGATAAATAAAAAGAGTTGTTGGTATGACAGAGCAAGAAATCTTAGACAAAATTCCCAAGAACTGGCTGGCCTCCTTACAGAAGGACCTGAATGAAATAGTGGAAGTGGTCGCCAGCCAATTCACGCATATTCTAGCAGAAGACTTGGGGCTTAACCCTGACAATGCGGGAGAATTTTGGTTAGCACTGGCAAAGAAAACACAGGTAACAACGGTAGAAAGTAAAATCAGATTCTCCCGAACCTGCCTGGAAAATGCGAAGATGGAACTATTCCGCAATCAGTATCCTGAGCTGATCGCGGCAGCGGAGCAGGGACGAGAGTCCATCTCTCAGAAGATTATGGACCAAATCCTCGGGGATACGGATAAAGAAGTCAGACAGGCATTGGCTATAGGTGAAGCTTAATGCAGGGAAAAGAGATCCAAATCGAGCTCCCCTATTTAAAACTGGCAGCCAAACAGTGGGGCAACCCGGCAGGCATGCCTGTTTTGGCCATCCATGGTTGGTTGGATAATGCGGGGACCTTTGATCACATTGCCCCCCTGCTGCCCGATTTGAATCTGGTTGCAATAGATCTACCGGGGCACGGATTATCAGAGCACCGGCCCATGGGGACTAATTATCACTTCATCGATTATATTGAGGATGTCGTCGCTGCCGCTGATGCCTTAGGTTGGCAGGAGTTTGCGCTGATTGGGCATTCTCTGGGCGGTGCTGTAGCTTCTCTCATTGCGGGAACGATTCCAGAAAGGATTTTGAGTGCCGTATTTATCGATAGTTTAGGCCCCTGGAGTCAGGATCCTTGCCAGGCACCTCACTTTCTCCAGCGTGCGCTGCGACAGAGAAAAAACCAGAGTCAGCGAAAATCACCCACTTACCCGAATTTGGAGCAAATGGTGGCAATGCGAGAACAAGTGGGCAAGATAGAGACAAAGTCAGTGGAGGCTATTTTGCGGAGGGGAGTACGTGCAACGGAAGGAGGTCTGACCTGGACGAGTGATCCGCGTTTGACCCTTTCTTCCCCGCTTTATATGAGCGATGATCATGCCCGTGCTTTTTTAGAGAATATTTCAGCCCCTTGTCTCGTAATAGAAGGGGAACAAGGGATTCTTCTCGATAATCCCAGGATGCGTAGTCGCTTCGGGATCATTCCTCAGATGCAGCATCAACGCTTACCGGGAAACCATCATCTGCACCTGGATACACCTGAACCTGTGGCAAGAAGCATTCGCTGCTTTCTGGAGAATCACAAGAGGTGAGTCTCCATGCTCTAAAAAGGGGCTAAAGTCCCCTTTCCTCTTTGATTTGCAATAACATTTCATCTAGCTTAGCTTGATCGATTGGTTTGACTAAATAGTACTCACAGCCTTCAGAAAAAGCGGAAAGTACATTCCTGCGATCGCCTAAGGCTGAGACCATCACTACTTCCGCTCCATGACCCAAGTGGACCCCAAATTCATTTTCGATCTCCCGCATTCGCTTCAAAGCCTCATGACCGTTCATTTCTGGCATCATGATATCCAAAAAAACTACGTCGTAGTACTGCTTGCTTTCTAAATTTCTCTGATAAAATCTGGTTGCTTCTTCCCCATTTACAGCAAAGTCACTCTCGCCATATTTGGATAGCAAAGCACCTAACAATCTCCTATTAATTAAATCATCGTCTACAACTAGGAATTTCATAGCCTCTCAGGGGAATTAACGTTACCTAATAACTTGATTGATTAAATATACAGTTTACTGTGAGTCAAAAATCCAGGATTTATTCTTCCACCGGAATGACTCCAATCTTGTTGGCAATATCAAAAGGTATAGTAACTTGCCCCGCCTCGGATTCCAAGATAATTGTCTTGGTGACTGCCAGAGTTTCCAAGACCTGATGCTGCTTGCCAGGTAATATTTTTTTCTCTTCCAAGAATCGCATCAACTCGACGGAGTCTTCCAAAGATTCATCAATGACAACAATTTCAATTTGATCCCCATTTTTGACTGCATCCAGTTGGATCATATTCTCGGGTAAAGTTTTATTACTACCGGGAATGGGCGTTCCATGAGGGCAGGTCTCTGGAAAATTGAGAAATTCCGCAAGCTTTTCCTCTATCAAGGGAGTCAATCCATGCTCCATCACGTGGGCGTGTGTGTGCACTTCATGCCAGGGGATTCCTAAAGTATCACACAGGAAGGTCTCTACTAAGCGATGCCTGGCAGCTAAATTTTCCGCTTTTTTGAAACCTTCTTCCGTTAACTCGATCTCCTTTTTCTTACCGATATTAATCAGCGCATCACGTTGCATCCGTGACAATGTAGCGTGGACGGTGGAAGGGCTGGTCTCTAATCGATTAGCCAGGTTAACCGCCTTGATTGGTTTGCCCTCGGAAAGCAGAGAGTAGATCACCTGCAGATATTCCTCGACAACAATGGAAGCACGTTCTTTCATAAATCTTTTGGGATTCTGTTTTTTCTATAGTCCAACTTTATTTTTACATACAATAATTAAATTCTTTTTTTGAATAGTAAACTACAGGTCATTTTCAGGCAACTTATTAGACTTATTTTATTTTTTTTCTACCATCACTTGCCGTCCCATCAACCAGATTAAATCAGAAAGACGGTTGATAAAGGCCAGTAAAAATGGGTTTTTAAGCCCTTCCGTATGATCCAATAATACCATTTTTCGTTCAACGCGACGACATACACAGCGAGCGGCATCATACCAGGCAGCTAAAACATTATCCCCCGGTATGCTCCAGCCATCAACTACTCCGGGGATTTTTTCCAGCTGATCTACCCTGACTTGCAGATAGTCCAATTGCTCCTGGTTGATCACTGTTTTTAATTTTTTTTGATCGGCTTCAGGCGTGGCTAATTCGGCACCTAAAACAAAATTGGTAGATTGGATATGAAACAACCACTCCTTCCTGGTTGGGTCTGAGTCATTAGCGCGACAAATTCCCAGGAATGCGTTTAATTCATCTACTTCTCCATAAGCCTCCACGCGAACATGGCTTTTGGGGACACTTTTTCCGTAAAGAAGCCGGGTATTGCCCTGGTCTCCTTTTTTTGTAGCTATTGTCATTGTCAAGTACTTGGATTCAGTTTACAAAATTAAAAATGAAGGATATGGCTATTCGTTTGCGCTGATCGATTCAAATCGCAAAGCGCTCACTTGAATACTTACCGCAAAGCTTGTTTTACGTCCAGATTACCTTGAAACACAACCCATTCAATTGAATTGAATTTATGGAACCAAAAAGATTGTTGATCCCTGTTTATTGTCCCAACTGCGAAAACCTGAGCTACTTCATTAAGGACTCACAGGATAACAAACGTTTGATTGAATTCAAGAAAGGTTCCTGGCTGGAACATCCTTGCGGACAGATGAAAGGTCCCTCCTTTTGGGCTGACCCTCTCCTGGTGGAGTTGAGTGAGATTCAATGGGGGAGTCAAGACTTGTCTTTTACCCTTGGTGAACAAAAACGCTCCCAAAGGGCCCGCAGCAAGCCTGAGCTGGGTATTGTGATTGAACTCGCGCCACTGGGAGAGCTGGGAAGTAAGATGCAGCTACTGACAGTGGATGAAACCTTAATTGAAGTTCGAACAGCGGAAGATCCTAAAAGCCTCTCTGTTGGCATGTTGCTGGACCTAAAGCATCTGATTCGTGTAGGTAAAGATAAGTACAGGTTGGCAACACTGGAGCAAGCTTCCCTGCCGGAAGTCTTTTTTCAGACCGTGGAGGTTCCCAAGGAATATTACCAGTTGACCCTGTCAGCGGAAGATCCATCCTTACTGGAAACCTTTACCAATCGCTTCTTGCAGTTTTTCGTGGAGCAAGATTTTCCGGCATTTAGCGTCACTCCATTGCCAGTTGACCGTCAGGACGATAAACAATTGCACCATCGTCGTATCTGTCTCTGCCCAGGTCCCCACTTGATGGAAAAATTTCGTGAGATTTCCTTGCCCGATACGATTCAAGTCTCCATGCAACAGATTCGTTCCTGAAAGACGCATGTTTTTAATGTAGTAGCTTTCCTCTCACCCCCACAGGTACTTGTAGTTGCCGAACTTTTAAGGGGTGATGTTAAAAAGCTGTTCTAAAAGCAACTGAATCCATTGACGAAAAAACAGTGTTTCGTATAGGGTTTTCCCAAAATAACGGAGGGATACCATCCCCTCCCAAAAATGGATTCTTAGCCTTTTGCTCAGACCAAATGATTTGGTTTCCCCTGAGGGCCTTGGAAACAAATCTTCCCTGCCCTGCTTTGCATTCTCAAGAGGGATACTGCCCAGGTAACGGGGATTTGATTCTAAATCCTTAAATATCAAACAATAGAGGACACAATGATTGAAGCCTATTTACAACAAGAGAAAGAGCGCCAAGCACAGGGAATTCCTGCACTGCCTCTTTCACCGGCCCAGACCGTAGAGTTATGTAGCTTGTTGATGGATCCTCCAGAAGGTAAAGGGGAATTCCTGTTGGACCTGCTGGTCAACCGAATCTCTCCCGGTGTAGATCCTGCAGCGCAAGTCAAAGCCGACTTTTTGGCTAAAGTCGCTTTGAGTGAGCAGGACTGTACATTGATCACTAAAGAAGAGGCCGTCCGTCTCTTGGGTACAATGGTTGGTGGTTATAACTTGCCACCTCTCCTCAAACTGTTGGAAGACGATCAGCTGAGTGGCTTAGCTGCTGATGCCTTATCACAAATCATCCTGGTTGCCGACCTGTTTGAAGACGTATTGGCTCTTTCCGCAAGCAATGCCAACGCCAAACGCGTGGTTGAGTCCTGGGCTAATGCTGATTGGTTTACTAGCAAGCCAGCCCTACCTGAATCCATTGAAGGCGTTGTCTACAAAGTAGAGGGTGAGATCAATACAGATGACTTTTCCCCAGCTTCTGAGGCTTGGTCTCGTCCCGATATCCCTCTGCATGCTTTGAGCATGGGTCAGACTCGATTCCCAGAGGGCAATGAAACGATCGCCAAGTTTCAAGCAGACGGACTGCAGGTCATTTTTGTGGGTGATGTGGTTGGAACAGGTTCCTCCCGAAAATCAGCTTGTAACTCTTTGCTGTGGCACATTGGTAATGACATCCCTTACATTCCCAACAAGCGTAAAGGCAGTGTCATTCTAGGCGGACAAATTGCTCCTATTTTTTATAATACAGCAGAAGATTCTGGTGCGTTACCGATTCGATGTGATGTCAGTGCACTGAAGACTGGTGATAAAATTCAGATCAATACGAAAGCAGGACAGCTACTGAACGAAGCTGGTGAGGTGATTGGCGATGCCCCCGTGAGTGCTGCTATGAGTGATGAGGTTCGAGCCGGTGGTCGAGTTCCTCTGATCATTGGAAAAACATTGACTGCAAAGGCACGCAAGGCTTTGGGCTTGGGTGAAGATGATATTTTCGTTAAAGCTCCAGTTCAGGCGGAACACAAGGGTGGATATACTCTGGCTCAAAAGATGGTGGGTAATGCCTGTGGTACGAAAGGAATACTGCCCGGCACGACTTGTTTCCCCAAGATGACCACCGTGGGTTCTCAGGATACTACCGGTCCCATGACTCGTGATGAGATGATGGAACTGGCTTGTCTGGGCTTTCAGGCGGATCTGGTCATGCAGTCCTTCTGTCACACTGCCGCATATCCCAAGCCTGCTGACGTGATTACGCACGCTACGCTACCCGACTTCATGACTTCTCGCAAAGGTGTAGCCTTGCGTCCTGGTGATGGTGTCATTCATTCCTGGTTGAACCGATTGTTACTGCCCGATACGGTAGGAACAGGTGGTGATTCTCACACTCGTTTCCCTATCGGTATCTCTTTCCCCGCTGGATCTGGATTGGTAGCTTTTGCGGCTGCCATGGGTACCATGCCTCTGGAAATGCCGGAGTCTGTCTTGGTTAAGTTCAAGGGTGAACTGCAGGAAGGAATCACTCTGCGTGATGCTGTGAATGCCATTCCTTACCAGGCCATTCAAAAAGGATTGTTAACCGTATCCAAGAAAAATAAGGTGAATGTCTTTAACGGCAGGATCGTTGAGATTCAAGGCTTACCTGACTTGAGTATCGAGCAGGCTTTTGAATTGACTGATGCTTCCGCTGAGCGTTCAGCCGCAGCCTGTACCATCGACTTGAGTGAAAAATCCGTAGCCACATACCTGCGCAGTAATGTCGCCTTGATGAAGAAGATGATTGCTGATGGTTATCAAAGTGCGGAGACTCTGCAGACTCGGATTGATGCGGCCAATGAATGGTTGGCAAACCCCACTCTGATGCGAGCCGACAAAAATGCCGAATACGCAACAGTCATTGAAATTGACCTCAATGAGTTGACTGAGCCTATCCTGGCTTGCCCCAATGATCCTGATGACGTGAAATTACTCTCTGATGTTCAGGGAAGAAAAGTGGACGAAGTCTTCGTTGGATCTTGTATGACGAATATCGGACATTTTCGAGCCGCCTCCACCATCCTGGAAGGTCAGGGACAGGTTGACTCCATTCTATGGGTTTGCCCCCCTACAAGAATGGATGAGCTGCAGTTGCGTGCCGAGGGAGTTTACTCCGTCTTTGGTGCTGCTGGAGCAAGGTTAGAAATCCCTGGATGTTCTCTCTGCATGGGAAACCAGGCAAGAGTGCATGACAAGGCTACTGTTTTCTCCACTTCCACGCGGAACTTCGACAATCGCTTGGGTAAAGACGCTCAGGTTTTCCTGGGATCCGCTGAGTTGGCTGCGGTGGTTGCACTGCTAGGCAAGCTGCCAAGCAAGGAAGAGTACATGGAAATCTACAAGAACAAAGTAGAAAGCAAATCTGATGAGATCTACCAGTACCTGGATTTCTCTAAGATGGACGCTTATCAATAAGCAGCTTAAAGCCCCACCGTCTCGGGGTTTTAGTCCGCAATAAAAAAGGGGATGTCCTGAATAAGGATATCCCCTTTTTTCGTTCTCCCTGAGGATTACTCCTCCCAGAAGTAGGTCGGAGTAAGCGCAACGTCTCCGACTTTAAAACTTACTCGGAAACCGGTTCGCGAGCCCACAACCCCAGAATCCCCTTGGGAAAGAAAAATACGATTAGAATATAAATCAATCCCAGAACCAACAGCCATCGATCAAAAATCAGATAAGTCCAGCTTGTAGTGTCCGCTTCGAGTGGCAACCATTCTTTAGCTTTAGGCAACAGAAACTCTACGGACAACAGCAAGGCCGAACCAATCACTGATCCATAAATTGTCCCACTGCCTCCAATAATCACAATCAATAAGATGGTCATCATCAAAGGAATCCCCATGATGGAATGGGGACTTACATAACCCAACCAGCAGGCCCATAAGATACCCGCCATACCTGCCATCACACTGCCAAGCAAACTTGCGAAGGATCGAAAATAAAAGCTGCTAATACCAAAGGCCTCCGTTCGCTTTTCATTTTGCCGAATGGCCACCAAGACCTGTCCCAAAGGGGACTCGGTTACTAATACCAGAGTGAAAATTAAAAAACCGGTGATCAGAACAATCATGGTAAACAATAAATCTTGCCCCGTAAGACCTCCGATTAGAATAAAATCCTCACGAAAAAAGGTAAAGCCTGGAAAGTTCAGGCCATCATCACCACCTGTCAGGTAATCTGCCTCTCCAGCCAATAACACCACGAATTCCCCCAGAGCTACTGTGAACATGGTGAAATACATTTTTTGGATCCTCAGTGACGTCAAGGATAAACAAAGTGAGAGTAAGCTGCAAATCACCAGGGTTGCCAACATTGCCAGGGCCAGTACCAATCCGGGAGACTCTGGGTAGCGAAGACTAAGGATTGCAAATGAATAGCCGCCAATCCCGAAGAAAACACTATGTGCGAAGGAGATTACTCCCGTGTAGCCTAACTGTAGATCATACCCTGCTGCCAGTAGGGCAAAAACCACCACTTTTACTATCAAATGGGACCAATTATAACTGGGAGCAAATAGGGGAACCAAAGAGAGAATGAAAAAACAGAAAAAAAATAACAATTTCCGGTTCAAGAATTTTTCCTTTAAACTAATGAGTTGAGGGCGGATTAAAGCAGGGCTAGCGGTGGATTCTTTTAAGGTATAATCTATGCAGCATTTACTCCGCACTTCACTTGAGGATTCGGTAGTCGGGAAAAGGTCCTGACTTGAAATCGGATTGTTGTTGAATCAAACAAGAAGACCACCAGCCCTCAAATTCTTCACCATCCAAAAAATTAAGAGGTAGTTATGGTACGTGTCCTGATCGTTTATTTAGCTGTCTTTAGCCTGTTTTGCAATGGTGCTTTAGCGCAAGAGTCTCAAAAGACACGAGGGGAAAAAACCCTCTTTCTGGGTAAAACCACCTTTGGTCTCCATATTCCCACATTGCTTGCCCCTCCCGCAGGGCTGGGGATTTATCTGGGTGACAGTGTATTGCTGGGAGTGGAAAGTGGATCCATCTCTGTGGACCAGGATGATGGAAATACAAAATCATCCGCGGAATTTACCAACCAAGGTATTTATGTCCGTATTTTTACAGGTAATTCATTTAATTTTCTGTTGGCAGTACATCAACGCAATTGGAAAGCTGATGCAACGGTTACCAAAACGTCGGGATCAACCACAGAAACTGCAACTGCCAGCTTAGAGGCTAAAGCCCAAGTAGCCACCCTTGGGATTGGCAATCAGTGGTCTTGGGATTGGGGTTTGGTTTTTGGTATTGACTGGGTCCTGGGTTCTTCTTTATTGAATTCATCCAGTACTTCTATTGTAAAAACGAGTACGTTTGTTGATGATGCGGATGCCACCAAAGAATTGGAAGAGTTTGGGGATTTTTTAAATGAAGTTTCCGCTTTTCCTGGGGTTTTTAATATCACTATCGGCTTAGCTTTCTAAAGAAACCTACTCGATTTTCGACCTTCGAAAGGAAATGATTTTTTTGTGGGGAACTATTGATATTATTCAATGCTTGATCAAAACTCTCTTTTTGGCTAGCTTATGCCTGAGTTGGGAGGAACGATTCCTTTGCCCATCATCAAAATAACCCTGAGAGAACGATAAGGTATGTACAAGTCATTCAAAGTCTCTTTTCCGGATTTTGGGGAGATCACAATCTTTCTGGATAACAGAGAGCTCAGTAAAAAAGTCCCTGGTTACGCAAAATTTTGCACCAAAAACTGTGGGGCCAGAGGTGACTCAGACATTCATGTTGATTTTTGCTCCCTGGCCGTTCGCTTGAAGCCTATTCTTGAATATTTCAATCATACTCAGTCGATTGATCGAGGTGAATTGATCATATTTGAAAAGAGTGGCAGGGAAGTCAAGGTTCAGGATGACGCACAAACTCTTTTTCTCTATTCCTTTTGGTTATCTGTATTGTGTGCTCCCTGCTCCATTTTCTATCTGGAACGAGCGTTTCTCCGTTATTATAATATTGAGTTTGATGAAGAGAGCTTATTCTATTCTCTGTTGTCTATTTTTGTGATGCGACGTTTTCTCAAAGGGGAGAAAGAAATTCGTTTTCAAGATTTTGATCTTCGTCTGCACCAGCTGAAGAAAGTCTTCTCAGGATTGATCGATCGACTCACTCCCCACCTCAAAACGGATACAGTTCGGAACGGTTTGATCAAAGGGGATCATTTGCTTCAGTTGATTGAACTGGATGTTGATGAGTTGATAGAAAAACTTAAGGTAAATAATATTAGTTAGACTCTTGCCACCCATTGCTCTTCAAAAGTTTCCCTAGTACTCAGCCAGGGCTGTTTTGCCGGGCAACGTTCTAAATGTCACTTCACCATTCGATATTCCTTGTTCGACATTCGATATTATTTTGAATCTTGAATGTCGAACAAGGAATGTCGAATATTGAAGGATTGCTTTCATTTCCAGGCTACTAATTGGGAGTGAAGGAAAGATATTAAATGGAGAGCCGTAACAGATGGGCAGGTTGGAGCCT
>NVSR01000136.1 GCA_002401295.1 SAR324 cluster bacterium | reverse complement strand
TTGGATTTGGCCCCATGACGACCGATGGCTTTGGTGTGGGATACATGACACGACCGGGTTTCATGACTTTTACCATTACCGCCAAGGCACATATGGAAAAGCAATGGAAATGGTATATTGAAAACCTGGAAGAATGTTTGCTTCAATTAGAGGAATTACTCATTAGGGGGTAACCTACTTTGAGGTCCT
This sequence comes from SAR324 cluster bacterium, assembly GCA_002401295.1. GTDB lineage: Bacteria > SAR324 > SAR324 > XYD2-FULL-50-16 > XYD2-FULL-50-16. The sequence continues at coordinate 10,960 of NVSR01000136.1, read as the reverse complement.
GGAGCTTTTCCGGGACCTTTTTTTTTGTCTGAAAATTTTAGGATTTGAAATAAGATAAACCTCCTCATTGAGATGTATTGCCATAAAGCAGCATGGGAATGAGGAATCTCGTAACCGAAGCGGATCACCGTGAACGGGTACACAGTTTGTGTGTTTGCTGGGTTTAGGGAGGCACACAATGTATGAAGACGCGTAATAGGAGTTGTGCAGAATTAGATTTTAAAAAATATCATAAATTATGAGGGGAAAATGAGTAATTTAGAAGTGCAGTCATTTGGAAAGGATCCGATTCAAGTCAGACAGACTGATCATTATCAGCAAGAATATATCGAAAATTTTGTAGATAAGTGGGATGAGTTAATTAACTGGGATGTTCGTGCGAAGAGTGAAGGTGATTTCTTTATCGACCAGTTAAAAGAACGAGGCGTTAAAACAGTGCTGGATGTGGCGACAGGTACTGGCTTTCATTCCATTCGTTTGATTGAAGCAGGTTTTGATGTGGTCAGTGCGGATGGTAGTCCGGAAATGCTGGAAAAAGCATTTCAGAATGCTCGCAAGCGAGGACATCTGTTGAAAACAGTTCACGCAGATTGGCGTTGGTTGAATCGAGATATTACAGGGAAATTTGACGCCGTCATCTGTTTGGGGAACTCTTTCACCCACCTTTTTGAGGAAAATGATCGACGACGATCTTTGGCTGAATTCTATGCGGCACTAAAGTACGACGGAGTGTTGGTTTTAGACCAAAGAAATTATGATGCCATCCTGGATCATGGTTACTCTTCTCAGCACATCTATTATTATTGTGGCGATGATGTGATAGCCGAACCGGAACATATGGATGAAGGCCTCGCTCGATTTAAATATTCCTTCCCCGATAAATCTGTCTACCACTTGAACATGTTTCCCTTGAGGAAGAAATACCTGCGAGGGCTGATGCATCAAGTAGGGTTCCAGAACATTAATTCCTTCGGTGATTTTAAGGAAACCTACCAGGATTCGAAGCCCGATTTTTTTGTTCATTTGGCTGACAAAAACTACAGTCCTGAGGGCGCTGCTAATGACTAACAGTTTTTCCGAAGTTGTACAGGTTACCCAAGATTATTATGACAGTACCGACGCGGACGTTTTTTACTCTTCCATCTGGGGAGGGGAAGATATTCATATCGGTTTGTATGAATCCGAAGAGGATACGGTTTATGAAGCCAGCCGCCGAACAGTGCAGCGGGTTGCCTCTTTTGCCCAAGGGCAATTGGGGGAAGACTCTAAGGTTTTAGATATTGGAGCGGGATATGGCGGGGCTTCCAGGTACCTGGCCAAAGAATTTGGCTGCCATGTTACTTCTTTGAACCTTAGTGAAGTAGAGAATAAAAAAAACCGGAAATTGTGCCTGGATCAGGGCTTGCACCGTTTGGTGGATGTCGCTTTTGGTAGTTTTGAGGCAATTCCCTTTGAGGATGAATCATTTGACTTAGTCTGGTCTCAGGATGCGATCCTGCATAGTGGTAACCGTGAGAAGGTAGTACAAGAGGTATCACGAGTACTGAAAAAAGGAGGACGTTTTCTGTTCACCGATATCATGCAGTCTGATGATTGCCCGGAGAATGTTCTACAACCTATTCTGGACAGGATTCACCTGCAAAGCTTGGGTTCTCCAGCATTTTACACGCAAGCAGCTCAAAAATTTTCTTTGGAAAAATTAGGTTTTGATGACCAGACAGCTCAAATAGCCAATCACTATGCCAAGGTACTGCGAGAGACGGAACTACGGCAGGCAGAACTGGAGCAAAAGGTGAATAAAGACTACCTGGAGCGGATGAAGGTAGGCTTACAACATTGGGTTGATGGTGGGAATAAAGGTCATTTATCCTGGGGGATCTTTCAGTTTCAGAAAAAATAAAAGTGTAGGCCTGACTCAGAAAGGCTATGATTTGTTTAATGGAGGCCAGTCGAAGACGCTAGGCTGACTCCGACCTACTAAAGAAACCTTTCAGAAATACGGAAAGAGCAGCACTTATCCCGCTGCTTTTTCTGTTTTAACGGTTTCAAAGCAGCTAACCATATGGTCTCTGCCGACACTTTCCAATACGGGAGGTGTTTCGCCACAATGAGGTTTTGCCTCAGGGCAGCGCGCCATAAAGGGGCAGCCCTTATAAATTGTGGTGGGGCTGGGAACATCTCCCTGGAGAGCTCGCCGTTCCGTTTTATGAGCTGGATGAGTGGCTGGGATGGAAGACAGCAAAGCTTTGGTATAAGGATGTTTGGGATTGTCAAAGAGTGAATCCTTATCAGCAATCTCAACAATCCTTCCTAAATACATCACAGCCACACGATCCGAAATATAACGAACTACCGCCATATCATGGCTGATGAAGAGATAGGACATGCCGAACTCTTCTTGTAGGTCTTTAAAAAGATTTAAGATCTGAGCTTGAATGGAAACATCCAGAGCAGATACGGACTCATCACAAATCAGTAATTTAGGACTCAAGGCCAAGGCTCGTGCGATGCAGATCCTTTGTCTTTGTCCACCACTGAATTCGTGAGGAAAACGTTGTAGTTGTTTGGGATTCAATCCCACCGTATTCATCAATTTGCTGGCGAATTTCCTGCGATCCGACTTATTGACCAAACCATGAAAAATCGGAGCACCGGTGATGATCTCCTCAACGGTCATCCGAGGGTTCAACGATGACAGAGGATTTTGAAAAATCATCTGCATGTGAACGCGTTTTTTCCTTAGTTCTGAGGCGGAAAGGGATGCCAGGTCCTGATTCTCAAAATGAACGGTTCCCGCAGTAGGGGGGATCAAATGCAAGATGGAGCGACCGACGGTAGACTTACCGCAGCCACTTTCCCCAACCAGTCCGAGTGTCTCTTTTTCATGGAGTTGTAAACTAACACCATCTACGGCTCTCACGTGGTTGACGACTTTTCGCAGCAACCCTTTCCGAATGGGGAAGTGAGTCTTCAGGTTTTGAACATCCAGTATTATTGACATAGCAATCAGTAATGAAAGTTAAGATCAGGCATGGATGCAACGCACCAGATGGCCTTCATGATTCAGGAGATCAGGGTTCTTCAAAGTACATTCCTTGGTTGCCAGCGGACAGCGAGTCTGAAAACGACAGCCTGGGGGCAGTTCCAGCAGGGTAGGCACCATACCGGGAATGTTATAAAGACGATCTTCCTTGGAAAATTTGTCTTCCATCGTCGGAATGGCCTTCATCAATCCCTTAGTATAAGGATGCCTCGGGTTGTCAAATAAGTCAGCAACAGTGGTCTGTTCCACCACATCACCAGCGTACATCACGGCCACCTTATCAGCGATTTCTGCGATAACACCCAAATCATGGGTAATCATCAACATTGCCATGTCGTATTTTTTTTGTAGCTCTCGCATCAACTCCAGGATTTGAGCCTGAATTGTGACATCCAATGCCGTGGTGGGCTCATCTGCAATCAGCAGCTTGGGTTCACAGGACAAAGCCATGGCAATCAGGACCCTCTGACGCATCCCTCCACTAAGCTCATGGGGAAAACGTTTCAGCTGATCTCCCGGATTGGGCATCCCGACTTCCCGCAGCATGAACTCGGCTCTCTCCAGAGCTTGTCTTTTCTTCATGCCTTTATGCAGAATCAAAGTCTCGCACATCTGTTTGCCGATACTGAGTACGGGATTCAAGCCTGACATAGGATCTTGAAAGATCATAGCCATACTGTTGCCACGAATATGTCGCATCTCTCTGTTGCTGAGTTTCAGTAGATCCACACCTTCCAGCAAGATTTCTCCATTGAGAATTTTTCCCGGTTCTTCAATCAGACGCATGATAGCGGCTGCCGTCACACTCTTTCCACAGCCAGACTCACCGACGATGCCTAGAGTTTCTCCCTTATTGATAATCAAATCAATATGATTGATCGCCCTTGCGACACCTTGACGCAGGAAGAACGCGACTTCCACACCTTTAACTTCCAGAAGGGGACTCTGGGCTTTATTGTTCTTTTTCTCTTGTGCCATGAGTATTCTTAATCTTTTAGTTTAGGGTCCAAAGCGTCGCGCAAGCCATCACCCAGGAAGTTAAATACCAGTACGGTTAAGGTCATTGCCAAAGCCGGAAATAGAATCAAGTGAGGGTAAGAACGCAATCCCTGAATACCTTCACTAATCATAGCTCCCCAACTGGGAATTGGAGGGTTGACTCCAAGTCCGATAAAGAATATCCACCACCCGCATCATCCATTCGTCCACCTTGCCACCGAAGAATCCGGAAACTAATCCGTAACAGACTCCAATGATAAAACTGGTGAAGGCGCCAATAATGGCCATACTCAAGGAGATACGTGCTCCATAGATTAGGCGACTAAAGACATCACGACCCAGAATATCGGAACCCATGAGAAAATTTTCCCCCGGAGCGATATATTGGTCCATAAAGTTACCATCCGCATAATGGGAGGGGGCTACCAGGGGAGCAAAAGCCGCCATTAAAATCACCACGACAATAAAAATCAGGCTGCCCATAGCCATTTTATTTTTCTTAAAACGAAGGTAGGCCAGTTTGGTGAGGCTTTCCCCTTTGATAATTATTTGCTCTTCTGGTTGTGCAGAAGAAGCATTAGAATTCGCGTTCATAAGGCCATATTGTAGTTTGGGTGGTCTTTCCTAAAAACATGGTAATACTCAAATCCTTATCCTGTCTATATATTATAGACTGAAATATCAGCATAATAATGATATTTTCTGGCCGAGACTTATTCCAAGCGGATTCTGGGGTCGGCCCAAGCGTAAAGGATGTCTACAAGCGCGTTCATCACAATTACCAGCAAACCAAATAGTAGGTAAACTCCCATAACCACGGGATAATCACGATTTCCAATACTGGTGATGAAGTATTTTCCTAAGCCGGGAATGGCGAAAATCTGCTCTACTACTAAAGCTCCGGTTAAGGTTGCCGCAAAGAGTGGTCCGAGAATCGTTAGTACTGGTAGAATAGCATTCCGCAGGGCATGGCCAAACATCACACTGATTTCAGAGAGTCCTTTAGCGCGGGCTGTACGAATATAGTCATCGTGAATAATCTATAGCATACTGGCTCTGGTCAAACGAGCAATCAGAGAAGCGGATCCTAAACCAAGGGCAATCGTGGGTAAAATCTTAGAATCCCAAGTTGTCCAGCGAGCAATCGGAACCAGTTGCAAGGTCAAGCCGAAAAAGAGGGCCAACATGGGGGCCAGCGCCATACTGGGTATACTCCGACCAATGACTGCAAGTAATTGTCGGTCAATAGCCGTATTAAAAGCTTTTCGAACCAAAGGGTTGTCCATTGGTGCACGCTGGTTGTTGAATGCTAGGTAATAAGTACACAACTCAGGCTGGATGGAGTAATCTTTCTTCAGAATAGGATCATTCATAATCCGTGGAATTTCCGGCAAAGGTACGTACTTACCACCCAAAATATCGATCTCGTTGTTTTCATACATGGCAAGAGTTGTGGACGCCTCAGGGATGATCAGGTAACGAACTTCTTCAATCTGAACGTTAGCTGCATCATAGAAGTCCATATTCTTTTTGATGATCAACTGGTTTCCTTTATCCCAGCGGCTCAGTTTGTAAGAACCGTTAGAGACTATATTTTCAGGCTCTGTCCACTTGGTGCCATGAGTTTCGATTGTATCTTTAGGTAGGGGATCAAAGATGGCATTGGCTACAACAGAAGGGAAGTAACCGGCAGAACCTTTTAATTCAAATTGAACAGTGTAATCATCTAGTGCTTTGACGCCAATTGAATTGATATCTTTATTCTTTCCCGTGCCAATGTCGTCTGCGTTTTTCAGCATGAAGAGCATATAAGAAGCAGCTGCAGCGGTTTTTGGATCTATATTTCGACGAATAGCCCAAACGATATCATGAGCCGTCACGGGCTTGCCGTTCGTCCATTTAGCATCGCTGTAATACTGAGGAAAAGCTGTTCGGCAATCTCATTGGAGGAAGTATCTTCCAGTATTCCCGGATCAATTGTCGGGATGGCACTCTACTCAGTAAGTCGCAAATAATTGGGATGAAGGGCTTCCTTTTGTGTCTCAGTGCTGTCGCATCCTACCGCACCAACGGTGAAGGCAGCTAATAGCAGAAGGTTTTTAAAACTTTTCATTTTGTAGGACTGGAAAACCTTGTATGCCTATCAAAAAATAGGGAGGAGAAAAAATACCTCCACAAACAATGCTAGTTTACCCCAAAGTCACACTGAGTAGTAGAGGGAAGGGAATATTAGGTGTTGTGCAGGGTCTGCATTGGAAAGAGGAGACATGAAAATAAAAAATAAAGAGAATGAAACTTGAAAAAGTACCAATAAATCGATACTGCTATTGTGTGACCCAAATCCATAAAAAATTCCCTTATCTGCATAGCTGATTGAATACTAGATGCTGGGTCTTCAACATGCGTTTGAATTCCGGTGTAGGGATGCAGTAAAAATACACAATTGGTTTGTGTTTTCAGGTTTTTAACGTATAATGACGTTAAAATAGAGAGGGCAATAGTGAGGGTGAATCCCACCGTAGGGATTCCTAAAAAAGTTCCAAGCGAGATGTAAAGAGGTAATTATGGATGACGAGTTAATATTTGCCGAGGAAAAGGAAGAAAGTGAAAATGAGCTTGCAGAACAACTAGATCCTTGGAAAATCCTTATTGTTGATGATGAAAAACAGATTCATAAGATGACCATTGGGGTCCTGGATGATGTTTCTTTTGAAGATAGGAAATTACTATTTTTGAATGCCTATTCCGGCGCGGAAGCGAAAACGTTAATGCAAGAGCATGACGATATCGCACTCATACTCTTGGATGTGGTCATGGAAACGGATAATGCGGGCTTGGAAGTGGCTCAGTATATTCGTCAGGAGCTGAAGAATAATTTTGTGCGCATTGTATTGCGTACGGGACAGCCCGGTCTCTCTCCGGAAAAGGAGGTCATTATTGCTTATGACATTAATGATTATAAATCAAAAACAGAACTGACTGTTCAGAAACTCTATACAACAGTGGTTTCCTCGTTACGTTCCTACCGGGACTTACGCATGATCGAAAGTCACATGAAGGTAATCGAGAAGAGTCGTAAAGGACTGGAGAAGATTATTGAGTCCTCAGCGAGCCTTTTTGAATTGCAAAGTTTTAAGGCATTTACGAGTGGTGTTTTAATCCAATTGCTCTCTTTACTGCGTTTGAATGATAGCTCTTTTTACTGTCAGTCCACTGGATTCACAGCTTCCTTTCAGGGACAGGATTTTGTGGTCCAGGCGGCTACGGGAAAATTTGAGCAATGGATCGACCAACCTCTAGACAAAGTGCTGAATGGCAAAATACGGGAATATTTGGCACAGGCTGCTGATACGGAAAAGAGCTACTTCACTGATGATGTCTATATTGAGTACTTCTCCACTAAAGGAGGAATGAAGCATATGTTATACGTCGAGGGTTGTGGGGAACTGTCTGAGTTAGATAAGGATTTAATTAAGATTTTTTCTCGAAATGTGACGATTGCTTTTGAAAATATTAATTTAAAGCGAGAGATAGAAGAAAGCCAAGAGGATATGTTTCAACTTTTGGGAGAAGCCCTAGAGACTCGCTCCAAAAAGGCTGCAAATCATGTGAGACGGCTCACAGAACTGTCCTATTTATTAGCAACCCATGCCGGGCTCTCCGAGGAGGACGCCCAATTATTGAGGGTAGCAGCTCCCATGCATGATATCGGAAAAATAGGGGTTCCCGATGCTGTCTTGCTCAAGCCGGGTAAATTAACTGAGGAGGAGTTTGAAGTAGTGAAAACCCATACTGATGTGGGGTATCAGATTCTAAAAGATTCTCGGCATCTAGTCTTACAGGCAGCTTCCACCATCGCTCATCAACACCAGGAAAAATGGGATGGTTCCGGTTATCCTCAGGGCCTGAAGGGAGAGGAAATCCATCTCTTTGGACGTATTATCGGGCTGGTTGATGTTTTTGATACATTAACCCACTCCCGTTGTTATAAAGAGGCTTGGACTACTGAAAAAGCTCTTAATCTGATCCGAGAGGAACGAGGTTGTCACTTTGACCCACAGTTGGTTGATATCTTCCTGGAGCATCAGGATGCTTTCATCAAAATCTGTGAAAAATATCCCGATAAGCCCAAGCTTACTTAAGTTTCAATCGAGGACTGCCAGGGAAGAGTGATAAGAAACTCTGTTCCCTGCCCCAGTTTACTGGAACAAGTAATCCTGCCATTCAGTTTTTGCGTAACTAGAGTAAACACAATGTGCATGCCCAGTCCCGTTCCTCCGCGGTTCCGTTTGGTCGTGTGAAAGGGATCAAACACTTTTTGCACATTAATGTCTTCCATTCCCTTGCCATTATCCCGATAAATTAATTGGAGTTCACCCGGTTTTTGGGTGACTTCAATTGTGATTGCGCCTTGTTCTATGCTTTCAAAAGCATGGAGCAGGGAGTTCATCACAAAATTTGCGATGATCTGAGAAAAAACACCCGGATAACTCTCAAAGATCAGATCAGTGGGACAAAGCAGTGTTACTTTGTGTTTCGTTTTATTGAGGTCAGGGCTTAAACTGACGATGATACCATCCAAATAATTTCTAAAATTGAAAGAGCGCTTGTTCTCATGGGACTGGTCCACAGCCACCTGCTTGAAGTTAACAATCAGCTCCGAGGCACGTTCCAAGTTAAACAGCAGGGAGGTTGTAGCTGATAAGCTGCCTTTTAAAAATTCCTCCATTGCTCCCTTGGTCAGCGTCCCCTTTTCGAAAGCTTCCGATAAAAAGATACTGGTTTCTTCTAAGAAAGAAGCCGCAGTCACTGCTACGCCGATGGGAGTATTGATTTCATGGGCTACTCCTGCTACTAGTTTACCTAAAGCGGATAGTTTCTCTGCTCGCAGCAGATGGAGTTGAGTTTCTTTTAGTTTTTCCTCAACCTTACTGCGCTGAATGAGGTTGCTAACGGTTGAAGTCAAACTTTCCAGTTGAACATCCTCGTACACAGAGAAGGACTGTTTACGGAACAGACTGAGTAATCCTACGGTCTCCTGCTCAGGTGATAGAATCCGATAAACGCTGAAGGCTTTCAGGTTATCCTCTTCAGGAAAGCCGGGGGGAGATAAAAAAGGGAATAAGTCGAGGTCGTAATCCAGGAACTTCGTTTTTGTGGAGTTGAGTAGCTGCTTTGTGGTTTTGTGGCTGAGAGGGATTCCAGGAGGTAACGTTAACGCATCAATACCCTCTTGAGTCGCGCTTGCCGCCAAGAATAGACATTTTAGATTTTGTGGCGTTGTAGATTGCGGGGACATATTTTTACAAACATCATGAGCGACACATTGATCCTGAGCTTGCAACAACCAGATTTGGACGTAACTAGCCTGGAAAACCCTTTGAGCCCCTTCTGTAATTTGCTGCAAACGTTCCCGTAGTTGAGCCGGTTTGAGAAACTCCTCCTTCAAGGCATTGATTTTCTCCATTAGGTCTAGGGATTGCTCCCCATCAATCATTTCTTGCTGGAGGTGGGAATTTGCTTGATTTAATGCTTCCGTGCGTTCTTTTACCCTTTCCTCTAGCTCATAATTGAGCAAGGCCAATTGCTTTTCCGCTTCCTTACGTTCATGGATCTCTTGCTCCCGAATAGTGAATTGTTGTCGGATAGCATTACGCATCTGCATAAAACTCTGGGCTAAAATGCTCAATTCATCATTACCTTGAATGTGAATCTCCTGATCAAAATTCCCTGCCTTTATTTGTTGTGCAAAAGAAGTCAAACGATTAATAGGGCGCATGAATTGATCAACAAAAATTAAGGAACTAGTGACGATGAAACACAGCATGCCAACAGAAATCCAAAGTAGAAGAGTGACTGTTTCATGAATTCTTTTAAAAGTGCGATCCTGATTGATGCTAGCTACTAGAAAAGCAATTTTTTGTTCTCCTTGCTTGAGGGGAATCAGGGCAAAGTCATAATGATTGTTCTCAGTATCCTGCAACTCTCCATAAAGAATATTACCCTGCCCTTTGGTTTTGTTACTCAGCAAGGGTAAGTTGAGAAAACCAGTGACTTTACGGCCCTCCAGTTCATAGATGGTAAAATCTACATCAAAATCCTTGCTGATTTCGGGTAGATTAATGGGTAGTGGGATTTCATTCTTCACAGCTGAAACAGGATCCACGATGAGCAAGGAAATTTCTCCTTTTTGAATACGAAAGGAGTGGAAAAGACGGCCAGGTTCGACCCATTTTTCCCATTGATGTAGAAAACCCTGCGTAGCGCGCAGTAACTGCCTTTGGTTTTCTTGCTTAAACTGTGAATAATTAACAAAGATAGTTCCCACTACCAAAAAGATGGTTGAAAGAAGAATCGCTAGAATCAAAGCTCCGCCTAATTTATACTTCATGGAGACTCGTGGCTTAAACTGATCAGGATGGGAGGAAATTTGTTGTTCCGGCTGGATTATCATTGAGTGCTCACTTGAGTCTACTAAACCCGTCCTAGAGTGGTTATCAACTCAGAGTAAGAGGCTTGTGGGTGTGACCATGATTGAATGAAACCTGTGGTTTAAACAGGTAGCTTAACTGCAACTGTAGGCGGAGAGAAAACTCCTTCTACCGAACCGTAATGGAAATGACTGTAATGTGTTATAGTAGAATCCTCGTATTTTTTTTTTTCATCTGACACCAAAAAAACTGTCTAAAAAATAAGCACCCCGAAGTTGACCTATTCCAACAATGATTCGAAATTGAACAAAGATCTTAAAAAAAATGCATATCTGGAAGATAAGGGAATAAGTATTTTTCGAATAAGGCAATCTCCTCTCAAACAAATAACAAAGCTAGTCTATATTTCAGAAAAATTTGGTACTACATGAGTAGATGAATCATCAGTTTCTAGAGCTAGTGGTGAAGTTGTTTTCTATAATAAACT
>NVSR01000135.1 GCA_002401295.1 SAR324 cluster bacterium | reverse complement strand
AGCCAAAGGCTTTGGTATGGTCAATGCTGTGTACCCTCAAGAGGAACTACTGCCCAAAGTACAAGCCTTAGCGGCAACCATCGCCAAAAACGGTGGGCAAGCAGTAGCAATCGCCAAGGATGCAATTTTTACGGGCATGAACCTGAGCTTGGAAGATGGCGTCAGATATGAAAGCGGTTTGTTTGGAACGCTCTTTTCGACGGAAGATCAGAAAGAGGGAATGCAAGCCTTTGTGGAAAAAAGAAAAGCTAATTTCAAGAATCGCTAATTTATTGGAAGAATATGGATTTTGATTTAACAGAGGAACATCGTTTAGTTCGGGATAGTGTCCGTCAATGTGTCGAAGCAGAGATTAAGCCCAAAGCCATTGAGACTGATAGGAACCATATGATTGACCCGAAGATTGTTCAGACAATCTCCGAACTGGGTTTCTTAGGCTCTTATTTCCCGGACAAATATTCCGGTGCGGAACTTGATTTCCTTTCTTATATTATCGTTGTAGAAGAAATATCCAAGGCTTGTGCTTCTACAGGTGTTTTGGTTTCCGCTCATACCTCCCTTGGCTGCGCTCCCATCTATATGTTTGGAACGGAAGAGCAAAAGATGAAATTTCTGCCCCCCATGCTTAAGGGAGAGAAAATCGGTAGTTTCCTCTTAACTGAAGCGGAAGCCGGTAGTGATGTGGCCAATATGATGACCACTTACCGAGAGGATGGTGACTATTATGTGTTGGATGGCAGCAAGATCTTCATCACCAATGGTGGCTATAGAGGCACAGGTATTGTCTTCGCCAGTAAAGACCGAAGTTTGAAGCACAAGGGGCTTTCCGCTTTTATCTTAGACCTGGAAACAGAAGGTGTTGTCATTACGGGTAACGAAGAGAAATTAGGCATTCGCGGTTCCTATACCACAGCTTTTGGTTTGGATGAAGTCAGGATTCCAAAAGAAAATCTGCTGGGTGAAGAAGGAGATGGTTTCAAGATTGCTATGGAAACCCTCAACGGTGGACGGATCGGTATTGCGGGACAAGCTTTGGGTATCGCTGAAGGAGCCTTTGAACGCTCCGTCGCTTATGCCAAAGAGCGCAAGCAGTTTGGCAAGCCACTAGCTGCACTGCAAGCCATTCAGTTTAAGTTAGCCGATATGGCCATGAAAATTGAAGCAGCCAAACTCATCACCTACAAAGCCGCCTGGATGAAAGATCAAGGTCAGGCCAATAGCTTGCAATCCGCCATGGCTAAAACTATGGCCTCGGAAGCTGCTACCTGGGTGACCAAAGAAGCCATCCAAGTTCATGGTGGTTACGGGTATATAACCGAGTTTGAAGTAGAGCGTATGTTCCGTGACGCCAAAATTACGGAAATTTATGAAGGAACCAATGAGGTACAAAGAGTCGTCATTTCCAAAATGGTGCTCCAATAGTCCCTCATTCAGAACTACTTGCAGGAATTCATTTTTTGATCTTCTGCAAGTCAGGCGTTGAAATAAGCTAAGGATTCCTTTAGATTATTTCAACGCTTGAAAAAGATCATTCACTGTGAAGCGTAATAAAAAAACACCCTTGGAAAAGGAGAAGCTTTGAATATCCTGGTAACAGTAAAAAACGTTGTTGATGTTGAATTGAACATCCAAGTCAAAAATGGCGCTATCGTTCAAGATGGTTTGCAATATGTCATGAACGCTTGGGATGAGAATGCCGTAGAAGCCACGGTTGTGTTGAAGGAAGACCAAGGTGCCTCCACGGAACTCGTCTGTATTGGCGATGGTACCGCTACTGTAGCGATCCGTAAGGCTTTCGCCATGGGAATCGAAGGTGGACTCTTAATAGAAGATGAAGCCATCAAAAATGTGGACTCTGCTTCTTATGCCAAGATTCTACAAAAAGTTTACGAGCAAGGTGACTATGATTTAGTCATCACCGGTAAGCAGTCTCAAGATACGGATAGTGGACAAACTGGTATTCTATTGGCTGAATTCTTAGGATTACCTTGTGTCAGCAATGTAGTTACCATTGAGGCCATTGATGATAAAAATCTGAAAGTGACTCGTCAGGCAGATGGAAACAAAGAAGTCATTGCCCTGCAGTTGCCAGCAGTGATCACAGTCAATGACAGTATTAACGAGCCTCGTCTGCCCGCCTTGCGTGGTATCATGCAGGCCAAGAAAAAGAAAATTAAGAACTTGGACTTATCTGATCTGGGACTTTCCGCTGACGACATGGCGGCCTCCAAGACAAAGGTATTGGAATATCAAGCTCCTCAAAGCCGTGGTGCCGGACAGAAGTTTGAAGGTGACGCTGCGGAAATTACAAGCCAAGTTGTCAACCTACTGGCTACCGAAGCAAAGGTTTTCTAATTTTCGACCAGATATCCAGAATCCAATCAAAACACGAGGAGTATATATTTATGGCAAAGGTATTAGTTGTTGCAGATATTAAAGGCGGGGCACTGAAAGGAAGCTTCGCTGAATTGGTTTCCACTGCCAATGATTTGGGAGCCGAAGTCGCTGCAGTTGCCGTCGGCGCCGGTGTGAAAGCCTTGGCCGCTGACTTAGCCACAGGTACAAAAACACAATATGTGGCAGATGACGCCTCTTTAGAGAAACTGACTGCTGCTGCCTTAACGGCTGCCGTTGTGGATGCCGCCACTCAATTTGGTGCGGATCAAGTTTGGTTTGCTTCCACGGAAGCTGCTAAAGCAGCCGCCCCACGGATTGCCGCCAAACTTGATGCAGCTTGTGTGACTGATATCACTGATGTACAAGTAGATGGAAGTCAGGTAGTAATCCTACGCCCTGCTGTTGCCGGTAAGGTTGTAGAAAAAGTAGAAGTGAAGGCTGACAAAGTCGTGGCCATTGTTCGTGCCGGTGCTTTTGACGCTAAGGAAGGATTGGTCGCCAGTGAAAACTTGGTGGAACTCTCCACACCGGAAGCAGACTTGCGAGCAACGATTCAGGAAATCCTGACGGAAGCAGGTGGTGCTGTAGACTTGGCTGATGCCAAGATTGTGGTCTCTTGTGGTCGTGGTGCTAAAAATGAGGAAGGTGTAGCCCTCTTAAAAGGACTGGCTGAAGACCTGAACGCAGGTTTCGGTGCTTCCCGTGCCATGGTAGACAGTGGATTCATGCCTCATGACTCTCAAGTCGGGCAAACAGGTAAAGTAGTAGCTCCTTCCCTCTATATCGCTTGCGGTATTTCCGGAGCTATCCAACATCTGGCCGGTATGAATGGATCCAAAGTAATTGTAGCCATCAACAAAGACGCTGATGCGCCTATTTTTGATATCGCTGATTACGGCATTGTGGGTGATTTGTTTGAAATCGTGCCTATTATGCGAGAAGAAATCAAAAAAGTTCGAAGCTAGTCCTCTTCGGGCAGGACTGAAGCCCGTTTGCCTTGCAAGCGGGCTTTTTTTTTATTTACAGATTTTTAACCTTGGAAAGGAATGTCCACGGACTTCATGGTGAAGCTTGTCGGTCTCTCCTTGCCTCCCCAGGCCTCAAGGCAGGGGTTTCTCCGAGAGAATTAATGAACCCATTTGCAATCTCCATACTATTGATCTTAGCCATGTCGACCTTTGTCTGGTTTGTTTACCAGAAGGTGATGCTGCTATCTTCTTTAGGTAAAGAAGACCGCCTGGACAATGTGAAGGCACGGATCAGCACCATGCTGACCATCGCCTTTGCCCAAAAACGTCTGATTGGCAGAAAAAAAGAACGCCCTTCAGGCATCATGCATGCGTTTATTTTCTGGGGCTTTTTAGTCCTGGGTATTCGAACCATCACCTTGGGTGGGGAAGGATTCCAAATGGGATTTCATCTACCTTTCTTAGGTCAGGACTCCATCATCGGCTATCTCTATCTGGCACTCAAAGATGTGATGGAAGGGATCGTGCTCTGTATGATTCTCTTTGCGGCTTACCGTAGAGCAGTGACCAAACCCAAACGACTGACAAATTCATTCGAAGCCTGGTTTGTTTTGGTGATGATTGGCACGTTGATGGCCACAGACCTGCTTTATGATGGCGCACGTTTCAACTTGATTCAAATCTATGAAAGCCAGGACATCCACTGGTTCAATAATCCGGCATTTGGCCCTGAATACCTTTGGACTCCAATAGCCTCACTCTTTGCCTGGTTGATGAGTGGTTTGAGCGAAACAGGCAATGTGATCGTTGGTGTCATCAGCTACTGGTTGCATATGATCACCGTGCTGACCTTCCTCTGCTTCTTGCCCATGGGGAAACATGCCCATGTGATTACAGCCATTCCTAATGTCTTTTTGAGCAGTGTAGGTTATCCTCACACTCCCGCTAAAAAGTTGGACCTGGAAGACGAAGCTGCTTGGGAAGATGAGTCTTTAGGTGTCAATCATATCCATCAGTTTACCTGGAAGCAGGGATTGGATTTGATCACCTGTACGGAATGTGGCCGCTGCATGGAAGTCTGTCCCACTTATGTGACCAACAAACCTCTCAACCTGAAGAGTTTCAATACCTCTCTCAAGCATGAGCTGTTCGACAACATGGACAACATCATCAAGCGAGCAGCCTTGGAGAAAAAGCTCCAGCAAACAGAGGATGAAGCAGAACAAGAGCAGATCAAAGAACAGATGCAGGCATTGCTCAGCACCAAGCAATTGGTGGGTGATGTGATTGCCGAAGATACGCTCTGGGCTTGTACCACCTGTCGCGCTTGTGAACAGGTTTGTCCTGTAGGCATCGAGCATGTTCCTCGTATCATTGAGTTGAGACAAGGGCAGACACTGATGGCAGAATCCTATCCCAAAGAATTGAACGTAGCTTACAAGGGACTGGATCGGAATTCTAACCCTTGGGGTATCGGGTATGACAAGCGTGCTGATTGGGCGAAAGGCTTGGGAATCACCACGATGGCAGAGAATCCTGACGTAGATTATCTACTTTGGGTGGGTTGTGCCGGATCTTTCGATGATCGTGGACAAAAAGTAGCTCGTGCTACAGCTAAGATTCTGCAGGCAGCAGGAATCAGCTTCTCTATCCTGGGTACGGAAGAAAAATGTACCGGTGACTTTGCGCGCCGTGCTGGTAACGAAATGCTCTTCCAATCCATGGCTGAAGAGAATGTGGAAATACTCAATGGTTATAAAATCACGAAGATTATCGCGACTTGCCCCCACTGTCTCAACACACTGGGCAATGAGTACCCACAGTTTAATGGTAATTACGAGCTGATTCACCATTCTCAATTTATTTCTCAGTTGATCGAAGAAGGCAAAATCAAAGTCAAAAAATCTGTTGAGGGCAAGATCACCTATCATGACCCTTGTTACCTGGGACGTTATAATAAAATCTTTGACGAGCCACGAAACATCATTGGTAGTATTGCTAAAGAGGGACTCACTGAAATGCCTCGTAATCGAGAAGAGAGTTTCTGTTGTGGTGCCGGTGGCGCTCGTATGTGGATGGAAGAAACCATTGGCGAACGAATCAACGTCAACCGTGTTCAGGAAGCAGTGGATATGAAAGCAGATAAAGTTGTCGTGGCCTGTCCTTTCTGCCTGACCATGGTAGATGATGGTATCAAGACCCTGGAACAAGAAGAGAAGATGGAAACCATCGATTTAGCTGAACTGGTTTGGCAAACTTTAGAGAAGCATGAAGCTTAAATAACTTTTAAATAAATAGCTTAACTCCCCGTTCCCATGTTCATATATGGGAACGCATATCTTATCTCCCCCAGCATTATTCTAATTTTTTAAAAAGCTTGTTCTCAAATCAGTTTGATTTGTTTATCTTTAAGCATATTCAAATTCATTAAACCTGATTTTTTCTGACTCCTTAAAGGCTGCCAATGACTCGAAAGGCATTAGTCGTAGATGACTCCGCCATTGTACGCAACATGCACATGGTTATGTTACAATCCGAAGGCTTCGATGTAACAGCAGCGGAAAACGGCTATGATGGCTTGGAAAAGGCATTAGCAACAGACTTTGATTTGGTACTCGTCGATGTCAATATGCCTAGAATGGATGGTTTCACCTTTTGTAAGGAGTTGAGAGCTCTCTCCCAGTATCGGGATACTCCCATCATCATTATCTCAACGGAAGAAGGAGAGGGCGATAAAATGGCAGGATTGAAAGCGGGAGCTAATTTATTCTTAATAAAACCCATCAAAAGTAGCGAGTTAATTGCGAATGTCCGCATACTGTTAACTTAGAAGGGCAACTCAAGACTCCCCCACTGATCCAGTGAGGGAAAGACCTCCTTCTTTCCCATTTCCACTACCTTAGCAATAATAAGCCATTTTTACGGAGTTCTTGCCAGAGTGTAGACTGAAGCAAAGAGTCAAAGCCCATGCCCGTTTGTGAAGGGTAATTTTCTTTGAGGGACTGTAGACTGTGTTTCTCTTCACTCGAATAAGAAAGCTGGGGTAATAATGCCTGTAACCATCGTGCTTCCGGCAAGCTACAGGTCAGTTCCCAAGTTTCAGCTTTATCGAAAAATGTGAGTTTTGCCCGAGTGACTTTCTTGCCCTTTTTCTTTCTTTGATCTGTTGAGAGCTCCGGTTTATTGCCCAGCCAGAGGACCTGTTGACCCAATCGGTCTATATCCGGTCGATCAGGGCGATCGATCGCTTCTTCGACAAGATTCTCCGCTAAAGTAGTCTGAGGAACCTTAAAGTCAAACCAGCTGCTGACGTCTAAATCTATCCCTACACCATGCATAAAGTTATAGAGGGATTTACGCAGGCCTGGGGAAAATCGAGTATGATCACATCCCTCTGGATCACTGTGCAGCAAATCATTCTGCGCAAAAGTTCCCTCTTCAGGACCGATTTGTTGGACTCCAAAAGCCGCAGGGTTCTGACCAATAGGACTATGCGCAGTCATCGAGAATTGATGCCAGTATCCGGATTGTACCACACCAGATTCAAATAATTGCCGAACTGCTTCCAGGGAGTCCACCGTTTCCTGCACCGTTTGGGTGGGAAAACCATACATCAAATAGGCATGCAATAAGATTCCAGCTTTTGTAAAATCATCCGCAACCTTAGCGACCTGCTTGATGGAAACTCCTTTGCGGATTTTCTTTAGAATCCTGTCCGAGGCGACTTCCAAACCTCCAGAAACGGCAATACAACCGGCTGCCGCCAGCAAACGACATAAATCTTCAGAAAAGGTTCGCTCAAAGCGGATATTGGTCCACCAGGTAATGGTAATATTCCGTCGTAAAATTTCAATGGACAGTTCCTTCAATAAAGCAGGGGGAGCTGCTTCATCCACAAAATGAAATCCTGTTTGTCCCGTCTGCTCGATAATCTGCTCGATGCGGTCAGCAAGCAAGGAGACAGGCGCCTCATCATATCTTTTAATATAATCCAGGGTGACATCACAAAAAGTGCAGCGTTTCCAATAGCACCCATGAGCCAGTGTCATTTTATTCCAACGTCCGTCACTCCACAGTCGATGCATGGGATTGGGGACTTCAATGACGGAAAGATATTTATCCAGTAGCAAGTCCGAGTAATCCGGGGTCCCCACATCTCGATGGGGAACATCGGCACAAGAGGCATTGTCTTGAAAAACCACTTTGCCCTGCTGGCAAAGAAAGGTGCGCTTCAACTCTGATTGCTCAATTAATCCTTCCAAATAGCGGAGGAACTGTAAAAATGGACTTTCACCATCATCCAGCATAATGAAGTCAGCATAGTTAAAGATATTAGGATCTTTAAGCTGCCGCAATTCAGTATTGACATAACCTCCGCCCAGCAGAACTTTGATCGAGGGGTGGTATTTTTTAAGATATTGTCCACACTTGAGTGCACCATAGAGATTGCCTGGAAAAGGGATGCTGAAAGCAACCACTTCTGGTTGCGTTGCTTGAATATGCTTTTCCAACAAATCCAACAATACTTGGTCAATCAAACTATCAGCCAGTCGCAGTTCCTTTTCTAAAGGAGCAAAGGAAGTCGCTGAAAGCGCCAAACGCTCCGCATAACGACTGAAGCCAAAATGAGAACTCACTGCTTCTGTGATTAAATCGGCAATATCATCAATATAGAGTGTCGCAAAAAAGCGAGCTCGATCTTGTATGCCCATGGAGCCAAAAGCCCACTCCATATCCTGCAAGGTAGCAAAGCGGGAAGCCTCGGGTAAATATTCCCCACTGCAGATGCGATGAGCTAAGGTCGTATCCTTATTTTGCAGAAAGTTGATGATGGGGTCGATGGTATGCAAGTAGGCTGATTCGAGATGCAAAATTCGCTGACTATTGGGGCTCAGCTTTTCCCTGACTGAGTTGGCCTGTGCAAAAATTTCAGTCAGCCCTTGCTTTGACAATAGCTTTAGGATCAGTTCGATACCCAAATCGCCCTGTTTTACGGAGTAGCCCTCTTGCTTGAGAAAACCTTTCAAGTAGGCTGTGGCGGGGTAAGGAGTATTCAGTTGCGTCAAGGGAGGTGTGAGCAACAAGATAGTTGGAGATTTCAAGTGAGGGCCCTGTTTGATATTACTAGAAACACTGGTGAGTTGGGAGCCGAAGCATGGCGCTCCCTTAACGTCTTCTCGCGGCTCCCTTTTTTAACACGGGAATGCCACTGTTCATCAGTTTCATTTTTTGTCTGAAAATTAAAAGATCCGATAGTTTTTCCTCCAATTTTTTCTTTTCTATGGAAGCGTTTTCCGGGCAGTGTAACAAGACATACTGTGCGGTTTCCACCACATCTTTCCAACGAGGTTTTTTAGGCAAGGCATCTAAGAAAAGATATTTATCCAAGGTGCGAGTACGAAAGGTCTCACCTCCTTCCAACTGTACATTCCAGATCCCGCTTTCTTCGGCCAATTCAGTTTTCCCTTTATTAGTCGCCACCTTCCAGTATTGGAGTGAGATATTCATCATATCAACCAAGGTCTGGCGAAATTCCTGATTGACTTCTTCTTCATTCATCAACTTGATTTGCTTGCGATGCTGGGCTGGCTTATGGGACCTCAAATCATTGATCAGATCAATACCACCTGTAGAAAGATATTTGATTATATTGTCAAAGACCTCACTCAAGACTTGTACTTTATTATTGGAAGCTTCGCTCTCCACGATCAGGGGACTGGGAGTTTTTTGATGAGCCACATCGGAAGCACTCTGTTCCACTAGTCCCGACAGTGCTGATTTAAAACTCATTACATAAAAAGGATCCTTTTCCAGTTGTAGCTTAGAGACGGTCACTCCCACATGAAAGGCCCCTGCCTCTCTCGGCCGCATTCTGACTTCCGACTCAAAATTTTCTTTTTCCACTGCAAAGTTCAAAAACTGGCTGAGGCTTTGAGTAAAGTTTTCCGACTGATCTCCCACCAAAATTGTAGATAAGGATTTGCCCAGGAGATCTTGAGTTTTATAGCCCAGCACCACTTCTGCCTGTTGATTGAAAAAAGTAATTTTCTGATGTTGATCAAAAGCAACGATCGTTTCTTCAAAGGTATCCAGGATCCGGGCCAAGCGATATTGAGACAGACTTAATTCCTGTTCCGCCTTTTGTCTTCGTTGAATTTCCCGCTTCAGTTGTTTGTTTTCCTTTACTTCCAGATGAATATTAATCCGAGCGAGTAATTCTTCCTTATTGAAGGGTTTGCTCAAATAATCATTCGCGCCGGAATTCAAACCTTGGATCAAATCCTCGGTGTGATATTTGGCGGTCAACATTAAAATGGGCAGGGCGCTGGGTTCATAAGTCTCACGAACCTTTTTACAGACTTCATAACCATTCATCACCGGCATCATCAGATCCAACAACATAAGATCCGGTTCTTCTTCCTCAATAATTTCTAAAGCTTGCAGTGGATCCTGTGATGTAATGACACGGTAACCATTCAATGTTAATAGATTCTCAAGCATCATTAAATTAATCCGTTCATCATCAACGACCAGGATTAACGGTAGTTGTCGGCTCAACTCTTCCAACTCAGTTGCTTCTTGTCCATACTCATTGCTTGGATCCACTGTCAAGAGACTCAAATCCTCATTGGGGAAATCCAATAGGAGCAAAGAATTCACTGTTTCCAAAGCGGGAGACTGATTTTCCGCTACGGGCAGCGTAAAAGAAAAAATACTCCCCACATTTTCCAAACTACGAACACGAATTTTCCCTTCATGTAGTTCTACTAGTTGCCTGCTCACGGCCAGTCCAATACCTGGCCCTACGTAGCCCTGTTGCAAAGAAGCACTGGGTTGGCTATAGAAAGCGTCAAAAATCGTCTCTAACCGCTGTTCAGGGATACCCACACCCGTATCTGCCACCGAGATGCGAACTTCTTTCTCTTCTAAAGTAGCAGATACGGTAATTTTACCTTCGCTGCTAAACTTTACTGCATTATTTAATAGATTCAGGAGGATTTGTTGCAAACGGTTGGTATCTGCCTGTACTAGAGGCAAATCCTCACTGATGTGGAAATCCAGCTTCAGCGCCTTATTCTGAATGAGATTGAGGCCCAAAACATGGACAGGCTCCAAGGTTGTTTTCAGACTAATCGGTTGTAAATCAAGGGTCAGGGTTTGATCATTCAACTTAGAGAAATCAATGATTTCATTTATTAATTTGGATACTTGTTTGCTACTAGAATGGATGATCGAGAGGCTGGAGATAACTTTGGGGGGTAATTTTCCCGCAACCCCATCTTTTAGAGCTTGAGATAAGCCAGTAATACCGTTCAGAGGTGTTCGTAATTCATAGGAGATATTATCAAAGAATTCATTTTTTGCTTGTTTGATTTCTTTAACTTTTTTCTGCAGATCACCAATCGAATCCCTTAATTTTTTTTGTTCTGTCCGATCTTGCAAACAGATTAAAATTGCCGGATGGTTATCCCACAGGATGTCTTGTCGGCTGAATTTTCCCCAACGAATACCGGAGTTATTCTCTTTTAGAGATAGAGTGACTGCAGGAACATCTTTGCCTTTCCCCTCTAAAAGGGCAAGAAGTCGCGGTTCATCTTCAGGAATGACCAGCTCCGCAAAGGAATCACTCCCCCCCTCAGCCATCCAAGCATCAATCAACTCCAGGGACTTTTGATTACAAAATTCAATAGACTGTTCACGAAACACCCAAATAGGATCAATTAAAGTGTCCAGTAAATTTTTATGATTATCTCTTTGCCGTAGCAAGCCCTGCTCTTTGCGACGAAAGGAGGTGATATCAATCATTGCCCCTATAAAACCAATGATTTCACCATGACTGTCTTTTTTAGGCGTCCAATCTGTCTTGATACAGAGTTCCTGCCCCAAGCCGCTGAGCAAATTTGTGATGAATGGATTATTCTTTTGCGGAAGCTCCA
>NVSR01000134.1 GCA_002401295.1 SAR324 cluster bacterium | reverse complement strand
ACACGGCCCAAGCCTTTCATGTTGTATCGAAATTTAGAACTTTTGGACGTGGGGCCTATCCATTCAGTGATCAAAGTGGATGATACTATTTCGGGAATTAGAGAAGGATTCGCCGCTGGCTGCTGGACTGTAGGAGTCGCAAGGTATAGTAACTACATGGATATGGATTCCATGGAGCAGGCTGAAGCCATGTCAGAGCAAGAGATCCAAGTACGTTTACAGAAGACCCGACAGATCCTCAAAGATAGCGGCGCCCATTACGTAGTGGACAGCATCACTGACCTGCCCGGGGTGATTGAACAAATTAACGAACGTCTAAAAAAAGGGGAATGTCCTAATGGCACCAGTAGATAATGCAGATGTTCTGATTATCGGAGGTGGCTTGTGGGGCTGTGCCATCGCCTGGTATCTGTCGAAGTCCTTTCCGGGGCGTATTCTAATCCTGGAGAGAAACAGTGTAGGCTTTGGAGCTTCCAGTCGAGCAGCGGGATTGCTAACTCTGGCCAGGAATCAAAAATACTACCTAGACCTGGTCAGGGAAACCCATCATGCGATTATGGATTTGGAAGCACAGTTAGAGGAAGATCTTGGCGCTCATCAGACGGGCAGTTTTTACCTGGCTTCTTCAGCTCAAAGCAAACAATCCTTGCAGGAATTGGTTTCCTTCGTGACAAAGCATGGGGTAGATGTTGATTGGATTTCTCAGCAGGAGGCTCAAGAGAGGGTACCCCTACTGCAATTGGAAGCCACTGAGGATCTACTCATCGCCTCTATGCCAGAGGATAAAATTATTGATCCTTATATCTTAACTGGGGCTTACGCTAAAGGGGCTAAACTACAAGGCGTGAAAATTCGACGTGCTGTGGCTGTTGAACGTATCCTCACCGAAAATAATCGGGTTGTGGGTGTTGCCACCAATCAGGGAAAGTTTTCCGCACCGATTGTCGTGAATGCTGGTGGAGTCTGGTCGGGTAAGCTAATGATGGAGCTGGGAATTGGACTGCCTATGGCGCCGGTGCGCAGCCAATACTGGATCACAGAACCCTCCACCAAAGTACTGGCCAATCAGCCTTTTTTAATCATGCCAGATGCTAAAGCCTATGCTCGGCCAGAGGTGGGAGGCCTCTTATTCGGTTTGCGTGAAAGCGAATCCATCGTGGTAGATCCCAGGATCTTGCCCGAAAATACCGATGACTTGGGCATCAAAGCAGATCCGGAAGGTTGGGATACACTACTCACTGAATTTGATGCTTTGGGTCATTTGATGCCGGGTCTGGAAACCATGGGCATTGCTCACTATATCCGAGGCTTTTGTGGCTATACCCTGGATGGTAAACCCATTTTGGGTGAAGTATCAGGTATTGATGGATTGATTTTGGCAACGGGTTGTTCCGGTGGAGGGTTGGGCTCCAGCGGCGGCATTGGCAGGGTTATTTCTGATGTTATTCTGAAGAACCCGAATGCCTGGGACCTCTCCCCATACCGCTACGATCGTTTGGGCAAGGTTGATCATTACAGCCCAGAGCTACAGCAGAGATGTGGCAAGGCAAGGTCTGGGAAGACTTCCGGTTGAAAAAGAGACGGCATTGTAGATGCCCCAAGCCATTTGCTTATTACTTTAGAAAATACTCCTGAAGGTGGTGGTTGCGTCTCTGCCTATTTAAGGTATTAGTGTTGCATTAAGGAAGGATTAACTTCTGCAGCTTGGTTGCTGGTGAAGAAGTTCCCTTGGGGATAGGCATGTACGAATTGATTCGCTCCAGGGTAGACTGTGAATCAGGCATTAGAGTACGGGCTCTGTGCTGTTAGTTTGCCTTTTTAGTCTTTAAGTTTTGGTTTTAAAATCATGGAAGCAGAAGCGGTTGCTCAAGAAAAAGGTTCACCTCAAGGAACGGGGCAAACTGGAAAACGTAGAAATATTAGAGGAAATGTCGCACCCAGTGGACGCAGGATTCCTAAGGATTTTGCGGCACGGGTAGCCATACGGATTACAGCGATCAATGAGCGGGAGTTGGATGATGTTGTTGCTGCGGAGCGGGTCGCAGACTTGATCCATCGGAACATGAGTGATCCCGAGATGTACCCCTATTTTTTGGAAATCATTGATACCCTTTTGGATAATGATGAAACCAGAAAATATGCTGCCACTACCTGGACAGCACTCTTATGGCATGCTGATGAACACCCCGAGTATCGAGACTTCGTTGAAAGTTTGATCCTGATGGTTGTGAATGGTCACATACAACAGGATCGGCCACCTTGGGAAAATCAGGCATCAGGAAAAAGCTTCTCTTCTTATGCCTATCTTGTCGGGGAAACCTTCATTCAGATGATGAGGTTGAATAGTGACCTTTATGAAATTCTGACAGACCTCTTCTCCATGATTATCCGCCTGGAGATGTCTCGTGATCTGGAACGAAAAGAGGCCGAAGGCAAGCAAAAGAAGAATATTGTCGGGAAGAAAAAGAAACAAGAGGGAGTGGCTGGGTCTAGTAAGAAGCTTTACGATGATATTGTGGATTATGTCTCCTCACGTGGTGATTTCCGATCGGATACGTTGAATCAGAAAAATCCTAATGAGTATATCCTGGTCTTAGCGGATCGTATGAGGAGTACCCGCCGTTATATCATCCAGGATATCATGAATCGCTATGCCCTGGAAAAAAAGAAAAAGCTGGAAAAAGAGCTGAAAGAACGAGAAGCCAGTGCCGAAGAGGTGATTGGTATCGGGACGGCCTTCAATCATGGACTTTATCTATTTTGGGTGGAAAAAAGGTATAATTTTAAATATTTAGCTGTGGAAAAAGTACGGATCACCTTAGAGGTCCTGGGCATGTTAATGGGGGTTTTTATCGTGGGTATGGGCTATTTGGGAGCCGGTGCCGTTTCTATCGGGGAGGGCATTATCGTCTGTGGGATGATGATTGCTTTTGTCAAATTTTTCTGTTCACGGCAGTTTTTTCTTCCCTTTTATCCCCAGGATGTGACCGCCGATCTGGAAAAAGATGTGGGGATCTACACCCCTGTTTTTCGTAAGATGTCTAAGATGCAAATGAATGCCTTTTTAAACAAACACATGCGAAATTCAGAAAATACTCTACTCCTGCATTTGATGCCTGAGTACGTAAAGTACATCTTTTCTGTCATGCCCGACCGCAAGGATCTGCTGATGACTTCTGATGATATCAATGAATTTATTGAACATCTAGAACTTAATATCAGTAAATTCCAGCGTGGACGTTAACGATTGACTTGGATCTCGCTCTCTGGTTGTCGGTAATCCGGTGCTTTGATCTCCACAAAGTTACACATGCCTTTCAAGCGGGAATAAATACGGGAATAGACTCTTTGTTCCAGAGTTTCTTTTCGATCCGAGTCCTTTAAATTATCACCTCCCCCACGGATATTGATGGCATCCTGATAGGTTGTTTTGAGTTGATCCGTATAATTGGTGGTGAAGATCGTTGTTTTCTTCATGTTATAACGGTTGGAGATGATCGTATCCAACAGGGCGATCTCCCATTCACTTTTGCGCCCTTTTCCTAGTTCATCAATCACCAAAATTTCAATATTATTGATTTTTTCCAAAACCTTGGCTTCTGATAAGCCCTTGTCGTAGCCCGCTTTAATCTCACTCAGTAAGCTGGAGAACTCTTGGAAAAGGCTGGGGATAGCGAACTTCAAGGTGTAAGCGCGAATCATGGTACAAACCAGCCGGGTTTTCCCAATGCCCACACCCCCCATGAAGAGCAATCCTTTCCAGGAATCCTTGTCGGCTGATTGCCCTTTTTTATAATTTTTGATGGCAAATTTTGCTGTATGCAGGGCAGCTTCCAGAGAAGGGTTATCCTTTACTTGAAAGTTTTCAAAGGTAGAATCGTAGAATTGACTGGGGATTTGAGCATTGTTGAACAAGGTCATTCTGCGTATGAGGGATTGGCATTCACACCTTTTCGCGAATTCTCGTCCCATCTCATCTTGCTTAAAAATTAAGCCGTCTCCCCCACAAACAGGGCAGGTCAGGTAACATTGGGAGCAAAATTCGGCGTGGGAAGTCAAACCTTTGGGAATGATAACGATTTTGGCGTCATGACAATTGTTGCATCTTCTTTGAGTAGTGCGTCCCCTCATAATACCTTGATATTGCTTTGGTTTTAAAAATATGTTTGGGCCTCATGACTTCTATTCTTTGAGTAAGAATGCCATCTCGGGAAGTTAGGGATTTGGGTTGTTTTTTCAGTGCTGAATCGTTAGCATCAAGTTCTGTTGGATGAGGAACTCTCCTCTGAAAATGGCTCTGAAATATAAGATGCGATAGAAGATTTGGACTCGAACAAAACCAGTCTAGATCCGGTGGCACTAATTGTAAAACTGTTTCATTTCTTTTTAGAATATTACAATGAAAGAAAAGATTATTATCGGTTCCGACCACGGTGGATTTGCCTTGAAAGAAACACTGCGTCAAGTGCTGGCAGAAAAAGACTTTGATGTGTGCGATGCTGGCTGTTTTGACACTAGCTCCATCCATTATCCTACGATCGGACAAGAGGTTGCCGAACGTATCGCCGAAGGTGAGTTTGCACGTGGGATTTTAATCTGTGGTACAGGTATCGGTATGTCACTAGCCGCAAACCGTGTCTCTAATGTGCGCGCGACACTTTGTCATGATCACTTGACGGCCAAACTATCTCGGGAACACAATAATTCTAATGTCCTGGTTCTTGGTGCACGCATCTTAGGGGAAGAGACGGCGCTGGATATCCTTCAAACTTGGCTGAGCACGGAATTCGGAGGAGGACGCCATCAGGAGCGTCTGGATATGATTGAGAAAATCGGAAAATAACCAAAAAAGGATAGTGGGGATTAATCCTTCAAAGGGACTGAAGCCATCTCAATTAATGATCGGATCAAAGGGATTGCTGTTGTCAAAGAGGGTTTTTGGATCGACTCCCAAGGTTTTAAAGGCCTTGTCCCATTGATTCGAATGGGAGGTTCCGAATAAAAGATCAACATCAAATTTATCCAGCCACCAGGAACCTTCTTCGATTTCCCGTTCCAGTTGTTCCGCTCCCCAGCCGGAATAACCCACACCCGCGAAAAAAATCTTGGGGCAATGGTCTTCATTGAGGATGGGAATAATCTCCATAGCCGAGGTCAACGCAAAATTGGGGTGAATGGCAATGGTTGATTGTGCGCTAAACTCGGGGGAATGTAAAAACCAGAAAAAATCCGTTTGTACGGGACCTCCAAATAGAATGGGAATATCCGGCAAATCCGTGCTTTGAACATTCATCATCTTCAAGGCTTCACGAATGCCTGTTCCTGTCGGCAGATTGATGATAAAGCCGAGAGCCCCCGTGGCTGTCTGTTCTGCCATCAAGATGACCGAATGCGCAAAAATAGACTCCTTTAAGGAGGGCATGGCGATCAAAAATTTGGCCTTATCTGCAGTCATTGTAGTCTCTATGCTTATTGGCCGTTGAGTACTGAATACTCACACCAGTGGGATTCTACCTCAGGCAATACCCGCATCTGTGGTTTTTTTGCCCTGCGCTAATGTTATGTTGATTATACTTAATCTCGAAGTTTTGTGGTAGAAGTTTACTCCTGCTTCAACTTGTTGGTTTTCTCTTGGGAATGCAAGAAAAATGAATTGAGTACCTTAATCCCCCCTTGAGGGAGACTTTTTTTTTCTTAATTTTTTGTGGAGAACTTCTATGTCCTTTCCTGTCACTGCTTGGGGTCGCTGGTTCTTTTACTGTAGTCTCCTTTTTCTATTGGCCTGCAATCCGGGAGAGGACAAAAAGACAAAGCTGAAAGCGGATCAGCGGCTCTATCCTCCTCGGGCCGGTCGCATTCAACGCATTGAAGGGACGGTGACTAAGATTGGGGAAGACGTAAAATCCATCTGGATAAAAATTGATAAAAGTAAAGATTACACGACTCTGGCAAAAAGTTTGTCCAAAAGTAATCGTCAGGATAAGAAACGTACTTTACGAGTCAGCCTGGAATACGTGACCCCTATGGGGTCAGTGACCAGAGGCAGGAGCTTCCGTAAAAAATGGAAGCGCCGTATCCGGCAAAGATTGGAAAATCAGTTGAACGGGCAAGAGGTCATCATTGACTTGAAGTTCCAGGAAAAAGCCCGGAAATTCTGGGGTACTGTCTATCAGACAATTCAAACGAAAAAGGGGAGACGGATCCGTAATATCAACTTGTGGATGGTCTATGAAGGTTTGTCCTATTATATCATTGACCGTGGGCAATCCAATCAGGACCCGGAATTTGTCAACGCACAAATCCTTGCCAAACAGCGAAAGGCAGGGTTATGGAAGTATCAGTAACTGACTTTGAGGCGTCAGGGTTGCGCCCAGAAGATGATCACCAAGCCACTGGCCTTACTTGAGACCACTGGCGGTGACTCTATCAACCCGAATTCATTAAACAAAAAACTTTATCAACGGTTTAGGTATATTATGGCTGTAGAACGAACTTTTTCCATCATTAAGCCTGATGGCGTAGAGAGCAACGTAGTAGGAAACATTTTGAGCCGCTTCGAGAAAGCCGGACTGAAAATCGTAGCCACCAAAATGGTTCACTTGAGCAAGAAAGAAGCTGAAGGTTTTTATGCTGTACACAGCGAACGACCTTTCTTTGACGAGCTGACTACTTTTATGTCTCGTGGTCCTGTTGTTTTGACAGTACTGGAAGGTGAAGACGCTATCGCTCAGAATCGCAAGCTCATGGGTGCTACCAATCCAGCTGATGCAGATGCAGGAACAATCCGTAAAGATTTTTCTGCTTCTGTTGGCGAAAATACTGTACACGGATCAGATGCTCCTGAGACTGCGAAAATTGAGATCGCTTACTTCTTCGCGGATACGGAACTGGTAAACTAGTACTCTAGTCACTACTAGTACACACTTCTACCAAACTTCCGGCAGCCTGGGGATCCGGAAGCTTGGATCGATCAGCCCCACTTCATTTCCTTGGGGTGGGAACCCAACTTGACTTAGGATTTGGAGAACCTGTGTTGTTACGTGAATTTCGTACTCAGTTCAATGAGACGATCCCAGTAAGTGACGGATTTTTTAAGCTAATGCAAAATACATTTGGCTTTTACAATTCAATTTGTGGTGACTTTTTTGAAAATTTAGGTAGCCAGGTTGCACAGAATTCCCTGGATATTTTCCTTCAGGACGAGCTACGACCCCGCTTGTTTGAACAGGAAATTTGCGCAGGCATTGGCGAGAGAAAAAAAAGTTTTCTAACTGAAATTATTAAACTGGAACAGTTTATTCAGGGAGAAAATTACACTTCGGAGCTCCTGAACGACTTGGAATCTCTGAAGCAGGTGGCGGATGCCA
Organism: SAR324 cluster bacterium; assembly: GCA_002401295.1. Classification (GTDB taxonomy): domain Bacteria; phylum SAR324; class SAR324; order XYD2-FULL-50-16; family XYD2-FULL-50-16. Next base: position 4,002 of record NVSR01000134.1, on the reverse strand, counting down.
TCTATGAGTTAATGCAGAATCATTGGGAATTATTTAAGTACGAAAGCAGCCATGTAAACAGCCAAACATTGATCTCCTTCATCTTGGAAATCGATCGTATTGGAATAGGCTGGGATGCTTATCTGGAAAAATATCTAGCTGTTTCCAGGCTTTTGAATGCTGCCAAGATAGAGCGTTTGCCTGAGGGGCAAGCCTTGATGACCGTCAAATATCACCTCCCACCACAAGAAGCCTTTACCTTGGATATGGCAACGGCCTTTCATCAATTCTTACAGGTCGCTTTTGATTTTATCCTCAAAGCCCATGGCAAAGGGAAAGAGAGCCCGAAATTGGCTTTACACTCCCTGGAAGTGAGCAATCCCATTGCTTGTACTCTCATTGTCCCCCAAGAATTTTTAGGAAGCTTTGAAAAGCTGTTGGGTTATTTATCGGTGGATGTATTGAAGCGTGATACCCTGGTAAAATTTGTGATGGAAGTGGTGCGTTTGGGCCAAGCCAAGCCATTAGCTAAAGCGAGTGTGAATACGATCCAGAAAAATATCGCAAAAGCTCTAAAAGCACTGCACCCTGAGGGATTCTTCTCAGTGAATCAAAATGAGAATGCAGATAGTGTGGAACTGCTCACTACACTTTGTGAGGAGATGGACCGTTTGAAAATTCGCTACAAGGATCTCTTGAGTGGATCGACCAGCCTATTGGTACGAAACCGGAAGGAACAGATGGAGGCTGAGCTGATGAAGTCTCAGGAGGATCTGGTTGTATCAACTGTAACAATTGATGTAGAAAAGAAAGAGCATATCAACTTTCTAACCTCGTAGGGGCGGATTGTTGGGGAGCCTGCTCTGCTTCATGCGAGAGGTTTAATGGAGAAGAGCTCAGTTTATGGTACTAATACCACAATTATCAATTTGAGCTAATTAGGAAATATGAAATCATTACAATTTGACATCGTTGTGATCGGTGCGGGACCAGCGGGGGAAAAAGCTGCCCTGGAAGCTGCTAGATTAGGAGCCAGTGTTGCTGTGATCGAAAAAGGAGGACGCCCCGGTGGCGCTTCGGTGATCTCGGGAACCCTCCCCAGTAAATCCCTTTGGGAAACTGTGCGTTATGTGGATTCGATCTCCAACAAAGAGATCAGTGGTTTTGATATTAATTTGAACCGCAAGGTATCGATCAAGCAATTGATGCATCGAAGTAAAGTTGTAATGGAAAAGCGAGTGGATGATATCTTGCGCAACTACCAGCAGGCAGGCGTCCATTATATTCATGGAGAAGCCAAGTTTTTGGATACCAAACGCTTGGTGGTTGAAGCCGCAGATACGGGACAAGCCGTAGAAGTGGAAGCTGAAAAAATTATCATTGCCGTAGGGACTCGTCCTTATCACCCACCAGATGTAGGCTTTGATGGAAAATATGTATTGGATTCGGATACCATCCTCAATCTGGATGAAATCCCCAAGGATATCGCCATTTATGGTGGAGGGGTGATTGGTTGCGAATATGCTTCCATTTTCTCCAAACTGGGAACCAGGGTTTATTTGATTGACCCACGAGGAACTCTCCTGGATTTTATTGATCATGAATTATCCCTATCCCTTGCTTATTTCATGCAAAGTGAAGGTGTAGTCTTGCGTTTAGGGGAACAATATGAGTCCATCCAATTGCGTAATGGCAAAGTTCAAATCAAATTGAACTCTGGAAGAATGATCAATGCCTCACGCTTGCTTTACGCGAATGGAAGACAAGGCACGGCTGACTTGTTGGACTTGGAAAAATGTGGTTTGACCATGAATTCCAGGAATCAGCTGGATGTGAATCATAACTACCAGACAGCAGTACCCAACATCTACTCAGTAGGTGATATCATTGGTTTTCCATCCCTAGTTTCCGTCAGCAATGAGGAAGGTCGGATGGCCGCCAGGCATGCGATACAAGGCAAGGAAATGACTCGTGTGGGTGGAGAAATGCCCACTGGAATTTACACTCTACCTGAGATCGCAGGCATTGGGCCGACGGAAAAACAACTCATGGAAGATAAAGTTTGCTTTGAAGTGGGAGTTTGTCAGTTTAGGGATTTAGCTCGTGGTCTGATCATGGGTGAAAAAGGTGGGATGTTAAAACTCCTGTTCCATTGCGAAACGCACGAATTATTAGGCGTTCACATTCTGGGTTCCGGAGCCACTGAGTTGATTCACATTGGTCAGGCGGTGATGCACTTTAAAGGAAAAATCGAGTATTTCCTCGATGCCGTCTTTAATTTCCCCACCCTCTCTTCCGCCTACAAAGTGGCCGCCAGAGATGGTTTATCCCGCCTCGCATAAAATAGAACTCCACAACATGCTAGGGCCGGGCTACGCCCCGGCCTTCTCCTCCTCAATATCTCAGGAGTTGTAAGTTCTCCTATATCCTGTTGATCAAGTTGAAACCTTGCCCACTAAATCTCCCCCTGCCATTTTTAAACCTAAAATTGATAGAGTAATCAAACCAATAGGGATAAGAACAAGTTGATTAATACTACCCCAACCGAGATTATGCAGCAGCCAACCCGAAAATAATGCAGCCAATGCAGTGGTAGAAAAGACCAGGAGTTCGTTGAATGCCTGCACCTTAGCCCTTTCCTCAATTTCGTAGGTATAGGTTAACAAGGTCGTTGCTCCAATGAATAAAAAGTTCCATCCCACTCCCAGGCAAAAAAGTGCCCACCAGAAGTGATTCAAGCTAGTCCCTTGTAGATTGATTAGGATACAAGCCGAAACGAAGACTGCCCCCAGCAGCATGATATTGAGTACACCCCAACGACGAATCAAATGTCCGGTAATTAGGGAAGGCGCATACATGCCCAACACATGCCACTGAATCACGAAGGCAACATCATTAAAAACCAAGTGGTTGGCTCTCATGGCTAAAGGTGTGGCCACCATTAACAGTGTCATGGAGGCATAACCCACAACTGCTCCTAAAACAGCTACCCAGAGTCTTCCCTGACGCAGTAAAACAGGCAGACTTCGACCGGAATTTTGCTTCTCTTCTTCTGAAGGAGCTGCAATCGGTGTGACAAATAGAATCAGACTGGTAAGCAGAGGCAACGAGGCAACCACCAGATAGGTGCCCACAAATTCAATATCCATCACCAAATTTCTGGACCATTTGGCCAGCTCCGGTCCGACCAGGGCAGCCAAAATGCTACCGGCTAGTACTAAAGAAATCGTCTGACTACGATACTCTTCTCCCGCGCTATCTACTGCCGCATACCGGTAAAATTGAGCAATTCCGGCCATCATCCCGAAGAAGAAAGAGCCAATACAAAAAGCCACAAAATTATGGTTGATGATTGCGAATACATTGATTAAAGCACCAACACAACCTGAGATGGCACCCAGGAAAAATCCTGCTTTACGCCCCCAATTCTTCATGAAATAGGAGATGGGAATGGTGACTAAACTAGCCGCCAGAAACTGAAAGGCAATGGGCAGAGTGGCAAATTCCGGTGGAGCAAGCAAATGACCAATTAACGCAGTAACGGTCATTACTAGGAGATTGCCTGTGGTCCCTAATGCTTGGCACAAGGATAAAAGGAAGACATTTTTAGGAATCCGAGTTGCAAGCATGTAACCTTATGGACTAAATGAAAGAGAGTTTTTGGAGTTATTTCCTCTAATGAAAAGCTACTATAAATTTCGCGTTGTAGATTGAAAAGAGGAAATAAATAAATCCTGTCTAGTTCTGTCAACGGTTCATGCTTGAGGCTATGAAATCTATCTAGTAGATTGAAAAAAGAAAGGAAATAAAATCACGACTGCAGTAAAAACCTTTTTAGATTTAACTTTTAAGGGAAACGTGCCAGATTAGACAAAAAAGACAAAACTGACATTGATTCAATAAGGAAGTTAGAAGAAAGCTCTCTTTCCTTCGGACTCCCTAAGGCAACTGATGAACCAGAAAGGAACTCGTTATGAATGATTCAAGTATTAAAATAGTGGAAGTGGGACCAAGGGATGGACT
>NVSR01000133.1 GCA_002401295.1 SAR324 cluster bacterium | reverse complement strand
TCGCGTAGGACAATACACATTAGAAACTGATTTTGAGGACCTAACAGTCGGAGGTACAACCTATGAAATAGATGGATCAGGCACAGCATCTAGTTTCTCCATCTTCGTGCTCTTCTAAAAGAGCACCCATTCTTTCCTTAAAAGATTCACAGAGTTTGGAAGATGGATGCAGCGCTACTATCCGGTCATTCGGGTAGGGGCACCCGCTTCATTTACGGAGGGACTGAAATAATTATAAGCAACAACCAGCCCTAATACAAACAAGGCGCTGCCTACACCTAAAAAAGCTCCTACTACAACGGGAGTGATGAAGGCCAACCTAATTAATACAGTCGCTACAGCAAACCCAGAGTTGCGAAAAACAACCAGGTAAGTAGATCCGTACTGCATGGAAATCAGCATGATCAAAACATCACTAAAGATCAGAACCGTGTAAAAGGCCTGAAACGGCTCTCCTGCTTCTCCTGTCTGTAAATAGAGTATGAAATAATAGATTAAGACAGCGCAAAAGCTAAAAAATAACAGCAGAGCAATCATCTTTTTCGCGATAATAAATGAAACTTTATCCTTCTCGTCTTTGGTGATGGGACGATGTTTCAGCGCTCGATAATAAAATCCTAGAATCACAAAAATCAACAAGGCACCGATCGCACTGGCCAGGATGGCATCAAGGGACTGGGAAATCTGCTCCCAATGCAAAGGCTCATCAAAGTGAGAGAACTCTTTAAAAATATCTCGTATTAAGACGAGAGATAGAATCTCAAATTGCTTGCCCAAAGAAATGGACACGGAATGAGCTAAGGTGAAAACCAGACTCAAAAGTTCAAAGAGGAGAGATAATGTAAAGATAAGCTCCACTGCCGCCAAATGTTTACTGGGTAGGAACCGAGACAGAGACTCGGGAAAAAGAGCCCAACGATTCATTTCAATAATGATAATAGCAGAAATAAAGACAATGACTAAGAAGATGGCCAGCTGCCTTTGCCCCTTAATGGACTCTATGCTGTTTTCCAAATAATCATACAATCGATTACTCCAAAATTTTACTGTTCTCATACACGTCTCAATACTCTCTTGCCTATTTAGGTTTAATTATTCTGTCTATTTTCTCCCCTACTATAGGGCTAACTAGCGAAGCGAAGCCTTTCAAGCAAGTAAAAGAAAATAAGTACTGTTAATTATTTACTATTTTTTCCACCTATTCAGGTCTTAACTGATAATCTATAAACGACTCTAGGAGTAAGATTATTCTCCATCATGCCTTATTATGAGAAGGTCCGAGAATACAGTGACGGTGACATTCGGGATATTTTGGAATTTGACCTTGAGTTGCCATCTGAAGCCATCAATCGTCTGATCGAGCATTGACAGACCTCCGCCTTGCGATAGAGAAAGTGAATGATTCTCATGAGGTAAAGTTTTTTTGGAATACTTATTGGTAAAGGGTCCAATCAAAACTTACCCCTCTGAACTAAAGAACGAAGTATCACTGAGCATTTTGATGAAACGAGTTGTATTAGGGATATTCTTTCTATTTTTGGGATCTTGCTCCGGCTTGTTTTATCAACCACAAGAAGGTCGAATTCTTACGCCGGAAGATTTTGGCTACCAGATCAAATGGATGGCATTTGAAAACCAATTCGGTACTCACCTGACGGGCTGGTGGTTCAAATCAAGGCAGCTTCCCGCTAAGGCAGTAGTGATTCAGTTTCATGGTAATGCCCAAAATATGTCCACTCACTTTCTCTCCTTGGCTTGGATGATCGATCATGGATATCATTTCGTCACATTTGATTACAGTGGATATGGACTTTCTGAAGGAGAGCCCAGTCAGGAGGATTTATATCAAGATGCTTTGGCTGTCTATCAAGAGGTAAGAAGTCAGTTTCCAGGCCTGCCGATTATTTTAGTAGGCCAAAGCTTGGGTGCCGCTGTTTTAGCTCGTTCTCTAGAAGATATGACTCCCAAAGATCCAATCCTGGCAGTTATTCTGGATAGTGGATTCGATTCATATCAAGCCATTGCCCGTGATCGTGTATCCGGTTTCTGGTTAACCTGGCCATTGCAGTTCCTCGTACCTGTCTTAGTTTCCGACCAATACAGCCCGGAACAGAGCATCGCTAAAATTAGCCCCATTCCCCTTCTGGTCATCCACGCGGAAAAGGATCCCGTTGTTCCCTATCATTTTGGGCAACGGATACACGAGTTAGCCAGACAGCCTAAAACCTTCTGGTCGATTGCTTCAAATCAGCATATTGCAGCCTTCCACCAGCCTGATATCCGGTCAGACTTTGTGGATTACCTGGACCGGCTACTGCAGACTTACCCAAGGAGTCCCAAAAACTACCAGCCTTCTAGCTTTCATATGGAGGTGCCTAGGGCACAAGGGAATGAATAATGTTACTTCCTTCCAATGGTTTATAGAGTATTACACCATTCGATTGCATCTTCTATTCAGTAGACGTTGTATTCGTAGGCCTTATTTTTTTCTGGCGACAAGGGAGGCGATAGATCGCTGAGTACCATTACTTTGCACGAGGATTTCTTCTTGATAAAACAAGATATCCATCGATAAAAAGGCGTGCAGCAATTCGTTTTTTTTCAGGTAATACTCTTTGTTGGAGGAAGGAGAATATCCGCTACCGGGATCTCCTTCTAAGAAGGTACGAAAAATCAGCAGACCTTCCGGCTTGAGCGCTTCTTTTATTTGAGGGAAGAGTCTTCGATTGAGGTAGTTAATATTGACCACCAGATTATATTGATTTTCCCGCAAGTAAGATCGATCGAGATCAACCTGACGTGTTTGAATACCGGGTTCCTGCTTTTTCAGTTGAGCCAGGCCCACATCGGAAATATCCCAGGAATCCACCTCAAAACCTTGCTGGAAGAGATACAAAGAATTTCTACCACTGCCCGCAGCAATGTCCAACGCTTTACCCGACTTAGCCATCGGCAGAAAACGAGTCAAAATAAGTGCAGGATCTGATGAAAAGATACCTTCACGATACCTCTGATCCCATTTTATCTGATCTTCTTGCATTCAAATCTCTATTGCTCTACCGGGACGGCCTTTGGGGGGATTCGCAGATTTTGTCGAACCTTCTGAGCCAGTACCTGAATCCGTTTCGTTGTCAGTTGAATTCCCTTTTTCTTCCAAGCACGCAGGCCATTGTTCACGATCGTCTCGTGATCGCCTATCTGACAGTAATGTCTTGCCCAGTTATTGCACTTTTCGAAGGATTCTAACTCTACATCCGAATCCGCCTGAGGAGTTTGTGCTAAAGCGGTGCCCATCATCAACCCTATGATTAGAAAGGGCAAAATCCTCTTTTTCATTTTTTGGTCTCTCAAAAACTATACGATTAAAAAGAATCGAAGGAGTTGTTACTCTGTGGGATAAATGCAAACAGTTTGCCAGACGCCTGAGTATCAGTGCGAAGCAGGGGAAAAAATCCAAGCTTTTTCCTCCTGAACTACTTTTGAAATAACAGATTAGAGCCAGAGCGTCTACAGGCGCTTTTTAATTAGCACGACACTTTACCCATTCTAATCAGGTAAAGTCTCAAGGACAGGGGTTTGAGTAAATTTTGTGAATATTTTCTATTGCCTGCAATATTTCAGGTGGCAAAGTCAGATCAATGCTGTGGATGTTACTTTTGAGTTGCTCCATGGTAGTTGCACCAATGATGGTACTCGTCAGAAAAGAACGACTCGTGACAAAAGCCAGAGCCATTTGAGTCGGACTTAAGTGGAATTCTTTCGCCAACTCAACATAAGCTGTAATGGCCTCCTGTCCCTGGGGGTTACTGTAACGTGAAAAACGCTCAAATAAGGTGATTCGAGCCTTCGCGGGCTGTGCTTTATTCAAGTACTTACCAGATAATGTCCCAAAAGCCAGAGGAGAGTAAGCCAACAGGCCTACGTCTTCTCTGTGAGAGATTTCCGCCAAACCAACTTCAAAAGAACGATTCAGAAGATTATAGGGATTTTGAATACTGACAATTCTTGGTAAGGACTCTTTCTCTGCAAGTTGCAGGTAAGACATGACTCCCCAAGGCGTTTCATTTGACAGCCCAATATGTCTAATTTTCCCTTCCTGCACCAACTCATCCAAAACGCCTAAAGTCTCCGCAATGGGCAGGTTTTGCTCTTCATCTCGATGTTGATAACCCAATTGACCAAAATAATTGGTGTTTCGCTCTGGCCAATGAATTTGGTAAAGATCAATGTAATCTGTCTGCAATCGCTTTAGGTTCCCTTCAATGGCCTCTCTAATGTGTTGCTTTGTGAGGTGGGTTCCGCCACTACGGATATAACTGTAAAAAATACTGGGGCCCGTCACTTTGCTGGCAATCATCACTTGCTCCCGATTCTTTCTTTTTTTCAACCAGGTTCCAAGATATTGCTCCGTCAATCCTTGAGTCTCCAACCTCGGGGGGACTGGATACATTTCGGCTGTATCGATAAAATTGATTCCCTGATCAACAGCATAATCTAATTGTTCATGGGCTTCCGCTTCAGTATTTTGCTCTCCCCAAGTCATCGTACCCAAACAGATACGACTGACTTGTAGATCTGTTCTTCCTAGTTGTGTGTATCTCATCTTAATTTAACCTTAATTCAAATACCGATCTATTCACCTGGATTATCTGACAAGCTGCGTAAATTTAAAATGCCGGAGACGCTGTGCTGACTCCGACCTACTTTTCCTGACTTTAACTCGCTAATTGCTGTGTTTAAGCCAAACCAATAAGCGATTGTTGGAGGGCATTTCGTGGTCCGGAATAAGGGCGTTCTATCTTCATCTTCATCCAAAATTAAGAAAATTGAATGCAGCGGCGGCTTAAGCTGCTGTACTCAAATCCAGTTATGGGGAAGGAAGCCTCATGGGATTCTTTATTCGCCGCACCTGCCGCGATCAACAAGGGTGTAAAATGCTCCCACGTGGGATGAGCGGTTGAAAAACCGGGCGCAACTGTCTGGAACTTTAATAACTCATCCATATCCCAATTAACCAAAGTCTCTTCGATCCATTGATCAAATTCCGCGGCCCATTGAGGTAATGGCTTTTTTTCCTCCCAATCTAATTCTTGGAAGTTATGGGTAATCGCACCACTACAGAGAATCAGGGTTCCGTTGTGGCGCAAGGAGCTTAGTGTCTCCCCCAATAGAAACAATTCCTTGGGACTCAAATCCGATGGCAAGGACAATTGCAGTATGGGGATATCCGCTTTAGGGTACATGTGCATCAGGGGGATCCAAACTCCATGATCCCAAGCTCGTGTTTTTTCCTGTTCACACCTGCCGAATTGAAACTCTATTAAGCTTTTCACTTTATCAGCAATTTCCAGAGCACCGGGGGCTGGGTATTTGATGGCATAAAGTTCTTCAGGAAAACCAAAGAAATCATACATCAAACTGCGAGAAGTGATGCTTCCCAGAGTGGGATAAGACGTTACCCAATGGGCGGAAACAACCAAAATCGATTTGGGGGTAACCATTGTATTCCCCCACCGCAATAGTTGCAACCCTTTTGAGGGTTGTAGCGCCATTAAAGGGGCATTGTGAGAGACAAATCCAACGGGCATTAAACTCATAAAAGTACTCCAAAAAAATTCAATAAAACTAAATGGCTCATGCCTAAAGAGCCCTTTGTTTCTTCACTGTTTCTATTCTAGGCATAATATTTTGAAATTGCTGTAGATAATCGGCAGACTGATCAATAAGGTCCTGAACTGTCGTCTCAGGCAGAAAGAAACCGGGGTGCACTTCCAGGTTCATAATCATTTGATTCATCGTGGGGGTAAAAACCACAGGCTCTCGGTTGCTATAAAAGAGGGGAATCAGACCATTGATTTTAATTTTATCAGGAGAAAATCCCGGTTGAAACCTGGTTTGGGTCCGTCCGTCAGGACCACTCCCCATGAAACTCACGACCAACCCCTCTTGTTGCAGGATTTTAAAAATATGAGCGAGTCGTTTATGGCGAATCCCCAACATCAATTGAATCTGATCAAAGTCCGGGGCAGAATGACGCCTTCTAAAGGATTGGCACAAATATAACATCACCTGCAAAGCCGAACAGAGTAGAGACTCATCGTTTGCCGCTTCCCCCATAATCACGTAACCCGTTCCGTGATGGTACTGGATAATGAAGGTTAAAGCTGCTCCCAGTAAAACCACTAACCAAATCACAAAAATCCATAAGAGGAGAACTGGTACGATCGCCAAAGAGCCATAGATCAGATCAAAGCTAGCAAAGTATTTCAAATATCCACTCACCAGGATATTGCTGCTTTGAATCAACAGGGCGGAAAAGAAGGCTCCTATCGCTGCAGCCGAAAAACGTACAGGACTGGCTGGTATATATAGGTATAGAACCAGCAGTCCAAGGGAAGCAATCAAGATCGGCATCAGGTGAGTGATCCCCGTACTGACCTCTTCGTAACTGAGTAATTCCTGATAATAAGGTAAGGTCTGCAGGTAAGGTGGAATGGAAAAGACTAAGACCAGAATCATAGGCCCAAAGAAAAGGGTCATAAAAAAGGCCAGACTATTTTTGAACCATTTGCGTTCGATACGGGTAATCCAAATCTGATTGATCGAGGAATCAACCTTCACGTACAAAAAGACACTCGTTAAAAATAGGGTGGGGAATCCAATGGCCCCTAGAGCTAAAGAGTCAGAGGAAAGTTGTTCTAACTTCTCAAAGATACTGGAAACAAATTCAGGGAAGAAATAGACCGAAATAAAATCTTTGATATTATCCTGGACTGTTTGGTTTTCAGTGACCTTACCCAGAACGGAGAAAAAAATGGCTAAAATCGGCACCATTGATAGAATCGTGGTGTAGGCCAGAGACTGAGCTAAAGCCGGCAATTTGCGATCCAGGAATAATTGCCAGAGCAACACAAAAATCCGACCGATTTTAAACAGAACTCGCTGACCAAGGTGCATGTAGCAAAGTTCCCACAGGCGTATCAAAAACAATTTCATTTCACTCCATTTAAGAAGAATTCAACTCAAACAATCTCTCTACACTCCGCCTTGTGAGTGATTTCGTTTCAGCCTAAATCAATTGTCCGAAGTGTGACAAGTCTCAAATTATGGAAGATTTTTTTAAATCTGATGTTTAGAATAGAGCTTTGCTATGTATTATTTTCTCTTATTTTTCCCAGTCGCAAAGAACTCTCCCTCAAGCCATAGAGATGCTCTCCAATATGATCAGTCAAACGGGAATGAAGGAAAATCCCCCTTTTAACCGCCAGTATTTCCAAGCTTGAAGCGAGTACTTTAGGCGCTGCTACCTACTTTTTATAGACTCGCGTCTTAAAAAACTGATATCTTGTAAGCTAGGTGTATCCTTTGAGAGGGCACAGCATTTCCGGGTAATCCAAGAAAAATATCCACTATCCAGGAGGTAGGTATGACGCGAGTTGACTACAGTGAAATTGCTAATAGAATTCCCAAAGTTTGGTACACTAAAGATGAGCTTCGTAAAAAAATTCCTGAAGTGTTTATCCGGATCGTTTTGGATATTGCTGAGGCTGCCGGTTTGCACCTGACCAAGGAAGACAAACTACGAAAACTGACAGCAGTACTATCTAAAATGTCTGGAATCACTCCCGAAAAAATTGAACAAGAGTTAATGGAAGTAGCGGCTATTTTTGGTCGATTGGAGATTTTTGAAGAAAAATATCCAGAAATGGTTGGTATGCTGCCACTAACAGAAAACAATACTCGTATCTACCCCGCAATTATTTTGGCTTCCATTTTGGGGGTGAGCAAGGAAAAAGCAATTTCTCTCACGAAAGGATTATTCGAAGATTACTCCTATGTGATGGAAGCGTCGGAAGAAGTCTTGAACTAAGTTTTTTTTTAACTGAGCATCAAGATTAATCCACTCTCCTCTTCGAAACTCCGGATCAACTGTGGGAGGATTTTCTTTTTGTGAATATTAGAGTCACATTCTACAATAAAGTGTAGGCAGATTTGGATTTCTGAGAATAGTTTATTCAATCGTTCAATATCTTGGTCGCTTACCGTATTCTGGTAAGCTTGATTGAAAGCTTGATTGATGCGTCGCTTTGCTATTTGCCCCCACTGTGGAGAGTAATTGATTCTCATGGTCTGCCCATCACTAAAAAATTAAACACTCCCTCATTAACTGACTGATCCGGCTTTATTTATACAGTTCTTTCATTTCACTCGCAACTCATAGGAAAAAAACTCTTTGACAAGACCCTAAGCAGGATTGAATAACAGGGTTTTACTCACGAAGAACTCAATCACCCTGATCAGTCCCTTGGTATGCGTAGACAATTCTCACTCTTTGGAGTCCTGGCACTCATTACTTTCAGCATTACTTCTTGTAGCTCCAATCAGGCAGTCACTAGGACCCCAGAAAAAGTGGACTCAACTCCATTGTCAGTCCAGGCTCAACCAAACATTAGTTCTGATGGCTCAAGTCAAGATAAGCCTCTTTATATTTACCAGGATCGTAAAAAAATAACTTTTTCCCAAAAACTATCCCAAACGGAAGAGTTAGCCCAAGCTGGAGATTCCCCGGCGCAAGTCCAGTTAGGTAAATTTTATTACTATGGAATTGGAGTTTCCAAAGACCCAAAGAGAGCTTTACAGTGGTTTTTGAAAGCTGCAGATAACGGACAAATCTACGCCCAGTATAAATTGGGAGAAATGTTTTTTTACGGTGAAGGGTCCCCACGGGATATATCTAAGGCTCTGCATTGGTTAGAACGAGCCGCGAATGAAGGACACAGCATTGCTCAATTTGCCCTTGCTTCAATGTATGCTCTCGGTGATGGAGTAGAATTGGACACTAAAAAAGCTGCTTTCTGGGCTCAAAAGGCATCAGAAGCTGGTCATGGCCAGGCACAGTTACTTTTAGGGATGATGTATAAAGATGGAGAAGGTGTCGAACAAGATTCCACCTTGGCTATCCAATGGTTGAAAAATGCTGCTCAGCAGTCATTATCCGATGCCCAGTTTGAATTGGGTGAAATGTACGAAAAAGGTATGGGTATCTCTAAGGATAAAAAACAGGCTACCTTCTGGTATCGTCAAGCTATAGAGCAGGGAGATGAACGGGCACGTGAGGGAATCCGTCGAATGCTTCGTTAAGAAAACATTAGAAGCGGAAGCGGAGTGCTTCTATTCCTCAAGGAAATTCACTAAAAGTTTAAACTATTTTGGAGCGACTTATGTCTGTTGTGGAAGAGAGTATCTTGAAGTCTATTCAGAAAAATGGCTTCCCTGAAAAAATGGTTCAATTACCCTTTCGTAGCATTTTTAATTCCTGTAAGAAGCACGGTGTTAAACTGTCCGACGTACTCAAGCAACTGCATGAGCAACAGGTCTATAGTGAGATCGGTGAAGAAAAAATCCTCTTTTTTCGTGAAAAACCTGTCCAAAAGCAAGAGCAAGACAGCGATCAACAAGCAACCGACCCAATGGGTGGTATGCCCGATGATTTCTTCAAAACCGCCATGGATCAGATGAAAAACATGGATCCCGAGCAACTCAAGCAGGTCAAAGAGCAAGTGATGAATATGTCTCCCCAAGAAAGGAGTGAGCTGATGAATAAAGCCAAGGGCATGTTTGGCAAGAAATAAGCAAATAGCAGCCCTGGCCCTTGGGGATTAATATTGGTTAGCCAGGAAGGAATCCATCTCATTTGTCAGAAGAATGAGGTGGGCTTTTTCTTCATCAGCCATATCAAAGAAAAAGTCTCGTGCCTGATCATCCCGGCAGCGATTTGCTAAGCGTGAATAGAAATCAAAAGCTTGAGATTCAATTGCCAGGCAAAAGGAAAGGATTTTCTGCGGGTTTTCTAATTGCTCTAAAATTTCATCTGGTAATTCCCGGAGCTGCATTCCTCCCTCTATGACCGAATCCGGTTGCAAGACTTCCTTTTCCGCCACTTTTCCTTCCGGATAATGGGAGGTTAAGGAATAAATATGTTTATCTTCAAAGCGGGCCATCGTTTGAAAGAGCTTCTTATACCTCTGAATACCGATACCATCGGCCAATTCCAAATACAGAGAGCGTAAATTCACTTCCATTTGGTAAGCCAAAGCAAAAGTCCCCTGAAAGCGAGCCTTTGGAGAGATCAAGTGGAAATTCAAGCTGAAAGGCCCAGTTGCCACGGCACCGCCCCAATTTTCGTAAGGACCTATATTGCAAAGGACTTGAAATCCTTGGGTACTCAACCACTGGATAGCAGCCTCACTACGTTCTCCTGTTACACTATAGACAAAGTCGGCTTATTAGGAGCTAAATCCCCCTTACCGTCCAGTAGATCCATGAGCGGTAAAGAGATACAACCGGCAATATGCCCCCGATTATATTCACCTGGTTGCCGCACATCAATTAATTGCCAAGCATCAGCCGACTGAGATTCCATGAAGTCCTTAGCTTGCTTCATGGTAAACTGTTTAAAATCCGGAAAGAGAGTTTTCCAATCCATTGAGACCTTTTTGGGTTAATGATGCTATAAGTTTTTCCTTTTTCCTTGAAACCTCACTATATTCGAGCTTATTCCTGAACTGGTGGCTAAAGTACAACACGCCATATTGCCAGGCATTCGTGTAGGACGTCTCTTTCAGAGAAGAAAGATGGTCCTAAAATTTTTCGAGAAGCTAGCGACGAATTAGTGTCAGCCAGCGGCCAACATTCAGCAAACCAGCCAGTGCGGAAGATACATAAGTCAAGGCGGCTGCTAAGAGGATACGTTGCACGATTCTAACTTGGGAGTCATCGATATATCCTCCTTGTCGTAAGATGGGTAGAGCCTTTCCAAAACTGGCATCCCATTCCACTGGCAACGTAATTAGATGGATGATTACTGCCATCAACATACTGCTTGCCCCTAAGGCAAAAAAGAGGAGTCCCATTTGAGGCAAACGAAAAATCACCGTAATTAACGGGATGGCCAACATGGCAAAAGCCCCGGCTTTTTCCGTTTTTCGAGCAAACAACGAGAGTTGGGTGCGCCAGCGAAACATGGGATCACTCTTAAAATATTGAATAGCATGACCTACTTCATGAGCAGCAACAGCGATGGCCGTTAAGGATTTGCCATCAAAATTCTTTTGATTGATGCGAACCGTTGCACTTTGTGGATCAAAATGATCCCCTAGTTCTGTTTTTTCCAGAGAAACTCCCTTCAAGTGAAATCGCTCAATCAGGTGAGCTGCCAACTCACCCCCTGTGCCGGAGAGTTCTGGGATCTCATTAGTATATTCTTTAAATACACGGCGCACCCATAACTGAGGGCCAAAGATACAAAGCAGTAAAAAGAGAGAAAATAGTAAATAATGCAAAACGCCTCAAAAGGTTGGTCCTATCGCTTCATTAAATAATCACTCTGAAATTTCTTCTTTATTCAGTGTAACTATTGATTCTTGAAAATT
>NVSR01000132.1 GCA_002401295.1 SAR324 cluster bacterium | reverse complement strand
AAAGAAGTAATTGGAAAGATACTTATGAACAACAAATAATTCAATTATGCTTTGATTCTAATACATTAAGTAAAATGTCACCGGGATTTAAATTAGTTTTCGCTCAAGATGATCCACCAGTTTTTGTAAATATCCAATCCATCAACCTGGGCACGCATTCTTCACGTTATGTCCAGGGGCAAGGGATAAGATTTTAGAAGATTACTTTCAGACTGTTAATTTAATCTAAACTGGAGGGCCTATGCTTTAAATAGGTGAGATTTGAGACCGATATACCAATGGCAGTTGCCGTATCAATATTGATACTGGCCTCGTTCCGGATTGATACGGGAGCTGCCTTGGGTAATGGCAATATTGTCCCAAGTTTGATGCAGCTTTATCTTCTGACGACAATTCCACTCTCCGCAACCCGAATTGCGCAGTGTGTACCTTAGTTTGTCAATGGAGTGACATTAAGGACGTAGAAGTGTCGACAGGGATGAAACAAACTTGCCGTGAGTGGATTCAATTCATTTGGCAGGGATGTCAGTCAAAATTCTCACAAGGAGAGTGTCATGAGTTTGCGAATCAACCATAACACTAATGCACTCAGTGCACACCGGAATTTAACGGAGAATAACCGTGAGTTAAGTCGTTCCTTGGAAAAGTTGTCTTCAGGTTTGAAGATCAACCATGCCTCGGATGGCCCCGCTGCACTCGTGATTTCAGAGCAAATGAGATCTCAAATCGCCGGATTGAATCAGGCCTTGAGTAACTCGGAAACTGCGATTTCATTGGTGCAAACAGCTGAAGGCGCGTTTACAGAAGTCAATCGGATGTTGATCAACATGAGGCAACTGGCCATTCATGCCGCCAATGAGGGTGTGAATGATGAGGTGATGTTGCATGCGGATCAGCAGGAAGTAATCAATATGTTGGGAGCCATTGATCGGATCGCTCAGCAAACCCAGTTCGGGACTAAAACCCTCCTGGACGGGTCCAATGGAGCAAATGGTGCGGCCACTGGTGAAGGTGTTGAGTTTGTGAAAGCAAGCATCAATACCCGGGAGTCTACCTCTAAAGGCTATGATGTTAGAATTGAGCAAGCTGCTACCCAGGGTAAAGTCACGGGGAAAGTAGCTTTGACTCAAGATATGGTCAATGCCGGTGAGGTTTTCATGGTTCAGGAAGGTGGCAAGACTGCTACCTATACCACCAGCGATCAGGATACAGCAAAAACTGCTGTCCAAAATTTATCCTCGGCTATGCAAAAGGCGGGGTTACAGTTGGATGTGAGTTTGAGCGAGCAAAGCCAGATCGAACTGAAGCATGAGAAATACGGTTCCAAGCCAACATTTCAATTTTCCAGTTCCACTGCGGGAGTGCTTTCCACAGGGGCGCGATTGATTGAAAGCGCGCAAACAGGCTTAGACGTCAAGGGGACCATCAATGGCGAGGCTGCCAAGGGTGATGGTCAACTCTTAACCGGACTGAGAGGCTCTGAAAATGTTGAAGGGCTAACCATTCGCTATGTAGGTGATGGAATAAAGGGCATTGGGGATCCGGGTGAAGTGGGTCCTGATGGAAATCCACTACCAGGCATTAAGGTGGGAAATATCTTTGTAGCGCAGAACTCTCTTACTTTTCAAGTAGGGGGGAACCGCAATCAGACAGTGGGAATTTCACTGTTGGATACATCCGCTGGTAATCTTGGTAAAGGTCTTGAAAATACTAGTGGTTTTCGTAGTTTGTCCGATGTGAATTTACTTTCAGCGGAAGGAGCTCAAAATTCATTATTGCTGATCGATCATGCGATTAACGAAGTGACGACCATCAGGGCTGATTTGGGAGCCTTTCAGAAAAATACTCTGGAAGGCAACCTTTCGAACTTGAGGATCGCAACGGAAAACCTGACTGCGGCTGAATCCATCATCCGGGATGTGGATGTAGCGGCGGAAATGGCGACCTTCACTCGAAATCAAATTATGACTGAATCGGCGACCGCCATGTTATCACATGCCAGTCTAAGCCCGAAGTCTGTGTTGAAATTGATCACTTAAATCTGCTCTTGAAATGAAAGGGGTGTTTTTTCATCCCTTAGTTTCTAAATAGACTAGGTTTACAAGATCAGTCCGTTGGATTCTTGGAAAGTGTCCACACTTTAAAATACGGGAGGATGGAAGCCGTAGCGGCTGCCGTGAGCCTCAGTAAAAATGCCATTTGATTTAGGGGCTGACGGGAGTCGCTCATTCGAAGGTAGTTGAGAAGGAGGCAATTCAACTGCTTTGGAAGGTGCTTCCGTGCCGTTCGCTAGAACGACATGAGAGAAGGTTCGACATGGATGTTGATCGACTCAATTGTAGAACCGTATTTCTAAAAAATGGAGGTGTGTTATGAGTTTGCGAATAAATCACAATGCAAATAGTTTAAAAGCACACAGAAACCTACAAAAAAATAGTGACGAGGTATCCAAATCCCTGGAACGTTTATCCTCCGGTTTGAGGATTAACAGGGCCGGAGATGGACCCGCGGCACTAGTGGCTTCAGAGCAAATGCGTACCCAGATCGCCAGTATCGATCAGGCATTGCGTAACTCGGAAGTCTCGGTTTCTATGGTGCAGACCGCTGAGGGAAGCCTTGGCGAGCTTAATTCCATGTTGGTGGGAATGAGGCAATTGACCATTCATGCAGCCAATGAGGGAGCAAATGATGCCGTCATGGTGGAAGCTGACCAAAGTGAAATAAATAACATGTTGGGAGCTATTGACCGGATTGCAGGCTTTACCCGCTTTGGTACCAAAAAACTGCTGGATGGTTCCAATGGTGTTTCAGGTACCGCCATTGGCGATGATCTTCAGTTTGTGGAAGCAACGACCAAATCAAAGTCTTCGGGAACCGAAGGCTTTGAAGTAAAGGTCAAGAGTTTGGCAACTCAAGCTTCCTTGACTGGGACAGTCGCTTTAACTGATGCGATCATTAAATCTGGAGAAAGGCTAACCCTGTCGGAAGGTGGTAAAAGCGCAAGTTATACCACTCAAGGTCAGGATACCCTGGATTCCGCAGTGCGGAATTTTGCCACTGCGGCGAAAGATGCCGGTATGAATGTGAGCATCGGACAGACAGCTACGGGAACTATTCAGATCACCCATCAAAAGTTTGGTAGTGCTCATGGCTTTGAAGCTTCGAGCACAACAGCGGGAATTCTCTCCATTCAAGCGGGAGCCTTCCAGGCTGCTACTCAGGGAAAGGATCTGAAGGGGACGATTGATGGTGAGGCTACCGTCGGCAATGGGGATACTATGATGGGTATCACCGGAAATGAAAAAACCGATGGTCTGAACATTCGCTTTCGTGGGCAGCTTACAGGTGCTGCGGACACGGATGGCTTTGTTTCAGTAGGAAGAGTTAGTGTAGCCCAAAACTCACTGGCTTTTCAGGTTGGGTCGGGACAAGGTCAGGTTGTGAAGATCGCCTTGAAAGATACCGCAGCCAACCAATTGGGACGAGGTGTGGATACAGTGAGCAACTTTGGCAGCTTAGCAGAGATTGATGTGCGAAGTGGCCAGGGTGCTGCAGATGCCATGACCGTTATCGATGAATCGATTAACCAGGTTACCACTATGCGGGCCGAACTGGGGTCATTCCAAAAGAATACCCTGGAAGTCAACATCGCGAATATGCGGACAGCCAGTGAAAACCTGGTAGCCGCGGAGTCTAATATTCGAGATGTGGATATGGCACAGGAATTGGCGAATTTCACCAGGAACAACCTGATGATGCAGTCATCCGCCGCAATGCTGGCCCAGGCTAATCAAATTCCTCGTAAAGTTTTAAGGCTACTTGAAGACTAACCGGGACCGAGTAGTTTTGATATTGATGGAAGTCGAATAACTAAAGAGTAAGGACGTCCTTTCCTTGCTCTTTAGTGTTCAAAGTAAATGAAAGGAGCTTCCCAGTGCTGTAGAGTATAGGTGGGGTAGGCAATTTTAACATTGAAAGGATTCTTCCCCTGATAATCTCCAACGAAAACAGTGGCTACGCCAGCTAAATTTCCAGATAATATATCCTCAATCGTATTTCCATAATAGATCGCGTCTTCAGGTTGGATGCCAAAATTCTGACAGGCCAAAGACATCATATGAGGGGATGGCTTTTTTTGAGTTGAGTCATACTCTTCGGAGATATAACGCTGTTCCTGTTGAAAAAAATGATCCATTCCAATAGTTTTCAGCTTTCGATCTTGTGAGGCAACCTTACCATTACTCACTAGAGCTAAGGGGGTGGACTGGCTTTCCAGATCTTCTAGGTAGGCTTGGGCCCCCTGGATGGTTCCCAAATTCCCCCAAAAATATTCCTGATACTTTTCCAGCAGTGCTTGCAGTCTTTGGGAAGAGTAACAGCATTGAGATCTTAGGAATGCATCAAAATAGAGAGTGGAGTTTCCCGATCCAAAGGTTTTGCATAACCAGCTAAGGTGGTCAAAAGCCTCTTGGAATGTTTCATCCTTCAATTCGGGGAACACATGCTGTAAGGCTGCTTTTTGAGCCGCCTTATAAGTTGCTCGGGTATTGGTCAGCGTGTCATCTAAATCAAAAATATGTAAGGTTATATCACGAATCTTGATCATCCTACGGTTACGGATTTAGCTAAGTTACGAGGTTTATCGATGTTGAGTCCCAAGTGGAGGGCCGAATAATAAGAAAATAGTTGTGCCAAAACGATCTCCAATAAGGGAGTCAGCTCCGGTGATATTTTAGGAATGATAAAATAATGATCCAAGATCTCCTGGGCCTCTTTATCATCTTCCGTACAAAAGGCGATAATTTTACCGTTGCGGGCTTTGACCTCTTCAATCGCATTCATTGTTGAGTGATATAACTCGCTATCTTCTCGATAAGGCAGGAAAAAGAGGCAATACATGCTGTCGTCAACCATGGCCAAAGTCCCATGCTTCAAAAAGCCGGCGGGTAAACCTTCCGCATGCAGGTATGTGACTTCTTTCATCTTCAAGGCTGATTCTAAGGCGATGGGATAATAGATGCCTTTACCCATAAAAAGCCAACTTCTGACATGAAAGGTCTTGGCTGCCAAGTCTCGGATGAAACCTGACTCCTCATTGATCATAGTTTCCAATGTTTCGGGAAAGGAATTGAAGTTCTCACGAAATTGATGAGCTTGCTCTGCAGTTAAGTTCCCATTCAGTTCCCCTACTTTCAAGGCAATTTGCCAGAGGATGATAATTTGGGAAAGAGCCGCTTTTGTGGAAACAACACAAATTTCCGGTCCGGAACCTTGAAAAATACAATCTTCAACTGTTTGGCTAATCGAGGAACCAACCACGTTGACAATCGCCGAAGTAGCAGCTCCACCTTCCATTGCTTTACGGATTGCCATGCGAGTGTCATAAGTCTCCCCACTTTGGGAGAAAAAAAGCACATGATTGTTTTGATCCGTGGGAATGAGTGAGGGGAACTCATCAGAGGAGATTGCCGGTACGTGCAGACCTGCATATTGAGAGAAAAGATAGGTCCCGATCATTGCTACATAATAGGTAGTACCCACTCCTACAAAGTAGGATTGTTTTTTATCTAGAAATTTCTGAGCGATCTTTCCTATTTCTTCTTCTGGAATATGTAAAGCGTTGCGTACTGTTTGAGGCTGGTCAAATATTTCTTTCAGCATATAATGAGAGAAACCTCCTCGCTGGGCAGTTTGTCTATCCCATTGTACTTTGATAATTTTCTTTTTAACCTCTTGTCCGTCTACGAGGCGTTTGACCTGAAAATTATCCTTGGTCATGATCACATATTCTTCATCATCGATGATTACCGTGTCGTTAGTTTCCGCAATGAAGGCATTGATGTCGGAACTCACATAGTTGGTTCCATCATTAATCCCCAGAACAAGAGGGGAGTCCTTTTTTACGGCAAAAACAACGTCGGGTTGATGAGTGGTGATCATAGCAATGGCGTAAGAGCCTTGCAGATGTTCAATCGCCTGACAAAATGCCTGTTCTACGTGGGGAGTCTTTTTGAATTCCTCCTGCAGCAAGTTGGCGAAGACCTCTGTATCTGTGTCGGAGTGGAATTGATACCCCTTGTTTTTTAATGATTTACGAAGAGTTTTGTAATTGGAAAAAATTCCATTGTGAACAATCACAAAGTTCTGATCATTGGAGCTATGAGGATGAGAATTCTCTGTACTCACACCACCATGGGTCGCCCAGCGAGTGTGTGCGATACCAGTGTTTCCACTCATCTCAAAGAATCTCTCTTTAGCTCCTACCTCTTCTACGTTCCCAATATTTTTTCTTAACTTGAGTGATTGTTGATCAAAAAGTGCCATTCCACAAGAGTCATAGCCTCTATATTCTAGGTTGATCAAGCACTGAAAAAGTTTTTCTGCTACAGGTTTATAGCTAGCGATAGCACTAATTCCACACATAACGAGTTTCTCTTGGGTTATAACGATTTGATAGTATCATCAGAAATAGTGATGCGGTCTCCAATACGTGTGCTGCTAGGGATTTTTGTTCCTGGGGCTATAGTATGACCAGTGCCGATAATTGAATGATCTCCAATAAAAGCACCTAACTTAGGCTGGTAGGTTTTTACTGGTTCTTCTCCTTCCGAATGAAAGTAGATCTCTCGGCCTAAGGTGTCATAGTTAACAGTTAGCGTTCCCGAGCCAAATTGAACATGTTCCCCTAATACACTATCGCCAATGAAGGATAAGCGGCCTACGATTGTTTTTCCAAATAAAATGGAGTTCTTAATTTCCGTACCATAACCAATTTCACTATTAGCACCAATCGCTACATTAGCACGAATCAAGCAATTATCCCCTATATAAACATCAGCACCTATACTACAAGGGCCGACAATAGTAGTGCCCGAGCCTATATGAACATTCTCTCCAAAACGTACAGGACCTTTGATGGTTACGTTGGGTTCAATATGTACGCTCTTGGGGATCACCGTTGTAGTCCAGGAACGCATCATCATCTGAGTTGCCCCCAGGATATGCCAGGGACGGCTAATGTCTATCCAGTCATCTTCCCAAACAGAGGCATCGAGTTGATTCTCTGAGATTAGATGTTGAAAATAAGCGAGGATATCCTGTTCATGCTGATTGAGAAAATCAAAGCAATTTCGATTGAGAATAAAACTTCCACCAAAAATGTAGTTAGAGAGTCGGCTTTTCTCTGGTTTCTCAATCAATTTTGAAATCTTCATATCATGACTGAGATAAATGTTCCCATAACGTCCCTCTGAGGCGGGGTGGGAAATGGTGGCTAAGGCCTGGGGAGTGGTTGTCTCAAAACGTTCCAATAAAGATACAAAGGGGTTCCCCGACATCAAAGCATCACCATAGACCAGCAGGAAGTTCTCTTCATCTCCAATGACTTCTTCACAAAGAGAAACTGCATGCCCAATGCCTCGTGCTTCAGCTTGCACAATGTAGTCTAATTTTAATCCGAACTGTTTTCCATAATGGAAGTAGTCCTGAATTACTTGCCGCTGATGGTTAACTACAATCCAAACCTCTTGGACTCCGGCTTTCTGTAATTGCTTGAGAATTGTCTCCAAGATGAATTCCCCAGCGATTGGAATCATCGATTTGGGCCTTGTGTCTGAGTAAGGAGATAATTTTTTACTTCTGGCTGCCGTCAGGACGAGTGCTTTCATAACCTCAATTATGCTGATATTTATTGTTATTATTCTCTCCGGCTAACCAGTAGAAGAATAATTTTGGATCAAGCTTTCCTGGGGGTTTTATTTCTTGTAAAGACTTTAAACAGAATACTCTTTTTTCCCATTCCCTTAAGCAAGGAAAGCAATGGGAGCCTGCTGATTAATCAGCTGAAGTAAAGAGAGTCACTAATTATTCAATCTGGTGAGAGAAAACTTGTTCAGGCGGGTCTGGTAGAGCTTGTTGTACATATCCTCTTTAATTTCGATTTCCTCACCATTCAAATAAACAGAGGCTGTGCTTCCTGTGGTCATGGTCAGTTCGTAGATTTGATCGGCTGGCCACTCATATTTCTCCCCTTTTTTCAACTGGATCTCCTGAGCTTTCTGTTCATCAATCGTTAATTGAATCCAGGCATCCTTTTTGCCCACTAAGACTAAGCTTAGGGGGCTGATCTTAATTTGCGGTATAACTTCTTCCGCTGCCGACTTTGATTCTATATCTGTATCTGTGATTACTGTAGGAGATGAATTTTGAACCTCTTCAACCATAACGGCTTCGATCGTATTCTCAACTTCCACATTGGAAAGGGTCGTTTCTTTAGTATTCCAGTACCACCCCAAAATCAGGATTAGCAGGATAAAAGTAAATGCTCCACCTAGAATGAAAAAGGTCAACCTCTTTTCTCGATCCGGCATTTCTAGGGCCGCGTCCTCAGAGGAGGTTTCCAGAAAATTTAACTGGCTCTCGTAGGTTTGATTTAATGCCTCGATCATCCAATCACTTTCCAGGCCCAGTAGTTTGGCATAATTTCGAATAAACCCCCGAGTAAAGACCAGCCCAGGTAGAGCCTCTAAGTTTCCTTCTTCAATATTGCGAAGACAAGATAAAGAAATCCTTGTGACCTCGGAGACGTGCTCCACTGTATAAGAAAGCTCCTCTCGTTTACTTTTGAGGATCTCACCGATACTTTTCAAATCAGTCGCAGTGACTAAATCATCATTTAGTTCCGTCATCGTTTTTGATGGCATGTTTTATCTTGGCTCGGGTACACGGAGTTCTATAACATCCGTTCATTATGAATTCTAAGATTGTTGGTTCCACTTATCCTGAAGACTATCAGGAGTCGATTTTGAATTCTAGCAGAAACTAATAGTTTTTTGAGAGTAAATCGCAAATCACTCATAGCTTAAAGGTTCCTTCAAAACCGAGGTTCTTTCTTTCTCTCAATCTTGTAGCTGAAAACCAAGCTGGATGAGAGAAACTAACAGATTTTCCTGTAGGTGAGAAGAATTTTTCACCTGACAAGCCGCAAATTCCCGACGAAGGGGATATTGATTCCGCAAGCGTCGAAACAAAATGTCAGGATCTTCCCGTTTTAAAATCTGCCTTAAGTCACGATCATCAATGAAAATATCATAAGCATGACTAAGAATTTGTTCCAGAGAAGCGGGGTGATCCAGTACGATTAGAGGGGATACCTCTCGAATCAGGGCAGATTCCCTACTCCAAGAGGGGGCGCACTGTAGGTGCTGGCAAAGTGCTTGATAAATCATCTCTGTAGCTTTAACCTTTCCATCGAAGGAGTAGCCCGCCACATGAGGGGTGGCAATATCAGTAACTTTT
The DNA here is from genome assembly GCA_002401295.1 of SAR324 cluster bacterium. Classification (GTDB taxonomy): domain Bacteria; phylum SAR324; class SAR324; order XYD2-FULL-50-16; family XYD2-FULL-50-16. The sequence goes on along the minus strand of NVSR01000132.1, from coordinate 2,212 downwards.
ATTAACTCCTTGGAGATGAAGGGTTCATTTTCCCAAACATCCAGGATCAAACCACCAAATTTAGCTCGATTTTTTACTAATTCCCTCTCGTTGAGGACTCCTCCACGGCTACAATTAATAAGGATTGTAGCAGGACCTAACTTAGAGATCTCTTTTAGACCCAATAGGGACAACGTAGGGTGATCTCCTTGTGCCACTAAGGGGACATGGAATGACAAAACCGTGGCCTGTTCCAGTAGTTCCTCTAAGGGGCGGTATAGGGGGCTGCCTGTTTCCTGTTGTAAAGGGGGGTCATTCAAAAGGCAGCGGATACCCAGTGCTTCGGCTTTTCTTTTGAGCGCTGAACCTGTATTTCCGGCCCCAATAATACCCAGAATCTGATCGGATAAGGATAATTTTTTTTGATGCACCAGACGTACAAGCGCATTAATTACAAATTCCCCCACTGCCTCCGCATTGCAACCAGGAGCAGATGTAAAGGCAATATCATGTTCTTTCAGATACTCTTGATCTACGTGATCAGTTCCAATAGTTGCCGTGCCTAAGAACGAAATCCGACTATTCCGGAGTAGCGCGGGTGTTATTTTTGTCGTAGTACGTATTACTAAAACGTCAGCCTTTTGCAGCCGCTGATTTGTAATTTCTGCAGCAGGCAAAAGCTCAACCTCGCCTAAACTAGAGAAGGCCTCTTGGGCAAAAGGGATGTGTTTTTCTACAATAATTTTCATGAAGGTCACCTACAATCTACTATAAGGCAGAATGAACCTTGCGGTTCACTCCCAAAGCCCTATCTTGATCTTCCTGATAGAGAGAAGGTGTATTTAACGGATTCAAAGGCAATTTCATCGCCATCTCGTAGAAACCTGGTATCAACCCGCCTTCCATTCACAAAAGTTCCCTGGATGCTGCCCAGGTCAATCAATTTGAATCGACCAGCCACACGTTCGATTTTAGAATGACGCAGGGAAACAGCCTTGGCTTTAGGCACTAAATCATTGTTCTCAGAACGGCCAATATACGTAATATTTTTAGTAAGGTAAAAGGTCTTCTTTCGACTATCCGCAGGGATTAAGGATGGTGAATGACGAATTAACTTACCTTGTGCACGTCGTACTCGAGGGATCAAGTGGCTGGATCCCTGTTTTTTCCCATCAGCCTGCACATTATCGTTTTCAGGGGAGTGAAAGACTAAAGTCAATTCTCCCATATCTAAGACATCCCCGTCGTTCAAGAAACAACGACGTGAGCGTCTGCGATTAACAAGAATAGAAATTTTGTAGTTCTTGTCTTCCAAAAATACACCGTTCGGCTTTACAGCTAAGGTGATTTTGGAGAGATTACTATACACATTAGTTTGATCATCGGCTAACGCTTCAACGACCTTTTCCATGCTATCCACATTCTCATCCAATGCGAAAAAACTATTGGGACGGTGAGGGGTGATAGCTAAAAAGCCCAATTGTCTAGGTGGTTTGCTGCTGAAATTGATCCGGCAGACAAAATATAAAACTGTGGCAAGCAGGAAAGTGGGAATCAAGAAAATCAAATGATTTTTGTCTTGTATCCCCAAAAGTACATCTCTTGCCGAAGCTGACCCGGACGTCAAAAATAGGAGTGCAAGCAAGGCACTCACGAGTTTGTATGTCTGCTTCATGAGGGAAGACGAATTGAATTTTTAGTTAAAAAAAATAGCTCTTGGAATTGAGTTGGGTTCTTAATCTAGTCTACAGTACTGAAATGTGGCAGAACCAATCTTTAAAATGTCTCCATTTTTCAAAGGTTGCTCATTGACACTACGGAAATTAACGTAAGTACGGCCAAAGGGGTCATTATCAATCAAGGAATACCCATAGGCATAACGAATCATTTTTGCATGAGTGGGGTTGATGTCCTCATAATCTTTTAGATTAATGTCATCAGAATTCTGAGTACCCAGAAAATGAATTTCATTAGAGAGCTCAAAATCCATCCCTTCTAAAGGACCACTGAGAATTTTGAGCCACTCCTTGCGTTGGTATTTAGAGAAATAAAAGAGAACGATTGAAAAAACAGTGCTCATGCTAAGAAAGCCGAAGCCTCTAGCCCAATAAAGGTTACTGATGAGTGCTGTGAAAAGCACGGTCAAAGTCCCTCCAAGTAGCCCTGCTAGTACACCGCCGAACAGACCGCGTGTCAATTGCTGTTTATTTCGGTCACGCAGGCCAATGGCGAT
>NVSR01000131.1 GCA_002401295.1 SAR324 cluster bacterium | reverse complement strand
TGAATTGTTCGGTTATGAAAAAGGCGCCTTTAATGGAGCCACCCAACGTAAGGTCGGTAAATTCGATCAGGCCAATGGCGGTACGCTCTTCTTGGACGAAATTGCTGACATGAGTTTAAAAACTCAGGCTAAAATACTCCGAGTTTTGCAGGAGCAACGCTTTGAGCGTATTGGTGGTACGGAAATGATTGAAGTGGACGTGCGTATTATCACTGCGTCCAATAAGAACTTACAAGAAGAGATTCAGGCCGGTAACTTCCGCGAGGACCTTTATTACCGTTTGAACGTGATTCCCATAGATCTGCCTCCGCTTAGAGAACGTAAAGAGGACATCCCCATCTTAGTGGAATTTTTTCTGCAACACTTTTGCCAGAGTGAACAGAGGAAGCGGAAAAAAATCGGGAAAGATTCCATGGAAAGCCTGATAGCCTATCATTGGCCTGGCAATATTCGCGAACTGAAGAATATTGTAGAGCGTATGGTTATTATGGTGAAGGAAACAGAGATCACTTTAGCACATGTGCCTCCAGTAATCCGCATGTCTAATTCTGAGATGATACAAATGAACAATATTCCAACTTCTTTTGAAGAAGCTTGCCAAGCCTTTGAAAAGCAATTTTTGGAATCCATGCTTCGAAAAAATAGTTGGAATTTGGATCGTACAGCGAAGGTCATCCAATTAGACCGCTCTCAGTTACACGAGCGGATTAAGTCCTTGAGAGTTGTTGTTCCTGATACTGCGGAATAAGCCTTTCCGTCTTTCACATCAGATTTTTTTTCAATAGAATGAAGGGCATACTCTTTGCTTTGACTAGGCGAATGTCTCTCCCGAGGGGCAACTCCTTCATCTCTTCAGTCCGGAATATTGGACCGCTGTATGATTATATTTTTAGCGGGTCCTATCCCGAATAATCCCAACACTGAGGTAATGCTTTATGCTTTCCGGACTATTCAAATCCAAAGAGGAAAAAATCCGCGAACAAATCGAAGAACATCTGAAAAACGGTATGGCCCAGCTTCAGGATAAATTCTTCAATAAAGCAATGATGGAGTTTGATAAAGCCATGGGACTAAACCGGGATGAAGTTTATCCCCGATTGGTGGATGAACTCAGTGATGCCGCTCGTTCGGGGCAACTGGAAGCAGCTTTAGCAATAGGACTGAATTTACTGAAAAGTAACAATAAAGATTACGAATTAGCTAATAAATTAGGTAATTACGCTCGGGAGTTGGGTAACTACAATCAGGCTACAGGTCTCTACAAAGCTTCCTTAAAGGTCAAGAAAAATTACCAGATGGCTTTTTACAACCTAGCGGCAGCTATGGCTAAGGTTGATATTTATGATGAGGCTATCAGGAGTGCACTCTCTATTTTCGATGACATCGAAAGTTACGTCTATCCCGATTATTTGGGAGACGAAAAGCTGATCAAACACATGACAGATAATATCTGTGAGCGAAAGGCAAGGACTATCAAGGAGCAGGTACAGATCTTGATGATCCAAAAAGAAGAAAAAGAGATGAATGGCCAGGCAGTAGAAGCCACAGATATCGAATTGGAAATCAAGGAACTTAAAAAGGCGGAAAAAGAAGCTTTACCAGAAGATTTTATTAAAGAATTTGAGTATATAATCAAGCAGGAACCCGACAATAAAAGCCATATATACAATATGGCGCTCTACGCATTAAGCCATCGTATGGTTAAAAAAGCTTTGGAGACCTTTAAAAGTCTATCCGCCTCAGAATTTGAATACCTAGAATTATTGCAAGCGATTGGCTATGCTCATCTGGGGAAGTTGGAAGGGTCTATCAACATAGTCAATAAGCTATTGGGAGAAAATGAGTTCAATCGCTATAACAACGTCAATCTGGGATTGATGTATAAAAAGGCAGGCAAGCAATTCCTGTCCGTTAAATATCTAATCAAAACTGCCAGCCTCCTCGACAAATCTGGTGGTATCTACTCGATGAAGGACCTGATCAAACTTGCTTATCAACGGTATCGAGAAGGAAAATTGAGAGCGGCATTAGTCTACTTCCAAATTGCGGCCTCAGAGGTTGAAAATCCCAAAATTTGGGAAATGATCGGAGCTATTTATATCAGTCAGAAAAAATATGACGATGCAGTCCTAGCCTATCGAAGTATGCAAAAAATTGATCCTACAGCCAAGGGGGCTGATGACAAACTTCGAGAAATTCATGATCACTATTGTGGTGTCGCATCCAAGCTCTTGGAAGAGCGCAAATTCAAACCCTCTGCAACCTTTTATGAAAAGGCTTTGGGCGTTTTACGCTTGCCTGATACCATCAAAGAGGCTGCTGTGGTTTACAAGCAACTAAAGGATACGGAACGGGAGCAGGAACTCACTGAGGAGTGGCGCCTGTTGATTGAAGCGGAAAAAGCTAAGGAGCAGGAAGTCGAGAGGCAAAAAATAATTTTATCAGGTAAGTCCTTCTTAAAGAAAAAGAACTATCTTAAAGCAATTACGAATTTTGAGTCCGCATTTCGCATGAAGGTCGATAAAAACGTATTCCTGCAGCTTTCAGCCCTCTACAAAGCTTTGAAGAAGCATGGTGAGCTGCAGTCTTTGGTGGATCGCTGGGAAAAGATGCTGGAACATCAGGAAAAATTACAGCGCTACGAAAAGGACAAAGAAAGGGAGAAAAATCGCTAATTAGGCTGGTTTTTCCGCGTAATGGATGGCTGTCGCACCACAGGTAAAGTTAAAGAATTCTACCTCCATGAAACCTGTTGTGCGCAATAAGTCGGCCATCTTTTCTTGAGAAGGGTATTTCACGGAGGATTCAGGAAAATACTCAAACATATCCTCCCCTTTATAGAGTAACTTGCCGATTAGTGGCACAACTTGAAAAAAGTAGAATTGGAAAATCTGCTTCACGATAGGCAGCTTGACTTTACCCATGTCCAGGATCAAAAAACGCCCCCCTGGTTTGAGTACTCGCATGACTTCATCCAGGCAAGGCTGGATGTGGCGTAAATTCCTCAGGCCATAACCAACTGTAATCACGTCCATACTACTACTGCGAATAGGAAGAACCATAGCATCTCCCTGGAGGAAGCTACGTTTGGCTTGTCCCTGATTTCTCGCGCCAGCTACTTGTAACATTCCTGCTGAAAAATCCAATCCTAAAGTGGTTCCTTTGGGGCCAACGGCTTGCTCCAAGCGCTCCGTAATATCACCTGTACCACAGCAAAGATCCAAAACCTTGTCGCCTGGCTTCAGTTTGGCCTTTTTTACCATGAAATTTTTCCAGTACCGGTGCATGCCTTGTGTAATCAAATCATTAAAAAGATCATATTTGGCGGCAATGCGAGTGAAACTACTTTGCACAAAATGGGGTTTTGCATCCCCTTCAGGAATTGTAAAAGCCATAGTAATTGGATAATAAGGTTTCGAGACAGTTGATGACTGAGTTTGCGCAAGGATAGTTTAGGGGGCTGGTGTCCCAATTGCTGATGGCAATGCACCTTCAGCTGCAGGATTCTCTGGAAGGTTTTCCTGCCCCGGGGGCTTGATGATGGTGACTGCTTGCTTTAATTTGAGATTGAATTCGTAGTAGCGATTATAGAGCTGCCGTTTTTCACCAAAGCGAACTCCATAAACATTGCTTTTCAAGTCTTCCCGGTAGAGGGATAACTCCACCCTACCTTGCCAGCTTTGGGTAATGTGTTTTTCCAGCAGCACCTCTACCAAATCTCCTGCTTGAAACTTTGGCTCGCGAGCTTTAGGCATGGGGCAGGCTGGCTGAAAGTTAGCCGTATCCCCATAACACATCCAAGTTGCTTTAATCATCACACTCAGGCGGTTACCCCCACCATGACTGTTGATATAGGTGTCGGGAGCAAAACCTGTAGTTATACTCCACTGGCTCTTGGAAATATGATCATATACTTCCAAGAGGTAGGCTCTGGTCTCCGCTAACAAGCTCGAACCGAAGAACAGGCTAATTAACAGAAAAAACAAAGCTTTAGGGGGCATCTTGTTAAGACCTGTTTTGAGTTAACTGTAGCAGGTCCTGGATTTCAGCTTGTGATAACAGCCGGGATTCTCCCGGTTTCATCTCTTGCAGCTCAATATTACCCACAGCGTAACGTTTAATTTTTATAACCCAGTAATTGAGTTCCTTAAACATTTTTTTGATGTGGTGCTTTAATCCTTCCTGCAGGCAGACTTCTATCCAGGTTTTATCATTGATGTAGTGCAAAAACTTAATCCTTACGGGCTGTCGTTTTTGTCCCTCAATGATAGGGCCGGATTTCAACCGCTGCAACTCATGGTGTGCGACTTTCCCTTTAATTTTAACCAAGTATTTTTTCCAGACATGCTTGCTGGGATGGGATAGGCTTTGGGCCAAATCACCATCATTTGTCAGCAGAATCAGGCCTTCCGAGTCGTAATCCAATCGTCCAATCGGAAATAAACGGACCTTGGTCTTGGGGAAAAAATCAACAATCGTCTTTCTTCCCTGAGGATCACTTAAAGTCGTCACGCAAGACTTAGGCTTATAGAAAGCATAAACGATGGTACGTTCTTTATTATTGTTGTGGATCATTTTCCCCGCAACTCGGATTTTATCCGCTTCAGGATCAACTTGAGTCCCCAATTTGGTGACTACCTGCCCATTGACCTGGACTTCGCCCATTTGAATCATCTCCTCAGCTTTACGGCGTGAGGCGATTCCTGCATTGGCAATTACTTTTTGTAATCTAATTTTCATTTTCCTTTTTTAACTGCTTGAAAGAAGCAATAGCGGCATTCTGCTCGGATATTTTTTTACTTTTACCACGGCCGACTCCGAAAACCTGATCATTAATCGTTAAGGCCGTGACAAATTCCTTATCATGATCGGGTCCTAGTTCTTCTATGATTTTATATTTCAATTCACCTAATTTATTCTTTTGTACAAACTCTTGCAGGTCCGTTTTGTAATCAATCGTGGCGAAAGTTTTTTCGGCATTACTGATTTCCGGATCAAAGAGTTTGTGAATAATTTCTGCTATCTTCGTGACTCCATGCGTCTCTTTGCTATCAAGAAAAATTGATGCCAAAATAGCCTCCAAAGCGTCAGAGAGGATTGAGCTTTTTTCCCTGCCTCCCGTTACTTCTTCACCCTTGCCGATCAGAAGAAAACGGCCCAAGTCAATTTTCTTGGCTACCACACTCAGTCCTTTTTCTGAAACTAGAACAGCTCGAAATTTGGAAAGCATGCCTTCGGAATGCTCGGGATAGCGACTCATTAAATAGTCACTCGTGACAAATTGTAAGATCGCATCCCCTAGAAATTCAAAACGTTCATTGTTTTCCCGTTGATGTTCATGGGCATAGGACTTGTGTGTCAAGGCTTGAATCAGTAACTGTGGGTTCTGAAACTGATACTTTAGGGTTTCCTCTAAGTCCTTAAAATTAGAGTTGACCTGCATAGTACCTTGGGAGGATTGACCTTTTGTCATGAAATTTTTTCAGCAGCGGCATGGAATTACCGTGATGTCAGTGAACTGATAATAATTGAAAGATACAGAGCCCCATAACCAGTTTCTTAACTAGGTTCGCTGGGCACTGGTTTCTGTTTAGAACAGATCATCTTTACTTAACGTTTCCATAGAGAGCGGTCAAGAAGGCCGATACTTTTTCGCAATTGAAGGGGAAATCTGTTGGCGATTGGTGGCTGGCAGTTATCGGTTGACAGTTCACGGTTTTTCAATGAATTAGGAGACCTGAAGGAATTTTTGAGGTTGGCCATAACTTCGGCTAAGTGAAGCCAAACCAAATAAGAGGGTAGCCTATATACCCACCTCAAAACAATAAACATCGGCTTTTAAGGCGGGTATGCAGGGGCGCCTTATCTTGGGTTGAATGAAGTTATGTCCCATCAACTGCCAACTGATAACCACCAACTGTCAACCGAAAATGTTACAGCAACGAAATCTACTTTGGATTTTTGGAATTCTCTCTGTGTTTGCTATCGCTTTCTCTATTTGGGTAGGTGGTAAGGATAGACGAGCCCTGGATGCAATGAACTCCCAAGGTGTAAACCAGGAGGCTTGGGTGACCCAGTTGGAACAAGCCGTCGAAGAAAAGCCTGAATCTTCTTTGCTAAAATATAACTTGGCGAACCTTTACCATCATCAAAAGAAATACCAAGATGCTCAAAACCTACTACAAGAAGTATTAAATAGTAAGGATTTAGATCAGAAGTTGGCGGAGAATTCTCTGTTTAACCTAGGGAATAACCTTTACCGGCAGGCAGAAAAGGAAAAGGAACTACAAAAGTCTTTACCACTTTTGCGAGAAAGCTTGGTTTATTATAAGGATCTCCTGGATAGGCAGCAAAGAGAGGAACGTTTTTCCAGTAAAAAAACTGAAAATCCGACAGACCAACAACTCAATTACATTCTGGTTCGGCAGCGCATTAAAATTTTAATGGACTTGCTAAAACAGCAGAAAAAAGAAGCGACTCAGCAAAAAAATATTTACCAGCTACTCATTGAAGTAAAGAAAAAGGAAGAAGAGATTAGGCAGGAGCTGCAGACTCTGGCTCAGCAAGGTAGTTCGCAGCAAAGGGAACAATTACGGAACCGCCTCTTGACCAAGAGGCGGGAAAATCGGGAAACGATCCAAGTTTTACGTAAGAAAATCCTGGAGCAGATGCAAACCCCTGTCGCTCCACCAAAAGCTAAGGGACTGTCACCGAATAAACTAATTTAACCTTTACCTCAAGTTAAGGTTTTACAAAAACGAAGCGATTCCCCACTATTTCCTTCGACTGGATGCGGATTCCCTTGCGCTTACAGGCTTGCCTGATTTTACGGCGTAGTCTACTTTTTTCCATATTGGAAAAGTATTCAATTTCCAATAAATTCGGAGTATTTTTTAATTCCGACAGGGACTGAAAACCATCAAGGTTCTCCAAGGCATCCAAGATGCTATCCTCTTCATCCTCGATAAAATTCTTGAAGACGATGAAGTAACTATTCCCGATGTCACCAATCATTTTATAGTAGTTCACAACCTGAGAGATAGTATCTTTGGTAACAGTCTCCCCTGCGCGAATACCGGCTTTACTCAGGTCACTCTCCCAGTCAAAGCTTCCCACACGGGCGCTGGTAAACTGCTTTTGTTCAGATTGTCTGTTGGAAATCAAGCGCCCTGTTGATACGTTATGCACCCGCATACGAATATTAACCTTGGCTGCATTGAAACGATATTGGGAATTCCTACGAGTCCGTGAAGCTAGCATCTCAAATTCAACCAAAATATCCACTTGGTTTTCATTGGCGATCTTCATCCAGTCTGCCACTGAGGATTGAGCCATGCCTCGTTGTTTGAGTTTGCGATAAACATTATCGAGGGACTGCTGGTCGAAGATACGAAAACCGGCCTGGTTAAACTCTGTCTGAATTGCTGTAAAAGTAGAGAGTACAGAGGAATGTGTTTCTTCCAGAGCATTCGGGTGCAAGGGGTGATAAATTACCATCAACCGCTTGTTTCCCATCTTTTGATGTAAGATACGAAGTTCTTGTAACTTGTTTTCAATACTGACTGTCGCTACTTCTGCGTCCACTTCAACGAACCAGACATCACCTTGTCGTTCATCACGAAGTACTTTATAGTTTTTAACAAAGCCCTGAGCACTGGAATAGACCTCATCCCGCAAAACTGCCCAGTTTTTAACCACAGTTTGTGAGTTCAAAAGTAGTCCGACTCCTTTTTCCACGGCATTGCGTAAGGCATTACGAGTGGCCTGGCTTTTTGCCGATCCTTCATTATTATTAAAGATGGTGGCTCTTCCTTTTCCTATGGTACCCGCCAAAGCAACGGAAGCAAAACACAGGATGAGCAAAATGATTAATCCTGAAGTCCTCAAGTTTTTTTTCATCAAAATATTCCGCCTTTGAAAGGAGTATTTAATTTCAGGCTGTTTGAGCCTGCCTTCTTGGTATCTAGAATGCCTGATTTTTATCAATTTTTAAGAAAAAGTATAGGCAATTATTTAGCTCTTGGGTTCCAGGGGTTCCAGTTCCGTGGGTTGCAATCCTTTTGGTTGTTCTTCACGCAGTTGATCTTCTTCCTCCCTTTGTCTTTCTTTCAGACGTTGTTCCAAGGGCCAGAGATCACGTGGCTTTAAGAGAAAATCTTCATTGTTTTCCAGATTGTCGATGGTGGAGGGTTGTGTATATCGCAAGAGCTCCCGTTCGTTAATCCTACGCAGGCGTTTTTCCCCTTTCCTTTGTTCCAGGATAGCTTTTTCTTCCTCCAATGCCAAATATTGGTGCATGCTATCCCCCCAAGATTGGGCGTACTTGAGTTTCTGCTGTAAGCGGTTGGCTTTGGAAAACATCTTGGCCGCATACCACCAGTCTCCCTTGCGATCATAGACTTCTCCCAAATTATAAAAGGCACTCGCCCGAGTTCGTAAATAGTTTTCTTCCTCTTCTCCCTGCTCAGGACCAAAAAGGATCAGCCTCCAAATGAGAATTGCTTGCTCATAATCCCCGGTTTTGGCTAAATTCACCCCTTTTAAAAGTCGCTGATTTCCCTCATCGTAGATATAGGTGGCAATCCAACCAGTACCTTTGCCCCGTTCTAACTCCAGGGGGATTTGTCTTTCTCCCTTCGAGATGGACTCTAAAATTTTGGATGATAGCAATCGGATAATCCTTTGAACTTCTTGCTGCTTAGTCGGCCTTTGCTGAATCGCTTGTGTTCCAATATAGATCTGCTGGAAAGGTTGTGAAATATTCTGACGAAAGAGTGCTTTGCCCGTACTCGCTTCAAAAAGAGCAATCCTGGCACCGATCAAAACATTCCGCCTCATGAGGATTTCCGCAGACTTTTCCTCGCTCAGGACCCCTTCTTCCGCAGTGGCTACGAGTTCTTCATTTTCCCAAATCGAATAATCTGTGACGTGAACACGAAGGACAACTAGCTTTTCGAAGCGATTCGGTAAAATCTCAGTCACAGTGAATTGTCCCTGTTCCTCAACGGTGTCCAGAAAAATATCACGGACTACTTGGAAACGCTGTCCACTAAAATTCTGGATATAGATCTTTTGAAACTTAGCCGCTGCCATCTCGCTCTCTTTTTCAGAACTGAAAGGAAGCAAGTTGCGAAAAGAGTTGAATTGGCACCCACTAAGTGCGAACAGAATAAATAGTATCAACAAGCAGGAATGAGCTCTACCTGCTATCAAAAGGCGGATGAGTGCCATGAATCCTGGGGGCACGAGAGATTAAGACTTGGTATCTTGAAAGTTGCTAATAATGAGGTTAAGCAAATTTAGTACCACTTATCAGCTCTCTTATTGTTTGAAACCAAGGAGTAAAAAAGGAGGCATCCAGATCATCTACAAAAGAAGGAATGTAGCCTTTGACAATAAAAAATATTAACAAACAGATACATCCCCCTTTTAATAAGCCGAGGAAAAGAGCAATCACGCGGCTGAAGGGGGAGGGGGGAATAGGAGGGCGCAGTGTTTTTACTATCATGGCGAATAATTTGCCCAGCAAAGCCCCAAAACCAAAAAGTACCAGATAGGTGACGATTTTAGCTTGCTCTACACCGTTTAAATACTGAAGGCTCAGGTCATAATATTGTTCATAGCCGTACTCTGCAAGCAGAAAGCCCGACAAGATGCCAAAGGTGGTCAGTAAAACCCTCAAGGTACCTAATACAAGGCCTTGCAGGATAAAAACAGTCAACAGTATGGAAAAAAACAAATCAAAAAAATTCATTACTATTTCGAGCTAAAGGACAAAACGGTAGCTGTCTTCAAGGAGAAAACTCTCCCGCTAAATAAGCTATGAACTGAAAAAAATCAAATCTTTTTCCTAAAAGAAGGAAAATCTAAACACAGCAAATCCGGTTTCTCCCAGCTGGTAAGTTGAATTTTTTTTGAATCACTTGGACTGCTTATGAATTTTCTGATAAAACTTCTTGAATGTTTCTTTAGTTACTTTAAAAATACTCCAACTCAGAGCTTCAGCCCCCACCCATGCGGATAATTGATTTACAGGAGTGGAAATCCTTAGTACGGCACCATCATAGCTTCAAACAGACACATTTAAAGGATTTGTTTGCTGCAGACCCACAGAGAGCTCAAAAATTCTCATTGGAAGCGGCAGGGCTTTACATTGATTTCTCTAAAAATCTTTTGACGTCTCAAACACTATCCTTATTGCTGAATTTAGCTAGAGCAGTTGAGTTACCCAAAGAGATGAAGAGGATGTTTGCGGGGGAGAAAATTAATCAAACTGAAAATAGAGCTGTTTTACACACAGCCTTACGCAACTGCTCTGATGACCCAGTTGATTTTGAAGGCAAAAACGTTATGCCGCAAGTCAAGCAGGTTTTGGCACAAATGGAGCATTTTTGTGAGCAGCTGACTCAGGGGCAATGGCGAGGATATACGGGAAAGCGGATTCGGAATATCGTGAATATTGGGATTGGTGGTTCCGACTTGGGGCCGGTAATGGTCTACGAGGGGCTTAAATCCTATTCCAATCGTGAGATCACTCTGCGCTTTGTTTCTAATCTGGATGGCAGTCATTTTTTTGAGCAAGTGCGGGATTTGAAACCCGAGGAAACATTGTTTATTATCGCGTCTAAAAGCTTTACAACTCAAGAAACCATGACAAATGCTCAGACTGCCAAAGATTGGCTTTTGGAGCATTTAAACTCACCAGAGGCCGTCAAACAGCACTTTGTGGCGGTTTCTACTAATCTTGAGAAGGTTCGGGAATTCGGCATTCTGTCGGAAAATATGTTTCCTTTTTGGGACTGGGTTGGTGGACGCTATTCAGTGACTTCAGCCATTGGTCTTCCACTCATGATATCCTTGGGGATCAAAAATTTTCACCGCTTGCGGGCTGGTTTCCATGAGATGGATCAACATTTTCAGACGAGTCCCCTGGAGAAAAATCTACCCGTTATTTTAGGCCTGATCGGTATCTGGTATAATAATTTTTGGGGCACGGAAACCCATGCCGTATTCCCTTATTCCCAGTCCCTCCATCATTTTCCGGCATACCTGCAACAGCTGGATATGGAGAGCAACGGAAAAGGAGTCGATCGTGATGGGGAATTAGTGAGCTATCAGACGGGCCCCATTATTTGGGGAGAAGTCGGAACCACTGGGCAGCATGCATTTTACCAACTCATCCACCAGGGGAAAAAGTTGATTCCCTGTGATTTTATCGGCTTTGCTCGTCCTCTACATGAAATGGGTGATCATCATCCCAAGTTAATGGCGAACTTTTTTGCCCAACAAAAAGCCTTGGCCTTTGGTAAGAGTGTGCAAGAGTTGCAAGCTGAAGGCGTGAAGGATGCGCTGTTGCCTTTCAAGAGTTTTCTCGGCAATCGACCCTCAACCTGTATTTTGGCTGAACAGTTGACGCCGGAAATTTTAGGGAGTCTCATTGCTCTTTACGAACATAAAGTCTTTGTTCAGGGAATCCTTTGGAATATTTTTTCCTTTGATCAATGGGGAGTTGAATTGGGAAAACAACTGGCAACAGAAATCCTCAGCGAACTGCAAGGTCCAGAGAGCGCAGATCAGCGACATGACTCTTCAACGAA
>NVSR01000130.1 GCA_002401295.1 SAR324 cluster bacterium | reverse complement strand
CAAGCAATTAGAGTCTGGCGAGGCACTGAGTAATCCGAAAGAGCAAGTTCTTGCCCAAGTATTGCACCATGCCGCTCACTCCCTGTTAGTCACTAGAGGCATTGAGAGCAATTCACCGGCAAAAACTTATGAGATGTTCCAGCAGCATTTCATCCGAGCCGGATTGATTCCCAAGAGCTTCCAAGCTTTGATCAGCTTGGCTCAGGCAGAAGATGACCAAGCTTTATTGAGTCAGGAGGCATTGATCTACGAATTAGCAGATCAAATGAAAGAGCTTTATGATGGCATGGATGATACTTTGCAGTTCAAAGTTTCCGCCTCACAATCAGCGACTGCCCAAGTAGAAGCAAAGGCACCTGTGGCAGAAAGCAAAGCAGCGCCCCTAGAGACGATAGAGCAAGCAGCGGAAACTGATGTTTTTAAGGACTTCAAAGGAGTTTCCTGCCCAATGAACTTTGTGAAAACTAAGTTAGCCCTGGCTCCTATGGTTGCAGGACAAACCTTAGCAATTCTACTGGATGATGGAGCACCCATCGAAAATGTACCCAACTCTGTTAAGTTGGAAGGACATACGATCCTAGAGCAAAAGCAACTTACTGACGGTTCCTGGTCTGTAGTAATCCAAAAGAGTTAATTCTTCTTTATAAGTTGGGGGCATCTCATGTCCCCAAATGGTTTCCTCCCCGAACTTCTGCAGGCCTTTACAGCTTGAGAGAACGTTTGCCCCAAAATTTTTAGTCCCAAAAACCTCTTAGAACACAAAAACAAAACCAGCCGAATACTAAGAGTAGCATCAAAAAAAAATAGCGAATTTTCGCTGTATTCAGTTTTTGTACTACTTCTCTTATATTTCTTCGTGTTCTTTGTGCCTTCTGTAGTGAAACAAAGGTTCATCACAGAGCAGGTAAGTAAGGCTATCCTTTGGATATTATTCATCCACCCGCAAGAGCTGGAACCAAAGATACTTGATCTCCATTTTTTAATGCAGCCCTATTTGCGCCACTAAGAATCATTTGATCATTCACGGCTATCGACAGAGATAGATCATCAAATAGTGAACTTGCTTCCGGTAGTTTTCTACGTAGTGCTTCCCATAATTCGTTGATATTAGTTATATATTCATCAATAATCACTGCCTGTTCCGGGGCACCAGGGAAATCTTGAGGCAGTGTGACACGAATAGCAAAACCAGTTGTGATACTCGACAATTTTTCATGCCAATCCAGTTTTGCCGTCCCCTCAATATTCAGGTCGGTGATCTGGTAGAAGCGTGCTTTCATTGTTTCATACTTGTCATATTCAATTTTTTCTCCCTTAAAAGGACCGGAAGTATTGCCTTCTTCGAACCAGCGACGAGGCAGGGTATCATCCTTGCCACGCAATCCCAGTCTGAAATTGATCATACGCTCTAAACCCGTAATATTTTTTCCCACTTCAATAATCTGAGCTTCCGTAAACTCAATTCCTGTCAGCTCTTTGATTTGAGCGGAAAAATCTTCGCCATTGGGAAGACTCGGGGAGTTAAATAGTTGTGTATCGAACCGGCACATACCGACAGCATCGCCTGCCGCATAGATATCTTCACAACGTCTGACCGCATATTCCTTTCCCTCATAACTATTGGGTTCGGGGGAGACTAGACCTCCGTAGAGAGCTGTTTTGAATGCTTGATCATCATTGATGCGAGCATTGATCTCCAGTGTAGCGCGATTTCTCAGGTGATCCATACCTCTTGTGGCAACGGAAAGCCCGAGGGCGAAAGCTTTCAAAATTCGTGCGTCATGAGGATCGGATTGGAACAGACCTTTGACGGTCATTCGATATTTCAAGGCTTCTTCAGGATATTTGCCGTATTCAACTGCTCGTCCTGAGTCGGCAACCACATCACCAAAACCTTCTCGCTTGGCCGTCATGAAGAGCAATCGTTCAATTGCTTCATAGTTACCATAAGAAAGATCCAGGCCTCCCGTATCTTCCAGAGTGATGATACCTCGCTCAAATAATTCAAGTGCCCAGCCAATCGCTCCCCCCGTACTGGCTGAATCTAGACCTAAGTCATTAAGAATATTGTTTAATCTTAGGATATGCTCTGGTTCTCTCAAGCCAATATTAGGACCAAATTTACCTACTGTCACATATTCTGGACCATCACCTTTATCATATTTATCAAAGACATTGTCATTGTGAATGCCCTTATATTTTTTCGTGTGCTTGTGTTCGATTTCCGCTTGTGCTTTGTCATAACTGGCATTTCCCGTCAAACCTTTCAATGCGTTGGCTCCCCAGCCACTCTTACCTTCGGGGGTCATGTCATTCTTGGCACGACAACGTACTGGACATTTAAAGCAACCATCCATACCAGGCCGATAGGGATCAAAATTGTCCGCATCCAAACTTTCATACCAACCGGTTTCCTGGTTGTTCTTGGTTCCCAGTGCCCCCAGAACTCTACTGGGTTTGTAGAGAAAGGGAGTTCCTACTTTCTTGAGTGCATTGCGAATCACACTGGTAGATAAGACTTTTTTACGAATCTTTTTATTGGCTTCCTTGAAGGCATCACTCAGTTCAATGGCGGGTGGTTTGCCGTAGACCATGATTCCTTTCAAAGCCAGGGATCCCATTTTGGCACCACCACCTCCACGAGCCCAAATGGCTTTGATGCCACCCATGATGCCGCTATTCAGAGCCAGATTTTCTCCGGCACTGGTGATTCTGGCCATCGCCATGTCTTTGCGTTCTTTACAATCAAAGTCTTTTTCAATTGTTTCTGCAAATTCCAGGTTGTTCATACCCAAGTAACCAGTGGCATCCAGGAAATCAATCTGATCGCCGCTGATCTTTAAGAGTGTCCACTGAGCATTCTTGCCGTAAAGCACGAGGTGATCATAACCATGTCGTTTGAGGAAAGAAGGGAAATAATCGCCTCCACTAGTATCCAAAATGGCATGGCTGTCTGGAGAACAACTGGTGAAATTTCCCCTGGTGGCGCAAGAAGCCGTACTAGTCAAGACTCCCGATCCGAAAATCAAGGGAACTTCTGGGTCCAGTGCCTCTTTTTCTTCCAGCAGTAAGTTGTAAAGCAAATACATATTAGCCCCTCGCCCACCCAAAAAGGTGGTAACAACTTTTTGGGGTAGATAAGCTCTTTGGCTTTCTCTCTTTTCCAAATCAACGAAGAGAGTCGCTCCCTGTGTGGGATACTGAGGTGTTTTGTGCATGCGCTCTAGCAGGCGATTTACCTTTTCCCGAATACTTCGTTCCATATTTATCCCCTTTTAATCATTGTCGCAATTCCCTGGCCATGGCCGATACACATTGCTGCCACACCGACTTCTTGATCCAGTCGCTCCAGATTGTGCAGTAATGTTGTAATGAGCCGGGTCCCCGTACATCCCAAAGGATGTCCTAAGGCAATGGCACCACCAGCCGGATTCACTTTTTCTGTGGGGATCTTTAACTCCCGAATACTGGCGATGGATTGACTGGCAAAGGCCTCATTGATCTCAAACAGATCGACATCATCCACAGTCATTCTTTGTCGTTGCAATAATTTTTGTACGGCTGGTACAGGTCCCATGCCCATCATCGTTGGATCTAAACCAACTACTGAAAAACCAATCACTTGAGCTCGTTTTTTTAAACCAAGTTCCCTACAGCTTGCTGCGTTGGCGAGACAAGTCAGACTGGCACCATCATTTAAGGGAGAACTATTACCAGCTGTGACAGTACCCTTTTCCATAAAGATGGTTTTCAACTCTCCCAAACGTTCTAAAGTCGTATTGCCTCTAGGACTCTGGTCTTGTGTAACTAAGTCCGAACCAACTTGGATTCCCAGAATTTCCGTGTCAAAATATCCTGACTCTTGTGCCTTGACTGCCTTGCGGTGACTTTCCTGAGCAAATTCATCCTGCTCCTGGCGACTGATTTCGTATGCCTTGGCGACTTTCTCTGCCGTCAATCCCATATTATTGAAGGGAAATTCATATTGTTTTAACAATTCTTCATGATAATCAAGAGCAGCCAGCATCGGCACGTGATGCATGTGCTCTACCCCTCCGGCCAAGATGATGGCATCCTGTCCACATTCCAGGTTTGCCGCTCCAAAATTAAAGGCCTGCAAGCTAGAACCACAAAGTCGATTAATAGTTGTTGCCGGCACACTTTCAGGAAAGCCCGCTAATAGTCCCGCGAGGCGGCCTAGATTCTTTCCTTGCTCCAGGTGTTGTCCCACGCAGCCAATGAGTACATCATCCACTTTTTCTGCAGGGATCACTTCTTTGGCAAAATATGTCATCAACTTGGCCAAAAGTTCATCGGCACGAATGTTCCGTAGTATTCCTTTATCCTGATGAGAACGACCGATTGGAGTTCGTTTTGCTTCTACGATATAAGCATCCATTATCTCTAGCTTTCCTTGGAGGTTGTTAGAAGGACTCTCACATTACTTTGGGAGGGTAGAGTTCTCCCCATCTACATGAAATGGGGAGGTTATCTTTTTACTTACCTTCGAAACTGACTTTTTTTCGATATATGATTCCTTCCAGACCGCTTTTGGCATCGCTGGTAGAGAAAATCCAATGTAGACTTTTCATTTCCAGTTGTAATGCTTCCTCAAGATCAAGCTCTGCCCCATCTTCAATGAGTTCCATAGCTTTTTGCAGTGCCAGAGGCGCTTTTCTGGAAAGTGCTTTTTGATACTTTTGGAAGATCTCTTGCTTGAATAATTCAGGACTTAACTCTCCGTTGAAGGAACTAAATGCATTCTCTGCAAAATCTTTGATGGATGGGCTTGCCTGACTATCTACGGATATTTGAGCAATATCCTTCAGATCAGCAAAACTCTGAATGATAGTATCGACTAATCCATATTCCAGCGCTTGTTCCGCTCCTAAGCCATTACCCGTGGCAATGAGGTATTTTGCCAAACCTTTGCCAATTAATCTCGTGGTGCGTTGAGTCCCGCCTAGTCCGGGGTAGATCCCAATTCCTGTTTCAGGGAAGGCCAGAAAGAGTTTCTTTGTGGCGACTCGATGTTGACAGGCAAGGGCTAACTCTAAACCTCCACCCAGTGCCAATCCATCCAGATAAGCGATAGTTTGCTTGCTGGAATTTTCAATTTTAGCTAAGACTTTTTGTCCGAATTCAGTGAAGCTATAAATCCGCTCAAGGTCCTTAGCGGCAATGTTATCAACGAAAAATTTAATATCGGCACCCGCTACAAAGGCTTTTCCTCGTCCGAAGAGAATAATTTTTTCAATCTCCGAGTTTTGATCCAATTGGTCGAAACAAGCGGAAAGTTGCGCCACTACGATCTCATTCAGCGCATTCATCGCATCAGGGCGATTGAATTCTATAACTCCTGTATTGCCGATTTGATGAGCTTTAACATGCTCGATGCTGAATCCCTTACTTGGCTCTGTAGAGTTAAAAATACTGGGTAGTGGCTGATCCCATGTCTTAAAAACCTTCTCTACAATGGTTTTTATTTCACCAAAACCCTGTTGATTCATTAATTCAAAGGGACCGACAGGCCAGCGGAGTCCCAACCGAGCACCCAGGTCTGTATCCGTCACATCAGTCACACCCTCGCTCACTAGCTGAGCTGCTACACCTAGAGACATGGCTAAGAGTCGTTCTTTGATCTGCTGTTCGTCATTTTTGGGGCTGTCAGTAGATTCACAATCCCAATCTATTGCCAACTCTACTTGCTTGCAAAGTTTTTCACAGGGCTCATACATGGGGCCAAAGGTATCAGCTAATGTTTGTGCCGCATGCATCGCAATGGGAACACCTGTGGCATTCATTAAGGCAAAAGGTCCCATTCCTACCTGAAAGGTTTTCATTGCGACTTGGTCGATAAATGAAATACTACCCAGTCCCTCTTCAAGCAGTCGGGCTGCTTCATTCAGCCAAGGTACGAAAAATCGATTGATAGCGAAGCCCTGAACATCTTTGACAATAATAGGTGCCTTATCTTTGGAAAAATAAAAACTTTGGAGATTATCTACAGTGCTTTGGGAGGTTTTCTGCCCGGGGATGATTTCGATCAATTTATTCTTGGCGGCATGAAAAAAGTAGTGAACCCCGAGAAAACGCTCTTGTTTCTCCATTACAGATCCTAGCTCTGTAATGGAAAAAGAAGAAGTATTGCTGGCAATGATACAATCAGAGGAAACATTCTTCTCAACTTCCAGGAAAACATCCTGCTTAATCTTGAAATTCTCGAAAACAGCCTCCACAACAAATTCACGATCGGCAATATCCTGATAGCTAGTCGTGCAAACAAGGTTTTGTAGTAGTTTTGCTTTTTTCTCTTCGGAAATAATTCTCCGTTTTACAGCCTCATCTAGAGATGTGCTGATATTCTTGTATCCCCGATCTAAAAATTCTTGCTTGAGATCCAGTAGCGTAACTGAGAGACCTTTCATTAAAAAATGCTGTGTAATAGCGGCACCCATAGTTCCAGAACCTATGACACAAACCTTTGAAATCTCTTTAACGGTCTTCTCTGACATTCAATTCTCCCTTTTTTTGATAGTGGTTTCCCGGTTAATTCATGTTTTTATTTCCAACTCCCCCATTGGAAAAAATACGCAATATACCTACTAACTGAATAATTCCTGCCGACGCTTGTTTTCCAAAGCCTTTACCAGAGACATGATCATCAAGTTATAGGGGGTTTCAATCCCGGCCTGTTTTCCATATCTTACAAATTGCCCGTTTATGAAATTGATCTCAGTTCTTCTGCGCGTTTCGATATCAACCAGCATGGAGGGTTTATGATGCCCCGCTTTACTCATGTACTCTATGGCATAGGGATAGAAGCCCCATCCCAGTTGAATTTCGTTGGCCCTGGCTACCTTGACGCATTCCTTGACTAGCTGATCAACGATATTTAGAACTTCCGGATCTCCCATGGCTTCAGCCATTGTGAGTCCCGTGAGTGCGCAAACTGGGTTCATGCAGGCATTGAGTATTGATTTTCTCCAGACAAGAGAAACAATATTATCAGTATTCTCTGTCAATAGGCCCGCTTTGCTGAAGGCATCTGCAATACCGATGGATGCAACGACGGACTCTGGATCTAGTGCTTGGATAAAGTGAGGCGCATGATGGAAGGGAATAGTAACATGACAGGGAGACTTTAATCCGCAACCCAAGTTGACGACACCTCTCAAAACCGCTTTCCTGCCCAAGTCTGGAACCATTTCCAATTCTGTATCAATCCCATTTTGCCAACTGAGAACATACATGCCTTCTCGCTGGAAGCTGGCAATAGAGGATGCGAGTAGTGAACTGAGATTTGACTTTACTGCGATAATAATGACATCCGGGTCATACTCAGCCAGATCTTCCACACTGTTACAGGTTCGGGTGACCTTGGCCTGCAGATTTTCCGCACCTTCTAAAATGATTCCACGATCTGCTGCTGGACTGATCAGCTCTGGAACCACATCACATAGAGTCACTTCATATCCCGCATTAGCCAAAAAGGCGGCCACTATACATCCAACGGGACCTGCCCCAACGATGGCAAAAGATCGGGGAGTAAATTGTTTCGTATTTTTCATCGCTCATCCTTCATAACTACATAATTCGGGAAAGGTTCGCTCTCTTTTGGGGGCCCAAGATTGTGCCTATACTTTAGTTGGATTCGACAATCCCAAAATCTTTGGCGCTCAATAAGCTAATGCCATGGTCGAGCAGAACCTGAACAGCTCTGTCCACATCGCAAAAATGGAAAATCATAATGGCTTTATTACTCTCACCTCCAGTAAATGCGTACATGTACTGCACACTAATACGAGTCTGCAACAATGCTTTTAATAGCTTAGCTAAGGCTCCAGGCTGATCTGTGATTTCAGCGGCTACGACTTCATCTACCTTGGCGGGGACTTGTAACTTCATTAATAAGCGGCGGGCTTCAGGCAGATTAGATACTAGGATTCTGAGTTGTCCGAAGGAGGTTGTATCTGCCAAACTCAAGGCTTTTAAGTTAATGCCCGCCTCACCTAAAATTTTGGTGATGCCATAAAGTCTGCCAGGCGAATTTTCGATTTCAATCGATAGTTGTTTTAATTTCATCGAGTACCCTGTTGAAGATTGACTAAATACGTGCTCATTCCTTTCCGATTGGAATCACTCTGCTATCTACCGGAAGCCCACTCAGCTGATCTCCCTCCAAGCAGGTAAGTTGTTGCTGGAAATTTTCCTCAATAATCCTGGGAACCATTTTCAGAGAAGGAGTGAGTTCCCCCCTTTCCAGCATAAGTTCCTGGTCAACTAAAATTGCTTTTGTAATATGTTCATATCTTTTGTTATTCAGCTGATTTATCTCTTGGATACATTTGGCTAGGCATGCTGCATGATCAGGGAGGGTCTTAGGACAAGCACAATCTTCCATTTCTGGGTTCTTTACCTCTTTAGCCTGCAGAAGCTCCTGATTGGGAAAAACTAAAGCATGAGGGTAGACCTGCCCTTTACCGCCTACATAGATATTTTTAATATAAATACACTGAGTTTTCGCAGCCTCTTCAATGGTGGAAGGGAATACTTTTTCACCATTATTCAGTTTAAACATCCTGTCTTTACGCGAGATGATTTTAACTCCTTGATCGGTGATCCCACCAATATCCCCGGTTTTAAACCAACCATCCTTAGTGAATACTTTTGCCGTTGCTTCCGGATTGTTGTAGTAACCCCCCATCACATTAGGGCCTTTAACCAAAATTTCATCTTCTTCACCCAGTTTAATGGCAACCCCTGGAATGGGAAAACCAACGACTCCAGGCTGACGTTCAAGGGATAAGGGTGTTAAAGTGCAACAAGGTGATGTTTCAGTCAGCCCCCAGCCTTCTACAACAGGAACATTCTTTGCCTTGAATATATTAGATATAGTTGAGGTTAGTGGAGCCGCTGCTGTGAAAACAAACTCCAACTCTTTGTGGAAGAACATTTCGTCCGCCTTTTTATCGATCAGTGTTTTTGTAACTATATCCTGGTATACCTTGGGGACACTAAAATAGATGTGGGGTTTGATGTCGGCGAAGTTTTCAAAAAGTTTGTCTAAGAACTTCCCTCTGGAATCATCCACTGCGAGACAGCCACCGGAATAGAGGGCAAAAAAACGCTCAAAAAGCCCGCCAAAACTATGATGCCAGGGAAGGTAGCATAAAAACCGCCTTCCCGGCTTTGTCTTCCAAAGCTGCTGGAGTGCTTTTTGTTGAGATAATATATTCCCGTGGGTTAACTGAACTCCCTTAGGGAAACTGGTGGTTCCTGAGGTAAACATGATCATTGCCAAATCATTAGAGGACACATCAGGGTGGATACTGCGGAACTGTTTTGCTGCAAAGGGAACATCTGCCTGTGGGGAAAGAATCTCCGCCATGTATTTGATGTCTGTTTTGCTGGTCTTTCCGATTGAGGCTCCCCCTTTCTCCAGTAAGATCGTCATTGGTGGAATTACATGGGGAGGTAATCCGCACAACTTTTCCTGATTTTCTATGACTAGCAAGTCGACTGGTGAAAATTCTAAAAGTTGAGTTAAAAAATCATCGGAATAGGCAACAAAAATAGGGATACTGATACACCCGCAAGACATTACTGCCATTTCTGCAACCAGCCGGGAATAATTGTTTGATGTGATAAAAGCTACTTTTTGTCCCTGTTGTACTCCGCTCTTTTGTAAAAAAGCAGAAAAATCACAAATGTGATTCCCGAATTCTCTCCAAGTCCGGAAACGGTAGTTCCCTTGCTCTCTTTCCCCAAATGCCTTTAACTTCCCATACTGATTACAGTTCTCAAATAACATTTCACCAATATTAGGTGCATGATGCCCTAATGGTTGCTTAGAAATTAGATTCTGGTTCATCGCTTCTTTCTTGGAAATTCAGGTTGCCAAAAAAACAAGCTCAACTAAATTTTGGCACTGCTTTCTCCTGTACTTTCCCGGCATTGTTTAATGCGTTCTACAGGAGTCATAGTTTGAGCTTATCTGTGAAGGTTTAAATTCAGAACGATGTTCTAACTTAAGATAATAAGAACTCAGTCGTGCTATCTTTGCCCCAACCTAAACAATTTATCAGGCTATATCTGAGGGTATCTAAGGAAAATATCAACAGAAGTCTTTTTGTTCAGTATGTTAAGTGAGCTATGGCTTAAAATTTAAAACATCGTAGAACAGTGTTCCATCAATAACAAGTTTTTTTTTACTGTTTTTTGCTAAGTAACAGGAGATGAATATTTTATTTTATGGGGAAAACTAATGGAAACCAGAACAGTATTCTAGCAATGATAGGCGATTAACCGCTAAACTTGAATCTGGTATCCTGGCACCTAGTCCCAGGAGTTTAATGACGCTAACTTGAAGGAAAAATGCCCCTCTCGTCATCCCGAAAGAATGGAGCCACTGAGAGATCTATCGGTCGCTAAAATAAAAGCAAAAACTCAGCCTGTCGAATACTATGGGCTACCCTGAAAAACAGCAAAAAAAACTATTTTCTTAATTGCGACACGCCTGTCGGTTGAAATGACAATGTGCTTAAGCTAGCGCCATTAGTCCCAGGAGTATATTGAGGGGGTGGGTATCGGTTTTTATTGGGAGAGGGGCTATTAGGGGCGGAAGCAGGAGAAGCCTGCCTCATCATTATTGGAAGAATACCCATCCATGAGAACCCGCAACAGCACCCACGATAGCAATCAAACTCAGAGAGAGTAAGAACCAGTGGAGTCGTTGAATGAGAGCAAAAGTTCCAACAGGGTCCTTTTGAGCTTTTTTCTGAAAAAGTTTATGCAGGACTAAAGGCTCCAAGACAAACAACATGAGTGTAAATATTACCCAGACAAGGGTCATTGCGTGGAGCCACCAGTATTCAGCAGATTGATAGCGGTGCCAAGCATCCAAATAATCCAGCATATAAAATCCACTAAGCCCTGTAATCAAAGTCGTTACTCGAGCTTGCCATGCGAAACTTTGCTCCACAGTCTCAAAAAATCTGACTCTTTCTGCTGGCGTTTTTAATCTTTGGGTTGCTGGAATTAGGATCGTGGTCACCATTGCAACCCCACCTATCCAGAAAACAACCCCCAAAATGTGAAAGACACGGGCTATGATAAAACTATCCATAATATTAAGACCTCTGATGTTATCGGGGGATATTGAAGTTCTATGAGCAAGTAAAAAGAAGGACAACGCAAGGCAGCTGCGTCATTCAGTGGTCCATATTGCACATCTATAGAATTATTAGAAGGCAATTTTCTCTTTTTACGTATAGATTTGCTCTAACTTGTAGGGAGGCTGGGGATTCGACAAAGTTGAGTATCATTGTTTTCAACATTGTCGTATTCGTCTAACTAGCCAACTCTTGGAATCGAGGTTCGAGGTTCGTTAGCTCTTTGAAGTGGAATTCGAGGCTTTCCTTGGTAATGTGACGTATTGTTCCTTGTATCGTTCGTAACAGCACATTGTTTTCTTGAATATAAAATGTCCCCAAGTCACGAATAGAAATTTCATGATTAGTCTTCGTCGTTTCTGCTAGGAATACTGCCTTTTCCAAGGTGGTTTTTAGGATTATTGATTTCATTCCTACCTCCTACCTATCTTTATCGAGTCCATGCGTTTCTCACTTTTCCTGGGATTAAGGTTGAGTCCTTAATATTCCCTTATCGGTGTTTAGTTTTAAAACATGAGAACTTTTTATTCTGGGATTCTATATTAGAGGTATTTAAAGCAATGACTCTGCCAAGCGAGGGGAAAAGCCTGGTTGAAGGTTCTATTTCTGAGAGAAATTTTGTAAAATCCTGTAATTATGACTAAACGTAAAAAAATCAAAAAAAACTTGACCCTTCAGTGCCAATAGAAGAAAGTTACTTCTTTGTTGCTAAACAATGCCGCTAGTTAAACAGCTCTAAAAAAGACTGAAAACAAACGGTTGACAACGAAAAGCTGCTCAGATAGTTTTACTGAGCAATCGAATCGGAAGCAAAAAATGCACGATTCAAAAAAATCAGAATGGGCTTGAAATAAAGTAAAAAATTTTGGTTGACATGATTATCGAAACTAAGTTAGCTTCGAAAATCGCTTCGAGAAACCCTTGCTTTTTAAAACAAGGTGCATATGATCGAAGAAAATTCCTTGAAAACAGAATAGGACTGAAACAAAAATAAAACCAGCTATAAGAAAACTAGCGGTTTGAGATTTAGGTTTCAAACTGCGAACGAGTAAATAAGGAAAAACTTGGT
>NVSR01000129.1 GCA_002401295.1 SAR324 cluster bacterium | reverse complement strand
AGGGCTTTTTACACTGAATGCACTGACCTATACCCTCAGTCTGTTTAACATCCAACCTTAGAGCCTGGAGCTGGCAAGCACTCCAGGGTAAGATCACCAGGGTAACGTAGTTTTTGAAAAACTTAAGCTGGTCAACACGGCTTATGAGTTGCCCCACAAGCCCCCGGATTTATCCGTGGGGTAGTTGACAAGAATACCTGTCTTATTAGTTACCGATTTACAGGTTTTTCAATATCCATAATAAGGGGGCCCCTTATTACTTCTCTCTTTTTTAGATCTAACCAAGGTAGCAGAAGACGCTATCATTTGGTAAGAACCTTTTTATCATAATGTTTAAGAAAGACTACAGTTCTCCTGAAAACTCTTCAAAAAAAATAGAAACTCTAGAGAACTTCTGTTATACTTCACTCAAAAACTTCGTACAGGAGAATTCCATGACCTGCGAATTAAATCCTCTATAGAAGCTTTTACTGATTTAAGGGACTTAACATTCAAACCGAACAAATTATGGAGGGACTAGTGTGTATCACAATAGATGAAACCGTTAGTGATATTAGGGACCAGTTGTTTGTGAATCCCAAAATTAGGAAACAGTGGCAGCGTCAGAGAAAGCAAAAAATGGATCAATCGACAACACTGGAGCAGTTTATAGAAAAAAAATATATCACTCCATTTTATCGAGCATTAGAATCTTGAGTTCAAGATTCAAAATGGAGGGATGCTCTAGAAAAAGTAAGATAACCAGGTACATGAGAGAGGGGTGAGTATCCCCCAAGTTTTATAAAACCCAGCTTGACTGTCATTATAATGAAAGAATGACGTACTTAATACTCTTTTAAACTGTTCCTCTGGGGCGTAGCTCGGCACTACCGTTTTTGTAGGGGCTGTCTTTGTACTTTAGCGTGTTAGGGGGGATTGGTATGTACTGTAAGACTGGCGATGTTCGGAGTGGATAATGACAAGCATGAAGCAGCTGCATTCCCATGCGGAAGCATGGGAATGAGGCTAGGCTAGTCCCAGAATTTTTCTTGAATACTACTTTCCATGGTGATGATCTCCAGGTTTTCAACAGCCTCATCAATTAAAGACTCAAAATCGAATCGTTCTTCTTCACCCACCACAAGTTCAAGTTTGCCTTGAGTTTCCGGCTTTTTGGGTTGAAAAACAGTACAACAGTCGGGGAAGGGCTGAATACTAATTGGATAAGTACCTATTTCCTTAGCTCGTTCGATAATGTCAGACTTATCCATTCCGATTAAAGGACGCAAAACCGGAAGTGAGGCTGCGGCTTCCGTACAAGCTAAGTTCTTCAGTGTTTGTGAAGCAACCTGTCCTACGGCTTCACCCGTCACATAGGCGGAAACCCTGTACCTTCCTATGATCCTTTCAGCAATGAGGTACATCATTCTGCGATAAAGAATGGTGCGATATTTCTCACGGCAATTGTCCTTAATAGCCTTTTGGATTTTGGTGAAAGGAGCAATGATGAGTGTTGTTTTGGGTTGATAGCGACTCAGGTGGGTTACTAAATCAATCACCTTTTCCCGACTTTGTTCTCCAATGAAAGGATAGGAGTGAAAATTCAGAAAAATAGTTTTGCATCCTCGTCTCATCATCATGCAACTGGCAACAGGGCTGTCAATCCCACCACTCAAGAAAGAGATGACATTGCCGGAAGATCCCACAGGCAATCCACCCATGCCTTGAATTTTTTCCAAATAAACGATTGAGCGCTCATTGTGCCAAATTTCAATACCGAGAGTCAGCTCTGGGTTTTTCAATTGAACCTGTAACTGGGGGAATTGATCCAGCATCATGCCACCCAGCTCTCCCGCTAATTTGGGAGAATTCATAGGGAAGTCCTTACTGCTACGCTTTGCATAGACTCGAAAACTTATGGAGCTTTTATTATTTTGCTCAAAATAGGTTTTCAGTAACTCTACCCCGGCCTTTCCTATGGTTTCCATGTTATGATCACATGAAGTTGCATAGCTGAAGTTGGCAATCCCCGGAATATTGCGCATTATCTCACTAATTCGATCTTGCTCCCCTTCCACCTCAACCATGATTCGACCATGGATTTTTGTTACCCTTGTCCAACCAATTTTTTTAAGGTGTTTACGGATATTATTAATGAGCATCTTTTCAAACCAATCCCGATTTCCCCCTTTCAGGGCAATTTCGGCATAGCGCACGACAATAAACTGCATGAATAACCTTTACCTTCTTTTCAAATTAAGAAATATCACCAGGGTGAATAACCTCCCTATTTCCGGCAAGCTACCTCTTCTCGTCAAGAGATAATTTCAGGAGGGCTTATCCTACGTCCTTGGATAATCTCCTTTCCACGACTTCTAAGGCCTTTCGGCGAATGATAATCTTGGGTGAGACGAGCTTGCGTAAGACCTCTCGTTCTTGGTCATTGTTTTTGATAGAGTAGAGGCGCACACAAACTCGAAAAATGGCCTCCAATCTTTTTTCCAGTAGTAGTGGGGAAACCCCTGCATTCGTAATATCTTTTTTGAGGAGTTGAACTTCCGTAAGGGTGAATAATACTAGGATTTTACGAATGGTTCCAGTGAAATACTGTGCTGCTTCTGTCGGCAAATAGGCATCTGCCACTGTGATGAGCTCTTCCAGTTTTTTCAGATTATTCATTGCCCGTCCTTCTTTGACGCGGGTAAGGGCGTGAACTTTCTGGGTTAAGCCCGGTACCAGTGCCAAGGGGGGGAACTTTTTAATGCCTGTGCGGTTGAAATTTTTCGGTCTTTCCGTTTGTCGCTGGAAGTAGGAAGCTGCCATCCTCGGCTCAAAGAAGACCCAAAACTGAGCTTTTTTGGCGACAATACCCAAAATGGGTTCTTCAAAAAAAAGATATAAGTCCTTTTTCTGCTGGAAATATTGTTGGAAGTCTTGCCAAAGAGTTTCCAGCGTATGGGGCCTGCTCAGGTCGGCCTTCGTACGTACGTCTTGAATCAGCCACCAGTTACTGCTGGAAAGATCCACCTTGATAGACTGCGAGAATTGAAGGGTTACTTTTTTTATCACATCTACCATCATAGGATGGAAAACTTCCAACTGAGATTCCAAAGGTAGGTCACAAGAAAAGTCGCTCATCTGTTTCCGGCTTCAAATTGATAAGATCTCCCGGCTAATTTTAGAGAAGTCGGTTGGTAATAATCGTAAGGTAATGAAACAGTTCTTACAATCCGACAGCCTTTGAAGCAAGGTTTTTCCTTTGAAAACTAATTAGACTTTTTTAATTCATGGTAAAAAGAGGGTCTTTTTCCACCCAGTCAGTGATGATTTTCCTCACCTTACCGCCTCTCCTCAAGTAATCTTGCATCGCTTGATCAAGTTCTTCTGAAGAGGTTTTATTTCCTTTCCTACCCGTCTCTTTTTTATTCCTGTTTCCATAATACCTCTTGATTCGAAATAATAAAGCTATTCGCAGGAAGCACCAATGCTAAGTGCATGGTTGATTACCCTCTCGGCGAGTAGGTAGATTTCTTGAGGAATTCGTGCTTCACTATTTTAATGAGTAACCTTAATAATCAAGTTGAAAGGTTCTAAGATATTGAAAAAATTTAAGTTTTTCTAATGATTACGGCTCAACTTATTTTGATTAAAAATTAGGTGATTTCAATAATCCAACACAACTATTTAGTATAGCAACTCCATGACCATTTACCAACTGAGTGAGGATTATATCTTCCCCAACCCCGTCGAAGCCGAGCCTGAAGGACTACTGGCAATTGGGGGTGATTTGAGTCCCAATCGTATTTTACTGGCTTACAGTATGGGGATTTTTCCCTGGTATTCAGCAGACCAACCTATTTTGTGGTGGTCACCTGACCCCCGATTGCTGCTCAATCCACAAGAATTCCATATTTCCAAATCATTACGGAGGATACTACGTTCCGATAAGTTTACGGTCCGCTTTGATACACAGTTTAACCAAGTGGTTCGTCTCTGTGCTGAAACTCCTAGAGAAGGTCAGGATGGGACATGGATCACAGAGGAAATGATTGAGGCTTATTTTATTCTACATCAGCTGGGTTATGCGCATTCTATAGAGAGCTACTATCAGGGAGAACTGGTTGGAGGGCTTTATGGGATTTCCCTGGGTAAGGCTTTTTTTGGGGAATCTATGTTCTCTCTACGCCCGGATGCATCCAAAGTCGCCATAGCGACCTTATCCAAACAGTTAACAGAGTGGGATTTTTCTTTTATTGACTGTCAGATCCCAACGAGCCATCTCAAAAGTCTGGGAGCTTTTGAGGTCGATCGCAGCCGTTTTCTTCAAAACCTAGACCAGGCTCTGGAAGCTGAAACACTGCAGGGGCACTGGAAAAAAGATCAGGACCTGCAATGGTAAATGATTCGGAATGAAATAAGTTCCCCTGTTTTTATTTGGGGGAACGGATCTCTATCAGCAAACTTTGAGTGATCTTTTCCTGAAAACTCACCAAATTATGAGGAGCATCCCGCAAGAAAGTGAAACGAAACTCAGACTGTTCCTTGGGCAGTAAACTCTTGACTAAAAAATCAGTGGGGACCACTAACACATCTACAACCTCTACCTTGCCCATGGGAGAATCCCAAGTCCTGGGTGGTTGCATGCGAGCTTTCACAGAAAGCTCAGCCATACTACGCGGAAAAGGCGTTTTTTCCAGCTCATAGGCCAATCGAGGGAGGTAGAGAATGAAGTTGAGCTCTTTTTTTCTAATCAGCTGAGGTAGTTGCTTTTGCAGCCAAAGAGTCAAAAGCTCGAAGGGAATAACATTTGTCCCTAAAAGCAAAGAAAACTCTTGATGCTGCTCCTTCTCCGGTAAAAAAATAGTTGTGATTAGATGAGCCGCTTGATATTCGCTTGAAATCTCGATTTTAGCGCGATAGTCCTTTTCCTGAGAATAAACAGGGGCCCCTGTGGTTGGGTGAAACCAGATTAGCCTTTCCCAAAATAGAGTCCCGTCTGTTTTTAGATTCCTTTGCTGCGCAAGAATGAATTCTTTATCATCTTTAATAACTGATCTATAGGTGATTTCTGTATGCCCGGTAATCTCTTTTTTTTGCAGATTCCAGTGTTTGTAATGAAAAATCTTAGATTGAGGCAACTGCTGCCTGAACTTTAACTCTGCAAGTAGTGTAAAATCAGAAGCTAAGAAAATAAAAAGAAATAGAAAAAACGATCGATTCATCAGAAGATACGGGAAATGAAATTAACTGTAAGGTACATTGCGGTTTGTTCTAGCTTTTTTGCCTAGTTTCGGTGATTAATCAAACATTTGTGTCTGATCTAAAAACCTTAGAGTTGCCGGTCCTGTGAGCTAAAGGATGAGCATATATTGTAGTAAAGGAAGTATATAAAACTATGAAAACA
Source organism: SAR324 cluster bacterium (assembly GCA_002401295.1). GTDB lineage: Bacteria > SAR324 > SAR324 > XYD2-FULL-50-16 > XYD2-FULL-50-16. The sequence continues at coordinate 6,913 of NVSR01000129.1, read as the reverse complement.
ATCAATTTTACTAAGATGCAAGGGGCCGGGAATGATTACGTGTACGTTAATTTATTCCAGCAAACCTTGTCAAAGCCAGAGGAATTAGCCATTGCCATGAGCCACCGCCGCTTTGGCATTGGTGCAGATGGTCTCGTTTTGATTGCTCCCAGCTCTGTTGCGGACCTGCGCATGATCATGTTCAACGCGGATGGTTCGGAGTCCGCAATGTGTGGTAATGCCAGTCGTTGCGTGGGAAAGTATGCCTGGGATCATGGTTTGGTTAAAAAGAACCCCTTACAATTGGAAACAGGAGCAGGAATTAAGGAGCTGCAACTCTTTTTTGATGCTGCTCAAAAAGTAAAGTCTGTGAAGGTTTCCATGGGAGAGCCTATCTTAGAAGCTGAGGCTATTCCCAGTCAGCTAAAGCAAGAGCAGGTGGTTGAGCATAATTTTAATTTTGGGGATTTCTCCCTCAAAGGTACGCTCGTTTCGATGGGGAATCCACATTTCGTCACTTACGTAGATGATGTAAAAAAAATTCCTGTTGAAAAATGGGGCGCTATCATTGAGAATAGCACTTATTTCCCCAAAAAAATCAATGTTGAATTCGTCCAAGTAGTCTCAAAGGATGAAGTGATCCAACGCACTTGGGAGCGTGGTTCCGGGGAAACATGGGCCTGTGGTACTGGTGCATCCGCCGTTGGTGTAGCGGGTATGCTCACAGGAAAAACTAATCCTACTGTTCGGGTCCATTTAACGGGTGGTGAGTTAATCATCAACTGGGAAGGAAAAGGGCAGCCTGTTTTTATGACGGGTCCGGCAAAGGAAGTGTTCAGTGGAAACTGGCTTCTAGAAACATAATTTCCCCCCTATCGTCTGGCCTGAAGGGGCAGCGGTCGGATAGACGGGGCCTCCCGATCTAAGATTGAATTGAAGTATTTTTTTAGAACCAACCTTTTTTAAATCAAGGGATTCAATCCCTTAGAACTTGATATGCATAACATCTCAGAACTTAAAAAGAAAACCCACTTGGACCGTATCCCCGTTAATCGATTTTTCCCTTTCAAGATCAAACTCGGTGAAACAAACGTTGAGCTCTTACTCGCTTGTATTGTAGGTATCATTGCTGGATACGCATCTGTTTTCTTTCGGTTTTTACTTCACCAAATGCACGATTTCTTCTTTATCGTGGTCTATGGATGGCTTTCCCAAATCAGTCCTTACCTCTTACCGCTCATCCCCATGTTTGGGGCGATGCTCTTGATTCCATTTTCCCTGCGCTATCCCGGTGAGATCAATGGTTACGGCATGCCGAAATTCTTGATCAGTGTTCACTTGAAAGGGGGATTAGTTCGTACCCGAGCAATTTTTATCAAGATTTTCACTGCCGCCATCACCATCTCTACCGGTGGCGCAGCTGGTGTAGAGGGGCCGATCGCTCTGATTGGTGGGGCTGTTGGCTCTTCAGTGGGGCGATTTTTTGAGATGGGAAGTCAGCGGCTCAAAGTACTGATTGCTTGTGGTTCCGCCGCAGGCATTGCCGCTCAGTTTAATGCACCTCTGGCGGGGGTTCTCTTCGCACAAGAGATTATCATGGTTGGTAATTTTCAATTACAAACTTTCGGTGTGATCGTGATTGCTTCAGGATTAGCCACGGCTATCTCTCGTGCTTACTATTCCGCCGCACCTACCTTCGGGAATCTTGAATATACCTTGAATAGTCTTTACGAGCTTCCCTTTTACATTTTATTGGGCTTGATTGTTGGTGTTTTGGCTTATCTCTTTATCCGGCTCTTCTTCGGCATTTCCGATCGCTTCGAACAGCTCAAAATGCACGCCCAATTGAAGCCCATTTTCGGCGCTTTCCTCGTTGGTTTGCTAGGGCTGATTAACTTTGGTGTACTGGGAGACGGCTATGAAGTCATCATTGCCAGTTTGGAGACTTCTTCCGGTTTGACCCTGGCAGTTGTGGCGCTCTTAGTGGTCTTGAAGATGATCGCAACTTCAATTACCCTGGGCTCCGGTAATGTGGGAGGAGTTTTTGCCCCTTGCCTCTTCATTGGGGCGATGATTGGTTCTACCTTTGGTGGCATACTTAAGTTCTTTCTTCCAGGGGCGGGAATTCAGCAAGGCTCTTATGCGTTGGTAGGTATGGGAGCCTTTCTGGCCGCCGCAACCCATGCCCCGATGACGGCGATCTTCCTCTTGTTCGAATTAACGAACAACTATCAGGTTATTATTCCCATCATGTTTGCTTCCGTAATCGGTGTCATGGTGGCTCGTCACTTCTGTGATGATTCCCTGGATTCCATGGAACTCTCCCGCCGCGGAATCTCATTACATGCCGGCAGGGAAGAAAGCATTCTTAATTCCATTCAGGTGGAAAGCGTGATGGTCAGAGAGTACGAGACTATTCGGGAAAACATGAGTTTTGCTGAGTTCATGAAGTTTTTTCCGACTAGCAAATCTCAGTATTATCCCGTTATGAATGAAGAAAACAGGATGACTGGAGTGGTCTCTTTTCAGGATATCCGAGAAATTCTCCTGGAAGAGGGATTAGAGCACTTGGTGGTGATGAAAGAGTTGGCTGAGACTCGTTTGATCAAACTTCACCCCCATGATAACCTTAGCGAAGCCATTAAAAAGTTTGGGATCAAGGATATTGAGGCTATTCCAGTTGTTCACCCGGAAGACCCCGGTCAACTTTTGGGAATCCTGAAACGTAAAGATGTCATCAATGCCTACAATAAAGCTATTTTAATGCGAGAGCTATCTCAGCAACATTAAATATTAGAAACTGAGCTGCCTGTGACGACGACGGTTCTGAACCACCCCGGCCTAAAGAGCGGGGTATCACTGGAGATCCAGATGAAGCTGGAAATTGAATATTGTGGAGTTTGAAATTATCTCCCCAGAGCCGCCAGTCTGGCGGAAGCAGTCAAGAAAGCATTAGCCATTCAGCCGGAGTTAATTCGATCCAGTGGCGGTGTCTTTGAAATATTTGTTGATGGTAAAAAAATCTACTCCAAAAAAGCAACAGGAGACTTTCCCAGTGAAAAAAAGATTATCACCCTACTAAAAGGCCAAATTTAATCGCTTTCTACTGGCTGGGGCCGTTTTCCCCAGCTTCCCCATATCTACGACTTTTCTTGAAATTATACATTTTTCTTGCCGAGGTTCTTCTCGATCAGTAATAATGTGCAAGAATTACCAAAATAAAAACTAGAAATAAAATGTTAGGAACACTTTAAACCCTTCCGCAGGGCTTAATTTCCTCTAGTGGAAGGGGGACATGAATCGAAGAATCTGCCTATGAAATCTAAAGGAGACTTGCTGATCGTTGATGATGAAGCAATCATCGCTCAGCTCTTACAGATTAACTTGCGAGAGAGTGGTTATCATGTCTTAGCAGCAACTTCAGGTTTGGAGGCTCTGAATATTTTAAAGACTCAAAATATTGATGTATTGATCACTGACGTTTTGATGCCGGGCATAGACGGAATTGAATTAATCAAGCGGGCTAAGCACCTTTATCCCCAGCTTCAAACTATCGTCATTACGGCTTATCATGAGATTGACTTTGCCGTCCAAGCATTGCAGTTAGGAGCCATCAATTACTTTAGCAAACCGATTAATTATGAGGAAATGGAGCTAGGGGTAGGTCAGGCAATAGAAAAACTGCGCTTGATCCAGGAAGTCCGCAATCGACAACAGGAGCTGGAGCTGTCCAATGAGCGACTCCAAAAAGAGATTAGAGAAAGGAAAATTATTGAGATGGCGTCACGGCAGCAGGAAGAAGAATACCACAGTCTTTTTGAATACCTGCAAGATGGAATTTTTATCATGCTGGGCTATGAGCTACTTTTGGTAAATCCGGCTTTTGCTCAAATGATGGGCCATTCTGTCGAAGAAATTGTGGGGAAATCCTTCCTTAATTTTGTGATTGCAGAAGATGTTCCTATAATCAGGCAATGTCTGGGGGATATTAGAGAGGGTAAGCAAGCTCCGGGGGGATATGAAATTCAAGTAATCCATCAAACGGGGCACCATGTCTATGTCAGTTTATTGGTCAATAGGATTCAGCGGCAGGGGAAACAAGCGATTATTGGTACCATGAAAAATATCACGGATCGTAAAAAGATTGAAGAAACCAAACAAAAATATCTGGAACAGATGCTGGAAGCAAAGGTCCAGGCTGAGCGTACTAACCGGATAAAAGATCAATTCATCGCCAATATGAGTCATGAAATTCGGACTCCAATGCACGGGATCCTTGGTTTTATTCAACTCTGTATCAAGCAACTGGCTCTCCCTCAAGTTGATTATATTAAATTAAAAAATCATTTACAGAGGATCAAACTCTCAGCCGAACGACTCTCTGATCTTCTAAATAATCTCTTAGACCTCTCAGCATTGAATTCAGGTAAGATCTCTTATGAATTTAAAAAATATGACCTTTGCTGCCTGATTGAAGAATGTGCACGGGGCATGAAAGAAATACTACGGGAGAATAAATTAAACCTGAAGATCCAACCACAAGAGGCCGTTTGCTTGATTGATCTGGATACCAACCGCATCAATCAAGTGGTAAAAAAATTGTTGCAAAATGCTATTCAATATACCCCTCCGAATAAAGAACTGAAAATTTCTATTCGCAAGGTTCCATCTTTGAAAAAGAATAGCTCAACCATTGAAGTATCATTCATTGATCAGGGTGTTGGTATCCCTGCAGCGGAGTTAGACTCTGTTTTTGAAAGTTTTACTCAAAGCAGTGAGACAGATAAAGGGGCTGGAGGCATCGGGTTAGGGCTTTTCCTCTGTAAAGAAATCATTGAGGCCCATCAAGGGAAAATTTGGGCGGAATGTAATCCACAAGGTGGCGCGATTATTCGGTTTCAATTACCGCTAACCAGTAGCTTGTGAAGAACTCCCGGGATTAGGTAGGGAGGGCCTCAGCCGACGCAAGTTCAGGGATTTTGAGGGGGTAAACAATCGGACAGACCTCTGACTTTAGAAGGAGCTGTCGATTAAAGACTTTGTACTTTACTTTTAATATTTGTAGAATAGGCTTGTTTGATCTGGAAATAATACTGGGGAGCATAACTCTCTTTACTAATTACGATAGGCACCATGAGCAAGATGCGGGAAGACCTCCCTTTCGAGGAGAGAGAGTATCTGTTTGAGAAGGAAGAAGTTGAGGAGAAGAGCACTCCTTTAGAAGAAAACTTCTGGAAAATCATCATTGCTGATGATGAAGAGGAAGTTCATGGTATTACCAAAATGGTTCTCGAAGATTTTTTGTTTGAAGAGCGACCTCTTCAATTCCTCAGTAGTTATTCGGGGGAAGAAACGAAGCAGCTCATTCTAGAGCATCCAGATACGGCCTTAATTCTCTTAGATGTGGTGATGGAGAGTGATGATGCAGGTCTGGAAACCATTCGTTTTATTCGAGAAGAACTTAAAAATAATATCGTCCAGATTATTCTCCGTACAGGGCAACCGGGGGAGGCTCCGGAGCAGGAAATTATTTCTAAATATGAAATTAATGATTACAAGTCAAAAGTTGAATTAACCGCTCAAAAACTCTTCACCACCATCACGGCCTCTTTAAGAGCATTCAAACTATCCAGCTCCTTCTTAGCACTCAATTTTGAGTTGGAGAAAGAGCTCGTCGTTCGCAAGCAAGCTGAAGAAGCAGCGAATAGAGCGAATCGGGCTAAATCTGAATTCCTGGCAAATATGTCTCATGAATTACGCACCCCTATGCATGCTATTTTAGGCTTCTCCGAATTAGGCATTAAGAGACTGACCAGTGGTGATTTGAAAAAAGAAAAGCTTACCCGTTTCTTTCAGAAAATCAAAGATTCTGGTGATAGATTACTCAAATTACTCAATAGCTTGTTGGACCTTTCCAAACTAGAAGCAGGGAAAATGTCCTATGAAATGTGTATCACCAATCTATTGCCCATTATAAATGAATCTATTGAGGAGTTTGAATCCAGACTCAAGGAGAAAAAACTAACCCTCAAAGTAGCCCCCACAACCATAGGCACCGAAGCTTATTTTGATGATTTTCGCATTGGCCAAGTCATCAGAAACCTCTTGTCTAATGCGATTAAATTCTCTCCTGAGGGGGGAAATATTGTTATTTACTTCCAAAAGGTACCACTCAAAAATAATGGACAGCAAGAGATACAGGTTTCCGTAATAGATCAAGGTGTCGGTATTCCCCAAGAGGAATTGGAAAGTGTTTTCGATAAATTTATTCAGAGCAAACGAACCAATCTTGGGAACGGTGGTACAGGACTGGGGTTAGCTATTTGCCGAGAGATTATTCATGCTCATCATGGAAAAATCTGGGCCAGTCTCAATCCTTCTTCCTCTGGTGTGATTCTCTCCTTTACCCTCCCTTTGAAGGCTAATGCAGAATAAATTGCTTCCTATGATAGTTGGTGCAATTCTTACTATGACTTTGACATGGAGAGTAATTTCTCATTGATCATGCTGCCGAGGGTAGAGCATACGTAGCAGAGAACACTGCCTGCAACCTTCATAAAAACTGCGGCAGCACTCATCATGCAAATGGATCAATCCTTGATGGTAACTAAGATTTCTTGTGGCCTTGAAATCAGGGTGGTTGAGGAAAAGTCGGTTTTCCATAAACTTTGTTTTGTGATTGGCTCCCTCCGAAGGCAAAATAAGGAAGAGGGCAAAGAGATGTTTTTCCAAATTCTTGTCTTGCTGCAGTTGGGCCCAGGAGAAGAAAAAGGGTAACAAGCTATTGATTAAAAGAATCCTTTGCCGGGAAAAACCAATCAAACGCTGGAAAGTTTTGCTGCTCTCTTTACTCGTGATGGAGATTAGGTGATTCAAAGGCTCCCAAGGAGGTTGCGGAAACATATCATCAAGCAGTTCTCTTAAAGCAGGGAGT
>NVSR01000128.1 GCA_002401295.1 SAR324 cluster bacterium | reverse complement strand
GTAGCTCAGTTGGTAGAGTACTAGATTGTGGCTCTGGTTGTCACGGGTTCAAGCCCCGTTATTCACCCTTTCAAGGTTTTTTTTGGTTGAATAGCATAACGGTAATGTTATAAATTGCAAATTTATTTATGAAGGTTCGATTCCTTTTTCAACTTTTCAGGAAGTGGCGCAGTCTGGTTAGCGTATCTGTTTTGGGAACAGAATGTCAGGGGTTCGAATCCCTTTTTCCTGTTGTCGTTTATGATTCCTATAAAAAAGTGTGTAGCTCAGTGGCAGAGCATTGGACTTTTAATCCATTGGTCTTGAGTTCGAACCTCAATACACTTATAACTTGTCTGAATAGCTCAGTTGGTAGAGCAAAGGACTGAAAATCCTTGGGTCAGTGGTTCAAGTCCGCTTTTAGACAAATAAAATAAAACTAAAAATGAAATTGTTTTCTAATTTTACTTCTAAATTAATCTCCTCTGTACACTCTCATAAAAGTTATGCAGTTTTACCAAAAAATCTATTTTATTTTAAATTTTTAAAATTACTTTTTCGCGAGGGGTTTGTTTCTCGTGTCATTTTACAAAATTCGGGCCGGGTTAAGGTTTATCCTAAGTATTGTGGAAAGGGTTTTTGTGCTTTTCATAAGATAAAGATTTTGTCCACTCCAGGAAAAGTTTTTTATCTCTCCTACAATGAACTTACAAAGATGGGTTTAGGTACTGGTATTATTGTTTTATCTACTTGTAAGGGTTTGTTAAGTCATCACTCTTGTTTAAAATTAAAAATAGGAGGCACTGCTCTCTGCCATGTTTGTTAAAATGAAAAATATTTTTAAGGCAACAACTTTTATACCACCCAATGTTCAGTTATTTATAAAAAATAATCTTCTTTTTATTAAGGGTCCTTTAGGTTCCGTTTGTTTAGATCTAAATCCCCTAAAAAAAATTTTTTTAGGAACTCGAAAAAAAAAAATTGTTTATTCGACGATTTTTCGTTTATTTCAAAAAAATCTTTTAGGTGTTTGCCTTCGTTATGTTGTCCGATTAAGTTTCGTTGGTATTGGTTTTCGTGTTGAGGCTATTGAAAAGGGTTTTATCAAATTAAAACTTGGTTTTAGTCATTTTGTTTTTGTAAAAATCCCTCCTTATATACGGGTTTTTGCGCCAAAAAAAACAGTTTTGGTCGTAGAGTCTATCGATGATCAGCTCTTAAAAGAGTTTTGTGCCCGGTTACAGTCTTTAAAAGCGCCAGACGCTTATAAAGGAAAGGGAATTCTTTACAAAAATCAAACCGTAATTCTGAAAGAAGGTAAAAAAAAATAGCTCATGGAAGTTTTAAAAAAGAATTTAGTAGAGTCTTTTGTTTTTTCAAAGATTTGTATAACCCACCCACAACCTTTTACGGATCTTTCACACTCTAATATTCTTTTGGGTCAACGGGACCAGTTTTTTTCATTTTTAAATCCTTTTTTGTTAAAAACATCTTTAAAAACAGGACTATTAGCCTTAGAAACCCTTTTAAAAAAAAGGTATCGTGTTATTTTTATTGCCGATATACGAGATAAGGTTTTATTTACGAAATTTTATTATGCGTGCAAAAAAAAAAAAATTTTCGTCTTAAAAAAATCAGATGTATCTCTTGGATTTTTAACAACGCGTCGTCTAAAAAATATTGTTATTGTGACTCTCTTTCTTACCCCACTTCGTACTGAGCTTATTCAACAGGAAGCTGCCCTAATTGGAACACCTCTAATATCTTTTAGTAGCTTACTTACGAATAAAAATTCTAGTTTGTTACAGGTAGGGGGTAATTATACTCTATTAACGATACAAAATTTAATTATTGCTCTATTAACCGTTTGCTTGGAAAAAAAACATGGGTCTACATAAAATACGTCCACGATTAAAAAAATATTTGAAAATAGGGGCTTCTTTAAAAAAAGATAAGCCGTTAACTCATAAGGTTTCTGCCTCAACAAGAATAAAGTTATATTCTCCGGATGTTAAGTATTTAAGTTCAAAGTGGACGAATAAATTGGAGAGGCATTATAAAAATAAATTGGATGAGCGTCGTCGATTAAAGTTTTATTTTGGCTTCTATAGAACATCCCTGTTAAAAAAAATTTTAAAGAGTGCTTATAAGAAAAACGTAACGTTGCGCAATTCTGTAAAGGAACTTGAATTCTGCTCGGTATTAGAGCGTCGTTTAGATGTTCTTTTATATCGTTTAGGCTTTGTGCCTACTATTTTTGCCGCTAAACAGCTTATTTCACACAAAAAAGTAAAAGTAAATAATTATGCAACAGCATCTTTCTCACGTCTTTTAAAAAAAGGGGACGTTGTTTCTTTTGATTTATCCACACAAGTTGATATTCACCTGTCTTTACAAAATCACTTTGTAAAAATGGATTTAAATTTTACAAATCTAAATCAGATTGAGGTGAGTTTTAAGACGTTAAAATTAATTGTTTTAACAACTAAAATAAATCTTTTTTCTCAAACCCAGCAGTACTCTACTCTTTTACGCTGAAACAATGCTCTAATGGGGTAATTAACTCAATTGGTAGAGTGTTTCGCTTACAACGAAGATGTTAGCGGTTCGAGTCCGTTATTGCCCATACGTTAAAAAAATTAAAGTGAATAGTTCAGTTGGCAGAACGGTGGTCTTCAAAACCAATGGTCGGGGGTTCAAATCCCTCTTTACTTGTTCAGGGTAGATGATCGAGTGGTTTAAGGTGTTAGTTTTGAAAACTAATGTATTTAACAGTACCGTGGGTTCGAATCCTACTCTATCCGTTCAATAAAATTTTTATTAAACAGAAAAATGTATTTAAATATTGTTTTTTTGCCGTTAGTCGGCTCTTTTATTTGTGGTATTTTTGGTTCTAAAGTAGGTGGCCGTGGCGCTGGTTTTATTACCTTTGGTTGTGTCCTAGTGAGTCTATTTTTATCTTTCTTTGCTTTTTATGAAGTTGGGTTTAACATGTCTCCTTGCTATTTAAAAATGCTTGCCTGATTTAATATTGAGTACTTGCGGGCTGATTGGGGTTTTCAATTTGATAGCTTAACTGTAGTTATGCTTATAGTTGTTACTTTTATTTCGAGTCTTGTACATCTTTATTCGACCGAGTACATGTCGCATGACCCCCATTTACCAAGATTTATGTCGTACTTGTCTTTGTTTACATTTTTTATGCTCATATTAGTTACTGCTGATAATTTTATACAACTCTTTGTCGGATGAGAGGGTGTTGGGTTTTGTTCATATCTTCTTATAAATTTTTGGTTTACCCGTATTCAAGCGAATAAGGCAGCTATTAAGGCTATGGTTGTGAATAGAATAGGTGACTTCGGTTTGGCTCTTGGGATTTTCGCAGTTTATTATGTTTTTAATAGTGTTGAATATTCGACTGTTTTTGCTTTAGCTCCTTTTTTTTCAACGGATACTTTTTGCTTTTTTGGCTACAGTATTTCGTGATTTACGTTAATAGGGATCTTATTGTTTATAGGGGCCGTAGGTAAGTCTGCCCAGCTTGGTCTTCATACCTGATTGCCTGATGCAATGGAAGGACCTACACCAGTATCCGCATTAATACATGCGGCCACTATGGTTACTGCAGGTGTTTTTTTATTATCCCGTTGTTCTCCATTGTTTGAATATGCACCTAATGCGTTATTTGTTGTAACGCTTGTAGGTTCTATGACAGCATTTTTTGCAGCGACAACAGGTCTTTTACAAAATGATTTAAAACGTGTTATTGCTTATTCAACCTGTAGTCAACTTGGCTATATGATGTTCGCTTGTGGGGTTTCTAATTATTCGGTCGGTATGTTTCATTTAGCGAACCATGCCTTTTTTAAAGCTCTTTTGTTCTTAGGTGCCGGTTCTGTTATTCATGCTGTTGCGGATGAGCAAGATATGCGTCGTATGGGTGGTCTTCGTCGGGTTGTTCCTTTTACTTTTTCTGTTATTTTTATAGGATCGCTTGCCTTAATGGGCTTTCCGTTTTTAACAGGGTTTTACTCTAAAGACGTAATTTTGGAGGTTACTTTTGGTACTTACACAAGTGTAGGTCATTTTGCTTATTGCTTAGGTACATTTGCGGCTTTTTTTACAGCCTTCTATTCAATTCGTCTCCTATACTTAACATTTTTGTCGGAGCCGAATGGTTTTAGGTCTGTCTTAATAGGTGCACAAGATTCACCCGTTAGAATAGCCTTGCCTTTATTTATTTTAACATTTCCCAGTATCTTTGTTGGTTATTTGATTCGTGATTTTTTTATTGGTTTTGGTACGAGTTTCTGAAATAGTGCGCTTTTTGTTTTTCCTTCAAGCTTAAACATAGTTGATTCGGAGTTTATACCATTATTTTTTAAAACTCTTCCCGTTTATTTTAGTTTATTCGGTATGGTGTTGGCTTTTTTATTTTATACCTTTTTTCCTAAGTATTTATATTTATTAAAAACCTCTGTGGTTGGTAGGCAGGTGTATCTTTTTTTAAATAAAAAGTGGCTTTTTGATCGTTTATATAATGAATTCGTTGTCCAAACTTTTTTAAATTGAGGTTATGTTTCAACCTATAGAACTATCGATCGTGGGTTTATTGAAATGGTAGGTCCCTTTGGGTTATCCAAACTAGTCGTAAGCAATTCTAATGCTTTGGCAAGGTTTCAGACGGGAAGTTTTTATGATTATGCTTTTTGAATACTTTCGGGTGTATTGTTTATGGTTGTTGGTTTAGAATTAATCAGTTTTTTTAATGTTTTTTTTGACCCTGCCCTTACTTTTGTCTTCTGTTTGACTTTTTTATTCTTTGTGTTTAAAAAAAGCGACTAAATTTGTGTAGTTTTGCGGGGGGTATATCTCAATGGCAGAGTATTTGCTTTGCAAGCAAAAAGTTTCCAGTTCGAGTCTGGATATCTCCAAGTTAAGTTGAAAGTTTTTGTTATGTTTGGTTCCTTTTTAAATTCGAATTTATTATTATTTTTAATTTTATTACCCTTTCTAGGCTCAGTGTTTCTTTTTTTTATTCCTGCACGAAATATTAATTTAATACGGTATGTTGGTACCATGACTACTTTTTTAAATTTTTTTTTTTCTTTGCTCTTATGAATATTTTTTGATAATAATTATGTGAGGTTTCAATTTGTTTTTAATTCCGTTTGGGTTTCCTCTTTAAATTTAAACTTTTCGCTCGGTGTGGACGGTATTTCTCTCTTTTTTGTACTCTTAACAACCTTATTAATACCTTTATGCTTGTTAGCTAGTTGAAACACAGTTGTTAAACGTTCAAAAGAATTTATGATAGCCTTTTTAATTATAGAGGCTTTTTTGATTTTAGTTTTTTGTGTTCGTGATTTACTTCTATTTTATATTTGTTTCGAGAGTACTCTGATACCTATGTTTATTATTATAGGTATATGAGGTTCTCGGGAGCGTAAGGTAAGGGCGTCCTACATGCTTTTTCTTTATACCTTATTAGGCTCTGTCTTAATGTTATTATCAATCTTATATATCTATATACGTGTTGGCTCAACAGATTATGAAACTTTGTTGGCCTATAGCTTTACGTTTAATGAGCAACGTTTTATTTGATTGGCTTTTTTTGCTTCTTTTGCATCAAAAGTTCCTATGTTGCCTGTCCATATTTGATTACCAGAGGCACATGTGGAAGCCCCAACAGCTGGTTCGGTTATTCTGGCAGGTATCTTATTGAAACTTGGAAGCTATGGTTTTATTCGTTTTTCTTTACCTTTATTTCCAGAAGCATCGCTTTATTTCACACCTTTTATTCTTACTCTAAGTGTGGTTGGTATTTTATATTCTTCATTAACTGCGATTCGCCAAACGGATTTAAAACGTATTGTTGCGTATACTTCTGTGGCACATATGAATTTAGTCATTATCGGTATCTTTAGTTTTAATATTATCGGTCTTGAAGGTGCTGTTTTACAAAGTCTAAGCCATGGTTTCGTTTCGAGCGCTTTATTTTTACTTATTGGTGTTTTGTATGATAGACACCATACAAAAATGATAAAGTATTATAGTGGTTTAGTTCATACTATGCCTGTTTTTTCTATTATATTTCTTATTTTTACGATGGCCAACATTGGTTTGCCTGGCACTAGTAGTTTTGTCGGCGAGTTCTTACTTTTACTTGGTGCTTTTAAAACAAGTGTCGTTATTTCTTTTTTTGGGGCTACTGGGATGGTTTTAGGAGGATGTTATTCTTTATGACTCTTTAATCGTGTTGTTTATGGGAATTTAAAAATACAGTATATTGCAAAGTTTCAAGATATTAATTTTCGTGAATTCTTTATTTTTTTACCCCTCTTACTAGGAACTTTTATTTTGGGTATTTATCCTGAGATATTCTTGGGCTCTATTCATGGGAGTATTCAAAATTTAGTTTCTCAGGCATCTCTTTAAGTTACTTTCTTTTTTTTGTAATTTTTTTATTCTTTAAAAACAAGCGGTGTTTTTTTATTGTTTAACTGTATGGTTAAAGTTTATATTAATAATAATGTGTTATTTGTTGCGAAGAATACAAGTATTCTTGAAGCTTGTGAAGAAGTAGGGATTCAAATACCCCGCTTTTGTTATCATGAGCGTTTAAAAGTCGCCGGAAATTGTCGGATGTGCTTAGTTGAAGTTGAAAAAACACCAAAACCGGTTACATCCTGCGCTTTTCCGGTTGTTCCTGAAATGCGAGTTTATACAGACACCCCTATGGTAAAAAAAGCACGGGAAAATATCTTAGAGTTCCTTTTGATCAACCACCCACTGGATTGTCCTATTTGTGATCAGGGAGGAGAGTGCGATTTGCAGGATCAGTCATTAGCATTTGGTTCGGATCGAAGCAGGTTTTTTTATAAAAAGCACACAACCCAGGATAAAAATTTGGGCCCCCTGATAAAAACAATTATGTCCCGTTGTATTCTTTGTACCCGGTGTGTGCGTTTTCTTCAGGATGTGGCTGGCGATATTAACTTTGGAATCACGTTACGGGGTGAAGAAACTGAAATCGGTGCTTATGTTAATAACAACTTAAACACAGAATTGTCAGGCAATATCATTGATTTGTGTCCGGTAGGGGCTTTAACTTCAAAACCCTATGCTTTCGTTGCGCGTCCTTGGGAAATAAACTCTACAGAGACCATTGATCTCTCTGATAGTATCGGTTCCAATATTCGAGTTGATGTTAAAGAAACTGAAATACTAAGAATTCTTCCCTTACAAAACGATTCTTTAAATGATGAGTGGATTTCGGATAAAACACGTTTTTCTTTCGACGGTTTTAAGTTTCAACGTGTTGGGAATCCTTTTTTTAATGTGAGTGGGGTCTCTAAGTCTTTGAATTGAGAAAAGGCTTTATCCTTGTTTCAAGCACGTCAAAAAATGTTTAAGACCTCTGAAATGTTACTCATTTGTGGCAACAATGTTAGTTTAGAGGGGGCACAAGCTTTAAAAAAGGTTTCGCAAGACAGTGGTATCTCCTTGATATTCGAAGAGTTCTTGGACATTAGTACGCGACTCCTTTCACATACAAGGTTTAACATAACTTTTGATGCTATTTTAGAGTCTGATTTTTGTCTTTCTTTAGGGACTAATATTCGGATGGAAGCAACATTGTTAAATGTTAGGTTAAAAAAACGTGCGGGGTTCGGTAATTTTAAAAAAGTTGCCATTGGTTTGAGTGAAAATGACACTTACAAGACGGTATCTTTGGGTAATTCCGCAAAAACATTGATTCAAATTGTCGAAGGCCGTCATCCACTTTGTAAGAATTTCCTAAAAGCAAAAAAACCTATGCTTGTTGTTGGTCATTCCTTTGGTAAAAGGTTGGATTCAGCAGCAATCTTTTCAGTGTTTTCCTACTTAACACAACGAACTAAAATTTCAAATAGTGGTTGGTTTGGTATAAATTTTTTACCGCTAGCCCCTGGATGTTTAAATTCAACACATGTTGGTATAGATTTAAATAAAAATTTAAATCCGCTGACAAAGAAGTTTGTGCTTTGTGTCGGCCTAGATTTTTATAAAAATGTTTTTCGCAAGAGTTCTCCCGGTAGCTTTATTGTGGCCCAAACAGCTTTTTCTAATCCTGCTTTAAAGCGAGTTGGTTTGGTTTTACCCGCAGTGAGTCCTTTTGAAAGTGAAGAAACTTTTATTAACTTAGAAGGTCGCTCTCAAAAAACAGCAATATCCTGTAGTAGTCCTCCGCTAGCACGATCTTATTTACAAACTATTCGAACTTTATTTAGTTCAAAAATTCAAAGATTTAAAAAGCGTGAAGAATATCTTAGCGATTTTAAAAACAATAATGTTTCTTTCCTTAAAGCTCTCTCTTTTACTTTTTTACCACTCAATCAGAAAATTTTAAAGAGTTCGCTTAAAAGTTCTCTTTCTAATTGTTTTCTTACAAATGCAGTTACAAAAAATTCATTGGTAATGGCAAAATGTTTTACACGCTTTAAACAAAACTATACAAATTTTATTTAACTACTCTTTTAAAAATATTATTGAAATTAAAATGGATTTTATATACGTTGTTTTTGGGTTTTGGATGGTTTTTTTTTCCTTTGCTGTTATTACATTAGTAAACCCCGTGCATTCTGCTATTTGTTTGGTTTGTTCCTTTTTAAATGCTGCCCTAATCTTATTTTGTTTAGGTGCCGATTTTTTAGGTTTTGTTTTTATTCTAGTTTATGTAGGAGCAATAGCAATTTTTTTTTTACTTGTTATTATGCTTTTAAATGTTAAACACAACCCGATAAAATTAAATTTTATAAAGTATGGCCCCGTAGCAGCATTTATTTGTTTTGCTTTTGTCTTTGAGTCTCTATTGCCTTTTATTAATGTTGTGCCTACCGCCGAGATTTTTTCCTTCTCTGATGATATCAATTTTGGTCCTCTCAGTGTCTGTGATAGTAGTCTACACCTAAGCAATATTGATCTCTTTGGTCAATTACTTTATACCAAATTTTTTATTTTTTTTTTAATCGTAGGTTTAATCTTGTTAATAGCTTTGTTAGGTGCCGTTTTATTAACGTACTCCCCTGGCTCTAACAAAGTTCATACCATAACAAAATCTTAACTAGGCTATTTAACCATAATGTCAAGTACTTTGTTAAAATTTCACCAAACAAAATTTATAAAAAACGTAAAAAAACTTTTGCCCTTTATTATATCTTCTATACAGGATTATAATACACTAAATATTGTCGTTAAACCGGAAGATCTTCTATTTACAATGCGCTTTTTAAACTTTCATTCCGGTCTTCAATACAAAGTATTAACATCTATTACTGGAGTTGATTATCCTGATCGTAAGAAACGATTCGAAGTCGTTTATGAGCTCTTAAGTGTTCGATATAACCATAGAATTAGGGTTCGAACACTTGTAAATGAGTCAATTCCTTTAAATAGTATTCATTTAGTTTTTCCTGCGGCTACTTGGTGTGAACGGGAAATTTGAGACTTGTTTGGTGTTTTTTTTGTAGCAAATCACGAGATCAAGCGTATTTTAACCGATTATGGTTTTGATGGGCATCCCTTAAGAAAAGATTTTCCTCTAAGTGGTTATGTCGAGTCTCGGTATAATGACAAAATTAAAAGAATTGTTTCGGAACCTTTAGAGCATGCGCAACATTTTCGTACATTTAATTTTTCTTCCGGTTGATCTCGCGATTAATATTTGATTTGATTAAACGTTTACGCTTTCATATAATTTTCATAATTTTATACCTGGCATCCCTCCCTGTTCTACCCTTGTACCGGTTTCAACGGTGAAATAGAATGTTATTCCTTTTAAACAATCATCTTATTGATTACCCTACCCCTGTAAATCTTAGTTATGCCTGAAGTTTTGGTGTCTTAGCAGGGTTTTGTCTTGTTATTCAAATAATTACAGGTTTATTTCTTGCAATGCACTATACCCCTCATATTGATCTAGCCTTTAGTAGTGTTGAGCATATTATGCGTGATGTTAAGTATGGTTGATTCTTGCGTTATGCTCACGCTAATGGGGCTTCTATGTTTTTTGTTGTTGTTTATAGTCACATCTTTCGAAACCTTTATTACGGGTCTTATATGAAGCCTCGTGAGCTTTTGTGATGCTCCGGAGTAGTTATTTTTTTAATGATGATGGCGACTGCTTTTATGGGTTATGTATTGCCTTGAGGACAGATGAGTTTTTGAGGAGCTACTGTTATTACGAACTTGTTTTCCGTAATTCCATTCGTAGGCCAAGCCATAGTTGAATGATTATGAGGTGGGTTTTGTGTTGATAATGCAACACTTAATCGTTTTTTTGCGTTGCACTTTTTACTTCCTTTTATTATCGCTGCATTAGTGATAGTACATATTGCTTTGTTGCATAAAGACGGGTCAAATAATCCTATAGGTACTACAAGTATCTACGATAGAATCCCATTTTACCCTTATTTTTACCAGAAAGATTTATTCTCATTCTTTATCTTCCTATTGTTTTTTGCTATCCTTGTGTTTTTTTGTCCTAATAGCTTGGGACATCCAGACAACTATATACCTGCGAATCCTATGTCAACTCCTGCACACATAGTGCCTGAGTGGTACTTTTTACCCTTTTATGCCATTCTAAGGTCAATTCCTTCGAAAATTGGGGGTGTTGTCGCCATGGGGGGGGCTATTGTCTTGTGACTTTTTGTTCCGATGTTAAACACATCTAAAATCAGAAGTACTTCTTTTAGGCCTTTGTATAAAATAGCTTTTTGATTTACTTTTGCAGATTTTTTGTTACTTGGATGAATTGGTCAAGAAGTTGTTTACCCACCTTTTATTTTAATTGGTCAGTTAGGCACCGCCTTTTACTTTTTATTTTTTTTAATTCTGATTCCTGTTATAGGGCTTTTAGAAACGGCGTTTATGGAGCATAAAGTTTATTAAAATCTCTTTAAAGATATCTTTTGGCACTTTGTTAGGTTTTATATAGCGTATTGGGAATGGTCCTTGAAACAATAGTTATCCCTTGGAGGAAGCTTTTTTTTGATGCGGTCAAGTTTTGTAACTAATCCCTTTTATTTGTGACTTTCTCGGTGAGTTTTTTCCACAAACCATAAGGATATCGGAACTCTGTATATGATTTTTGGGGGTTTTGCTGGTGTTATTGGTACAATGATGTCGGTAATAATTCGTATGGAATTAGCCCACCCAGGCAGTCAAATTTTAGCTGGTAATTATCAATTGTACAATGTGCTTGTTACCGGGCATGCTTTTATAATGATTTTTTTTATGGTTATGCCTGTTTTAGTAGGTGGGTTTGGTAATTGATTCGTTCCACTTTTAATTGGAGCACCTGATATGGCGTTTCCTCGGATGAACAATATTAGTTTTTGGTTATTACCGCCATCTTTACTTTTATTACTTTCTTCTGCACTTGTTGAGGCTGGTGCGGGTACTGGATGAACTGTTTATCCTCCATTAAGTAGTGTTCAATCACATTCAGGCCCCTCTGTGGACCTTGCTATTTTTAGTCTTCATTTAGCAGGTGCTTCCTCTATATTGGGTGCTATTAATTTTATTACTACCATTTTTAATATGCGTGCGCCTGGTATGTCTATGCATCGATTACCTCTTATGGTATGGTCAATACTGATAACAGCATTTCTTTTGTTACTAGCGTTACCTGTTTTTGCCGGAGCCATTACAATGCTATTAACGGATAGAAATTTTAATACAACGTTCTTTGATCCTGCTGGTGGTGGTGACCCTTTGTTGTACCAACATTTATTTTGGTTTTTTGGACACCCAGAGGTTTACATTCTAATTTTGCCCGGTTTTGGTATTGTTAGTCAAGTTATTTCTACTTTTTCTCGAAAAACTGTATTCGGTTATCTTGGTATGGTTTATGCTATGGTTTCAATTGGTATCCTAGGTTTTATCGTATGAGCACACCATATGTATACTGTAGGTTTAGATGTAGATACTCGTGCTTATTTTACAGCAGCTACAATGATTATTGCTATTCCGACGGGTATTAAAATTTTTAGTTGAATAGCTACTATGTGAGGCGGTAAAATTACTTATGAGACACCAATGTTATTTGCATTAGGTTTTTTATTCTTGTTTACTGTGGGTGGTTGTACAGGTGTAATCTTAGCTAATTCTGGTTTAGACATTGCTTTACATGATACGTATTATGTTGTTGCGCATTTTCATTACGTATTATCTATGGGAGCTGTTTTTTCTATTTTCTCTGGGTTTTACTTTTGATTTGGAAAAATGACTGGTTTACAGTATGTAGAGGTTTTAGGGAAAATACATTTTTGAATTTTTTTTCTTGGGGTTAATATTACTTTTTTTCCAATGCATTTCTTAGGATTGGCTGGAATGCCTCGTAGAGTACCCGATTATCCTTCGTCATATGCTGAATGAAACTTAATTGCATCTTTTGGTTCATACATATCCGCATTATCTAGT
>NVSR01000127.1 GCA_002401295.1 SAR324 cluster bacterium | reverse complement strand
GAAGCGGAGCTGGCTTCCGAGCAGCAATCTAGCGTATTAAAGCTAGATGAATTAAAGGCCGCCTTGAATGAAAAAGTAGCGACTTTTTGGAGTACTTCCAGGAATGAACTATGGATTAAAGGAGCTACTTCAGGAGAATTTTTAGACCTGGAAGAAACTCTGGTGAATTGTGAGCAGAATTCTATCCTTTTTCGTGTGATTCCACGTTCTCAAGGAGCCTGCCATACAACATACACCGATGGAACCCCACGTATGACTTGCTACTACCGTAGAATCAATGAAGAGAAAAAGTTAGAGCACGTCTAAAAAAGCCCCCAGCGCTGTACATTGGTCGCCACAAACTCCCGCAAGGGAGTGGAGCGCTCAAAGGCTTCCTTCGCCACCTTCTCCCAAGACGAATTATTTGTCTGAATTCCAAATTGCCCTCCTTGCTTCCAGTTACTCTCCTGGATGATCTTTTTGATCTTTTCAATAGGGATTTTGCTCCCCATTCTCTGGTCCATAAAGTCAATTTTTTCCTGCACTTTATCAGGCTGCCGAACCAAGTTGGCTAACTCTGGAATCCAGTCCGGTTCTTGATCTGAAAATTCCCTGCAGAGCCGCTCAAATAAGAAATAGTTGATAGCCATCTCGATTAAAGATTTCTCATCTGCATGCTGCCTCTGCCAAGCAATCCTTCCGGTAAAGGTAGTGATCCCCTTCTTAAATCGATAAATCTGATCTGCTGATAAGTTCTTTTTAGAAAAAAAATTGAACCCATTCGTATTCCAATCATAGACTTTGATCCAATGCCACTCTTCATCTATATAGACCTTAAGTCGGATATAAATATGACTGTATCGTTCTTCTTGTCTGGAAATTATGGATTTTGACATTGTAACGGACCGAGGATAAATGTGGGATAAGTGTATTTAACTGTACCTAACTGCTTGATCTAAGATAAATTTTTACCATCTAATCTATTTAAATGCAATGTCCCCTAAGGAATTCAGTCTATTCTACTTCAATACTCAGGTTTTGACTTGCTCTCCCACGCTTTTGAGAAAAAGATCTTTATTGCGTGGGAATACATCTCAAGGAGGGCATTTTTATTTCCCTTCTCGAAAGTGGTGACCCAGTTTCTTAAGTGCGGCACTGATCCATATAACCGATTAAGTCGATGATTCTGTTAGAATAGCCCCATTCATTATCGTACCAGCTGACAATTTTATAGAAATTATCATTGAGGCCGATACCTGCTGTCGCATCAAAAATTGAAGAACGTGGATCCGTCATAAAGTCAGAAGAAACCACAGCATCTTCCGTATATCCAAGAATTCCCTTGAGTGATCCCTGAGATGCCTTGAGCATGGCACGTTTAATAGCATCGTAACTGGCTGCTTTTTCCAAGCGCACCGTTAAATCTACCACAGAAACATTGGCTGTCGGTACCCGAAAGGCCATGCCTGTTAATTTACCGGCTAATTCCGGAATGACTTTGCCTACAGCTTTTGCTGCCCCTGTAGAGGAGGGGATAATATTTTGTCCGGCACCTCTGCCACCTCTCCAATCTTTTTCAGAGGGGCCATCCACTGTTTTTTGTGTGGCTGTTGTGGCATGTATTGTAGTCATCAAACCTTCTTGAATTCCCCAATTATCATGCAGAATTTTAGCCACTGGGGCCAGGCAATTGGTAGTACAAGAAGCATTGGAAACGATATCCATATCACGAGTATATAGCTCATGATTGACACCCATCACAAACATGGGTGCATCAGGAGAAGGGGCTGAAATTAAAACTTTTTTCGCGCCGGCAGATAAATGAATCCCTGCCCGCTTGAGAGATTTGAAGAGGCCCGTGGATTCGATAATATAATCTGCCTTGACATCATACCAACGCAGGCATTCGGGATCCCTCTTAGCTGTAACACGAATTTTCTTGCCATTGACGATTAGCTGGCCGCCCTCTACCTGAACATCTCCTTGGAAAGGTCCATGGCAAGAGTCGTATTTCAGTAAATAGGCCATGTAGTCGACGTCGAGTAAATCGTTGATTGCCACGACTTCATATTGCTCCTGACTCATCAAGATGCGAAATGCCAAGCGACCGATACGTCCAAAACCATTGATGCCAACTCTGATCTTCATATTTACCTCATTAAGGGGATAACTTTTCAAGTCGATCTGTGCTCCCATGAGGGATAAACTGTGGGGAGTCACGGATCATAAGGAAAATAACCTGCTGAAACCAAAAAAACTGCTGTGATTAAGGTCTCGGGAAAAGACAATTTAATTAAAAAAAAACAAATTTATAGAACTATAAACTGTTGAAAATTACCACAATCTGGGGATCTATCCTAGTCAAAAGTGGGGTTTTCATATTCTCATCAGGGTATAAGGATTAGCTTCAGCATCTGCTGATTAAGCCATCAGCTCAAGGCTCCGGTATTCCTTGGGGGAAGTATGAGGGGCTTTGCTTTAGGCAAGGATAAAAAATGATTTTATTCCATACCTTAGGTCAAATAGGAGTCGTGGAAAAGCATATTCAGCAGTTGGTAGACCTTGATTGTCTATATTTTGATAGTTCTTAAAAGTTCATCCCCAGGGTGACACCGTAGAATTTTGAAGTAGTTGGATTAGAGGTATTGGATTGTTTTATTTTTTGATTCCCCATTTGTATTGCTAGTACCATACCTTCTTTGTCTGAAGTTCCCAGATCAATCCGGTTAACATTTACCTTTGTTTCAGTAGTAGAGTTTGAATTTTTCAAGTCAGTTTGTTCCAGTAAGAGCTCAATGAACATTCCGGTATTGCTCTGGAAACCAGTGATCAGTTGATTGGTTTGTCGCTCATTCTGAGTTCGCTCTATTCTACCCCCTTCTGCGTCCGCTTTTTTTTCTGGTGAAGAAAGGGAAGTTAATTCCACTCTAAAACGAGTTTCCCCTGGTTTTCCACTAACATAACCAAGTCCAACTGTCGTATTTGTATAATTAAGCCCTACGTATTGCGTGGCACCGCTACTGGGGGCAATCTTATAGTACTGTCCTGTTGCCCCCAAATAGATGCGATCAAACAGTTTGATAGACATGCCTAAACCAAGAATCATAACTTCCTGGTGAGTGCCGGTATTTGTCGTGTTACTGCCAGAATCAAATATCTGCTTTTCATAACTTAAACCAAGTGAGATGCGTTCTTGGATATTTGCACCTAGTTTAACATTAAGTTTGCTTATGGAAAGGGTGTAAACAGTATCATTGGTTAAGGTCTGTTCAAAGTTTCCCATAGTGGTGACAAAAATAATTTCTTCTCCGGCATAGCCTAAAGATGCAGTCCTACTTGTTTGTTGCATATCTGATTCACCATCGGATGGCACAAAATCTTCTTGAGAGAACTGGAGGTTGATATTAGAAACCTTTTTCCAACCTAGTGGAGCCAGGGCAGCCTTGTTAGGATTGAAGGACATACTCGCGATCTGAGCATAAACGATTGAGAATGTTCCTAAGAATGATAAAAAGATTAAACAGAAAAGTTTCTTCATCAAGATCCTTTATATTGAATTTAGACGGGAGAATAGGTTTAGGGAGCTGGAAGGAAATCCAGCTCCTAATCGATATAAATTCTAATGGAGAAGCACGAGAGTGAGCAGAGGGGATTTTAACTTCTTTTACCCAAAAGTAGAGCTATTCAGGCCCAAAAATACCTATATCTAAAGCTATCAATTTGATATTAATAAATTAAAAATGTCAGGTAGTCGTATAATTAGAATGGCTAAAAAGCAAGCTTAAAATCACCAGCTTATTACTTTTGAAACAAAGCTATTCATCAAGCTAGTGGAGTTTGTTTGGAGGATGCAAGCAGGCTTTCCCAGGTACTTGCGTTGAGATGTTTACTGGGAGGGAATATTAAGAAAATCAACTAGAAGAGCTTAGTCAATGTGATATACATGATTGAACCGGAGGCATCTACGGCAAAGTCCTTTGTGGAAACAACTCGACCGTCTGAATCCAATTTCCGGATTTGGAGATCCGGAAATTTGGTTTTGATATCGTAATAGCCAGTTCGCAAGCCAATATCTTCGGTAAAAGTGATACCGATGTAAGCCCCGTTCATTGAGGTAAATCGACCGGTAGTCTCACCATTTTCTTGAAACTCGTAGCCTAGACGATATTGCTCGTTTGATTTGGTGGCGATAACCGTTGTAGTCTCCTTAAAGGAGTATTTTGAAAACCCGAACCCTGCCATAAAACCAATATGCATTCTTCGGCTACCGATGATCAGATTCACACTAGCTAGAATATGTTGAATGCTGATTTCCTGCTCTTTACGATAACTATAGGCATCACTTTTTGTTAAATTCCAATCTTCCACAAAGGTACGTTTTCCTGTGGCTGAGATTAATTGAAGACCAAAAGCCAAACTACTCGCTTCATAGCCCTCAACAAAGAGATGGTAGCTATCTATGCTTTTTAACTCATCATCATAAGAGAGGGTGGAAGGTGTTTGCCGTAAGTTATCGGACTCAGAATCAGAAAATTGATAATTACCGCTTCCCAAGCCTATAATAGTATCCGTACCGTCATCATAATAGAAGTAGGAACGCCCATAGCTGGATGCAGGAAATAGCGAGCAAAAGAGAATAATTCCCAGTATTCTGATAGCCTGTGATCGCATCTTATATTATTGATTAGATTAATATAAATGTTAGGATTACTTGAATACTGCTATTATATACGGAATATACTAGCTGTGGTCAAGAATAGTAATTTTTTTTTAGTTTGTGAAAGCCTGAATCAGAAACTCCGGCTCATCTGTGGGGAAGGGCAGGCTGTATTGCTGCAAAAAGTCTGATGAAAAAGGTGGAAACTCCAGGTAACTCTCCCTCAAATCAAAATGATTTAGGCTCGTCCTATACTGTTCATCCGATCGGGAATAGGCAGGAACCCAAAGCTGGGGAGTTAACTTCATGAGGACGTTTTCCTGATTGGAGGATCTCTTGAAATCAGAGCTTTCTTTGAGCAATCGATCGACAAAAGCCGGATTTAAAACTGCAAAAACCAAGAGTCCACCCAGTTTTAAAGAAGGTAACAAGTGTTTGAACAATGAATCAATATCCTCAACAAATTGAAAGACCATGATCGAAGTAATCAATTTTTTCTGCCCTAGGAATGCTCTGTTCCTGAGAATCACGCAAATACTGTCTGACTTGTAATCCTGATTTTGTTTAACAATAGGTTCATCTCCCTATCGGTTTCTTGATGTCAGAAGGGAATATTAGGTCCATATATTGGTATATACCAGTCTGTAAGTGCCAGGTAGCTGTATGCTTCTTTTTAGTGGGAGTTAATGGATTTTATATATAAATTACTTCTATGATTGCTCCGTATTATGAAAAAAATCCTAATATTACATAAATTTTACACATCTTTGATCTTTCCATAGAGGGATTCTTGTAGAAAAGAATTCTAGTGTCAAAAAATAAATTTGCATTGTTGCCTTGAAATTTTGGTCTATACCAAAAAAATAATTTTGGTGAGATGGATCAGTTGAACTCTTTTTCTCAAGCATTACCATTTTTAAAAAAAGGAAGTAATGAAAACAAAACGTTATTTTTCAAAAATCCGTACTTTGGGAAAGGCTCTGCTGCTTTCTTCTCTCTTATCTTTGTCCATGAGCGGTGGGTTGTTAGCGAAGACCAACCTCCTCGTTTATACGGCGGTAGAGGCAGATGAGTTGCGGCTATTTAAAAAAAGTTTTGAGAAAAAACATTCCGATATCAGTATCAAGTGGGTTCGTGATTCCACAGGCATCATTACGGCCAAACTTTTAGCAGAAAAGAGAAAACCTAGAGCCGATATGGTTTGGGGCCTGGCAGCTACCAGCCTTTTGATGCTGGCCCAGGAAGATTATTTTCAAGGTTACGCACCAAAAGGGGTTCAAAAACTTGTCCCTAATTTTTATGACCGAAAACACGCAACTCCACAATGGGTAGGACAGCGAGTATGGATCGGTTCCATCTGCGTGAATACTATCTTGGCGAAGCAATATCAGCTGCCCACACCGATGCGTTGGAGTGATTTACTGAATCCGATTTACAAGGGACATGTGGTGATGCCGAATCCTAATTCTTCGGGAACAGGATTTTTGGATGTTTCCGCTTGGATTCAAATGTGGGGAGAGGAAAATGCCTGGAATTATATGGAAGGACTGCATAAAAACATCGCCCATTATACTCACTCCGGGTCAAAACCCTGTAAATTGGCCGGTGCCGGTGAGTTTGCTATAGGGATCTCTTTTGCTAAACGTGGTGCCAATATGATCAGTAAAGGCGCTCCTATCAAAGTGATCGCGCCTGAAGAAGGGGTCGGTTGGGATTTAGAGGCCTTTGCCATTGTCAAGAATACGAAAAAACTGGCAGCAGCTAAAAAGTTTGCTGACTGGTCAGTGAGCCGTGAGGCAAACGTGCTGTATAACAGAGAATACGCGAAAGTGGCCTATCCTGGTGTGGCAAAGCCTGTAGCAAACTTTCCAAATCGCATTGTAGCTCGCATGATTGACAACGATTTTGAATTTGCTGGTAATCATCGCAAGCAAATCTTGAAAAAGTGGGCCAGTAAGTTTTCTTCCAAGAAAACAAAATAAAAGTTTCTGTTTATCTTTCAGATCACTCTCTCGGGAGAGTGATTGATTGCCTTGCCCAACCTCACTATGGAGTCATGAGATGTCTTACCTGCAGATTGATGGCGTCAGCAAACAATATGATGATTTCACAGCCTTGCAATCCATTTCCCTCACGGTGGAGCAAGGGGAATTTATTTGTTTCTTAGGGCCATCTGGCTGTGGAAAGACTACCTTGCTGCGAACCATTGCCGGGCTGGAAGAACAAACGACGGGTCGAATTATTCAGGGAGGACAGGATATCTCTGACTTACCTCCGTCTAAAAGGGATTTTGGGATAGTATTCCAGTCCTATGCTTTGTTTCCAAACCTCACGGTGGCTCAAAATATTGTTTATGGCTTGAAACAGGGAAGAAAAAAGAAGGAACGCAATGCTCAGCGAGTTAATGATTTATTAGCAATGATGGAAATTCCTGACCAAGGGCATAAATATCCCAGTCAACTATCGGGAGGGCAGCAACAACGGGTTGCTGTGGCGAGAGCCTTGGCCCCTGAACCGAACTTATTGTTATTGGACGAACCCTTGAGTGCTCTGGATGCGAAGGTCCGTGAACATCTGAGAAAACAGATGAAATCCATCCAAAGAGAGCTGGGTGTGACTTTCATCCTGGTGACTCATGATCAAGAGGAAGCGATTTCCATGGCCGATCGAATTGTAGTCATGAACCAAGGTAGAATCGAGCAAGTGGGGACACCTACCGAAATCTATGAAAAACCAAATAGTGCCTTTGTAGCAGATTTTATCGGACAGATGAATTTTTTCCGTGGGCAGAGCATTCAAGGAAATGCCTTTCGCATGGGATCTTCAACCTTGAAGCTGGAGCATATAGGGGAAAATATATGTTCAGGTGAGGAAGTGCTGTTTTGCATTCGTCCGGAGAAAGTCAGTCTCTGGCCGGACAAGCTGCAGCGGAGTAGTATCTTGCAGCTCAAAGTGTCTCATCTTGAGTTCCGTGGCAGCTATTGTCGGGTGGAATTTGTTCTGCCTCAAGAGTTAAGGTTCGATCGCTCTACTCTTTACATAGATCTGACGGAAGAGGAAATGCAGCGAGCTAACCTGACCCTGGGGAAAAATACCGATGTCTACCTGCCTCATCACCAGATGCATGTTTTTCCACAAAAAGAAGCGGTGCAAGCGGTAGTAGCCGCGTGATGGACCTTGCAGTATCACCCAATGTCGAGCAGTAGACATTAATGAAAAATTCTTCTTCAGTTTAAACAGGACTCAAAAGAGATTATTGGTTACACCATGTTGTCTGACTCTACTCATTCCAATCCTTTATTCGCCATTTGGAAGAAAGGAACCCGCTTTTTACAGAAGGATTTTCAAACTAATTTGGGAGGTTTTTTCACTCTCTCCCTTGCGGTGGCTGTCCTCTGTCTTGTGATCTTGTTGCCCCTGAGCTTTCTCTTCATCAAGAGTTTTCAAGATCAGGATGGCCTATTTATCGGTTGGTTCAATTTTGCGGAATATTTCTCTTTGTTGGATGAGCAAGGAAACTTTATTGGGCTGCTTGAAGGTTTGCGTTCTTTTCCTGACTCGGCGGTAGCGGTCTCTTTGGGTAATAGCCTCCAGATCTCACTCATTAGTGCTGTGCTTGTGACTAGTCTTGCCTTGCTTTATGCTTACGGGTTGAGCCGAACCAATATTCCCTTCAAGGGGGCTTGGAAAGTGGTCGCACAGATTCCCATCTTGGCTCCCTCCTTACTGCCTGCCATCTCACTGTTTTACCTGTTTGGGAATCAGGGGATTTTGAAGGGCCTCTTGATGGGAGAATCCATTTACGGTCCCATTGGTATTGTTTTGGGAGAAGTGATTTGGACCTTTCCTCATGCGCTGATGATCTTGCTCACAGGGCTTTCATTATCTGATGCCAGGTTATACGAAGCCGCTGAATCAATGAAGGTGAGTAAGATGAAAATCTTTTTTACCGTGACCTTACCGGGTATGAAGTATCCTTTGATTAGTACTTTCTTTGTGGTCTTTACTCTGGTGATCACGGACTTTGGGATTCCCAAAGTGATTGGGGGTGATTATTCGGTTTTAGCTACGGATATTTACAAACAAGTGGTAGGACAACAGAATTTTCAAGTGGGTTCCGTCATTGGCTTGATTTTACTATTTCCTGCGTTGCTCTCCTTTTATGTAGATCGAAGGATTCAAAGGAAGCAAGTGGCGCTGGTCACGGCAAAGTCAGTGGTATACAAATCTAAGAAAAATCCTAAGCTGGATGCTATCTTTTTAGTGATCAATGGACTGATTGCCTCGGCTATCCTGTCCATTCTCTTCATGGCTGCCTTTGCCTCACTGATTGAGTTCTGGCCCTACAATCTTAGTCTGACCTTGAGCAACTATGACTTTGATCAAATGGATGGTGGTAGTTGGGAGGCTTTTAGAAACTCCCTCGAAATGGCAGGCTGGACAGCACTGTTTGGTACACCGCTCATCTTTAGTTTTGCTTATCTGAGCCAAAAAATGGTGGGGTTCAGGCGGACGAAGAATTTGATTCATCTGTTGAGCATGATCCCTCTAGCGGTTCCGGGCATGGTACTTGGTTTGGCCTATGTCTTCTTTTTCAATCACCCGGATAATCCGCTTAACTTTCTTTATGACGGCATGACAATTTTAGTGCTTTGCACGATTGTTCATTTTTATACGGTCAGTCATCTCACTGCCGTTACAGCTCTCAAACAGATTGACTCAGAATTTGAGGCTGTTTCCGCCTCATTAAAGGTCACGCAGTTGGTTACTTTTTTTCGAGTAACCGTACCTATCTGCTTGCCAGTCATATTAGATATCAGTGTTTATCTCTTCATGAACGCCATGACCACTGTTTCAGCCGTGATCTTCCTCTACTCTTCCGATACAACCTTGGCTTCCATCGCAGTCTTGAATATGGATGATGCGGGAGACACCGCTCCGGCAGCAGCAATGGCGATGATGATTTTAATGACCTCTGCCTGCGTGCGTTTGCTGCACTTAGTGATCACCAGAAAGATGATTGCTAGAACACAATCCTGGCGCAAGTAAAAGAAGAGGCTATTTTAATGGAGCAGATTGGAATTGAATTTCCAGGGAATCGTGAAGCCAGTATTCTCGGGCAAACTCGATCAGGTTTCCTGCCTCGTCAAAGCGTTTGCTGGAGATGGCGATACCTGAGATTCCCGTGGTGACTTCCAAAGCTTCGGCGATCTCCTTCGTTAATGCTGTTGGACACATACTAAGGGCAAAACTGGTGATGGAAAAACCATAGTGCTGCTTGTAGATTTTAGTCAGGGAGCCGTTCAGGTTTTGTTGGGTCAGTCCGGGACAGAACTCGGGATTGATGTAGATCTCTTCGATCAATACAGGTCGATGATCAATACTCCGTTTCCTTTTGATGGAATAGATCGGTTTTCCGGCAGTGACACCGAGTTTCTCTTCTGTCCAACGAGTGGACTCTTGTAACGCAATGGAGAGGGTTTCTGTTTTGGGCAAGCGCCCGGCAGCAGAGACATAGTCTTCAAAAATCTGATTATCCTGGGGCTTGTAAATAATCCGGGGAGGGGTCACAAACCAACCTTTACGGTTGGCTCGATAGAGCAGACCCTCCACTTCAAGCTGCTGCAAAGACTCTCGAATAGTAATGCGAGTGACGCTGAATTCTTGACTGAGAATTCTTTCTGAGGGCAACTTGTCCGAGGAACGTAGAGTTTTGTTGCTGATTTGTTCAGCAAGGTAATCGCGAATATGCAGGTAAAAAGGAGACTTGCTCTCTTTAATCGCGGGTGAGTCCTTAATTAGTTTCCAGTTTTGAAACACGAGCCGACCGTTCTTTAATCGTGAATAGAGAATGAGGGGGTTGAATGAATATTGGTATATATCAGAAATTTTATCAATGTCAGATCAATAATTCTCCACTCTTTCCTCGTAGAATAGAAAGCTCTTTGTTCTTTAGATTTGAAGATCTTCTAGGATAAATTTTTTTTCTCTAAGTAAAAAAATCATTTTTCTGGTCTAGATCAGATTGAAATAGTATAAACTAAT
Source organism: SAR324 cluster bacterium (assembly GCA_002401295.1). Classification (GTDB taxonomy): domain Bacteria; phylum SAR324; class SAR324; order XYD2-FULL-50-16; family XYD2-FULL-50-16. The sequence goes on along the minus strand of NVSR01000127.1, from coordinate 1,818 downwards.
TAAAGCACTCAGGAACTCAATAGTTGAAAATTCTCATGCGTTATCCAGTAAAAATGGGTAATAACATTTTTTACACTGCTAAAGTTTTAATAATATCACTTATTATTGGTATAGACCAAAATTAAATAGAGGAATAAAATGTTACAAAAGACGGTAAAATATCATCAAGACAATCATTATTTGCTGCTGACGCCCGGTCCCTTAACCACCAGTCATCAGGTCAAAGCAGTCATGTCTCGGGATTGGTGTACTTGGGACGATGATTACAATGCTCTGGTTCAGGAGATCCGGCAGGAATTGGTTCGACTCTCTGGAGCTGAGCAACTTTACACGGCCACGCTAATGCAAGGTAGTGGCACGGCTTCCGTCGAGTCGGTGATTGGTTCTGTCATTCCCAAGAATGGCAAGTTAGCAGTCTTGCGCAATGGAGAATATGGCCATCGCATCCAACGGATCGCGGAAACGTTGAACATTCCCGTTGTAGCCTTGGACTCAGGAGAACTACAGCCTGTGGATGTCCGGGATTTGGAAGAATTACTGAAAAAAGATCCTGATATTACTCACGTAGCAGCGGTTCACTGTGAAACGACTACGGGTATGTTAAATCCAATTCAGCAAATTGGAGAAATTGCTAAGAAATATCAGAAGGTTTTCATTCTCGATGGCATGAGTAGTTTTGGGGGGATCCCTATGGACTTGGAACAATTGCAGGTAGATTTCCTGATTAGTAGCGCTAATAAATGCATTCAGGGAGTACCTGGTTTTGGTTTCATTCTCTCCAAACGAGAGGCCTTACAGAAAACTAAGGGCTGGGCCAGATCATTGAGTTTAGATCTCTATGATCAATGGAATTGCATGGAAGAAAATCAGGGCAAATGGCGTTTTACTTCCCCCACACATGTGGTTCGCGCTTTCGCTCAAGCCTTGAGTGAATTGAAAGCAGAGGGTGGCATCTCTCAAAGATATCAACGATACCAACAGAATCAGCAGCTTCTGGTAGAGGGCATGAGATCTCTTGGGTTTGAATGTTTGTTGGATGATGGCCTGCACTCACCTATTATCACGTCTTTCCTATCTCCCAAACACCCGAATTTTGAATTCAAGACTTTCTATAATAACCTGAAGGAAAAAGGTTTTGTCATCTATCCGGGGAAAGTATCCCAAGCGGATTGCTTTCGTATCGGCAACATTGGCGACATTCACCCTGAAGATATTCTGCGCCTGATTCAAGCAATAGAAGCCGTGAGTACCTGGAAAACTGAAACAGCGTAAATAAAATCCTTTGATAGAATTATCAACAATAAGAGTAAACGGAGAAAAAAATGAATACGTATCAAGGAATTCCAGAAAAAGTTCAAGCTTGTATTCTTGATTGGAGCGGAACGGTAGCTGATGCTTATGTGCTGGCACCGGCAGTTGTTTTTGTGAAAGTTTTTGAAAAATATGGGGTTCCCATTACCATGAAGGAAGCCAGGAAACCCATGGGGATTCGCAAGGATTTTCACATCAAAGAGATCACGGAAATCCCGGAAGTCAGGGCTCGATGGCAAAAGGCTCATGGTAGAGCGCCAGAGCAATCTGATATTGATGCCATGTATCAAGATGCTATTCCCATGCAATTGGAATGTTTGCATGAATATACTGAACTGATTCCGGGGACTGCAGAAACGATCAAAAAAATGCAGCAAGAAGGCATCAAAATCGGTTGTACCACAGGCTTTGTTCGTTCCATGGCCAATATTATGGAAGCTGGAGCTGAGAAGCAGGGCTATGTCCCTGATGCCTCTGTGGCTGGAGATGATGTTGAAAATGGAACAC
>NVSR01000126.1 GCA_002401295.1 SAR324 cluster bacterium | reverse complement strand
CTCATTAAAATATGGAGGATTGAGGCCTATTGTGGTCCCAGTTGGTATCGATCAGGATCCACACATCCGGCTTACAAGGGGAATGGTGTCAAAGACAAACTGGTTCAATGTCAATCAACTCCTCTGCTATTCCTCGTGGTTATAAGGTCTGGTCCGTTAAGAATTTTGAGCGTTTTGAAGACAAAACTGTCGCTTTCTGGACGACTGATGGTGACTTCGGCAAGGGAGAGATTTTTATTCACCTTAAAAGAAGACAGGAGTACTGTTTCCGTAACCAAAATGGCCGGGTCTTTCTCCTGACTGAAGGACAAAAACGGCGCTTGACAACAGAAGGGGCTAAATACCGCTTCCGTATTCCCAAAGTAGATTAACTGAATTCTTTACAACCTAGTATAAAGTTCCTCTAGATACGCATGTACAGCATCAAACGCCCCCACAACTTTGCCTTCTTACTGATCACACTGGCCTGTCTATTCTTCTCCAGTTGTAAGGATGACCTGCACGAACTGGAATCGATTACGGTTTCCCCTACCGAAAAGAGTCAGAGTAAAAGTGAGAACAAAGGATATCTGGATTACACAGCCACAGGGCATTATAGTGATGATAAAACAGAGGATATAACTGAATCTGTTACTTGGGTTGTAAAGTCGACTGACCCCACTAAAGCTATCGCCACTGTCTTTTCAAGCGAAAACCCAGGTAGACTCTTTCTCAACACAGTGGCAACTGTTGAGATTACGGCTAAAATAGAGGATACTCGTACTACTTCTTCCACCAGCTCAAGTACAAGTACCACAAAGTATATCCAAGAATCTATTCTATTAGAAATTATTGATTAGCCCATTAATCATCTATCCCCCAGAGAAGCAAATAGATTCTCCATTTGGCTTTGCTCAATTTCTCCCATCTGGCCCAGATTTACCCCATCTTTTCCACTGGCTTGCTGTTTGAAAAGGTTTTTAAAGTTTCGCATCACCAAAGCGAACTTTTGATTTTCAACCTGCTCTGATGAATGAAAGTTGGCCAAGTCAGCCAATTGCTTCTGTAGAATTCCTTTCAAGTCAGCCACTCGATCATCAGTAAGTTGTGGCAGTTTCTTGCGCAAAATCGGCTCAAGCTCCTCCAACATATTTTTTTGCTTTTCTTGAAGGCTCTGATAGAAGGTATCACTGTTATCCAGCTCATGATTACAGGTACTAATGAGTCGAACCAATTGCTGATCCCTCCTGGCCAATTCACCATTCTTTTGCGCGATCTCTCGATGATGTTCAAAACGAAGTAACTTGTCCTCAAACATTTCCAACAAAATACAGACAATTTGGATCGCTGTTCTGGCCTCTCCTTTTTCTTTAGGTGTATTGCGAATCATGATCGCAGTTAGACCGGAATTTGATGGAATTGCACTATAAGTCCCTCTCTGAACGATTTGACCACTTTCCATGGCTTTACTAAGAATCATCCGGTCTAAATTACTAATCACACCACGATCGGAAGCATTGACTTCCATTTTACTAGAGACCCGCAAGGTACAACGCAACCTATTGTTTTCAGGTGGTTCTCCTGGATCCATAGAACTTTGAAAAGCAAATTCTTTGATTGTATTTAATAGTCCCTTGCTCAAATCTTCATAACTATCATAGGTCACACTACGCATGAAAAAATCATTAATAACTTTATGAGTGTGTAAATCGAGCTTCTGTTTCTCTGTTTCTCGCTTGATCATTTTGAAAGCATATTCCCTAATCCCTTTGACATCTTCTTCCGCTTGCTCGGTAATGGAATGCAAACGATTGAATGCATCCACTGCCGAGTGAACCATGGATAAAAGGATCTCATCATCAAAAGGTTTCGTGAGGTATTGATAGGCTCCCTCTCCAATACCTTCAATGATATCCTTTTTTTCAGTTTTTGCCGTTTGCATGATCACGGGAATATCCTTATATTTTTTGTCTTGTTTTAGGATGGCTAAAAGTTCAATGCCATTGATCTCGGGCATCATCCAATCCAAGATGATCACTTTGAATTGCTCTTTTGTTGCTTCTAGAATTTTTAAGGCCTCTCTCCCATCTCGGGCAGTTAATAGACGATACCCCTCATCCATCAGGAATTCAGTGATGAGCTCAAGGTTTGTTGTATCATCATCAACGGCTAATACCAGTGTATCTTCATCCATTTTATTTTTTATTAGTAGGTTAAAAGTTACAACTTCCACAGAGCACACTCCCTGACATCACACTTTTTATTGAGTCTTCTCTCCGAACAAAAAGAAAAAATCAGTCAAAATTGTTTTAACACTAACAGTTTATTCCTACTTCCAGCAACAAAAAATCAATAGAAATACCACTTTACAATCCAGCTATAGAAATACCAAGACAATGTAAAAAACTTGAATTTTAAAAAAAATATGATAAACTTGGAGTTAAGTTTTTAAAGATTATTTGATTAATAATAATTCTATAGAATATCCAATATGTTCACTATTTTTGATTCAGGAATAAGAGAAAATGAGGCCTCATGAATGGGCAAACAAGCCAAGCACATGAAAATTTAAAAATTCAGCAATCTGAAAATTTATCTTTCATCACCGATGAAGCTTTATACCAAGCCTCTATTCTAGTTGTTGATGATGAAGAAATCAATTTAGCTATTTTAAGTGAAATCCTCGAATCTGAGGGCTACCAAAATATTATCTTAACTCAAGATCCCATTGAGGCTTTGAGGCTCTACCAAAAGAATAACTGTGATCTTATTCTTTTAGATATCCTTATGCCTGGCATGAGTGGTTTTGAGGTAATGGACCAGATTGGCTACAGTGATCAGCATCCGAAAGTCCCCATCCTGGTACTGACGGCCCTGAATGATGAGAAAACTCGTTTGCAGGCATTAACCAAAGGAGCGCGGGATTTTCTAGTGAAACCGTTTAATAATGAAGAAGTGTTAGTGAGAATCAAAAACCTGCTGGAAGTACGTCTGATTCATAAACAGTTGCACCAATATAATGAAAAACTGGAGCAACGTGTGCAAGAGCGAACCCTGGTAATTGAAAGCACTCAACTGGAAATCATTCATCGCTTGGGATTGGCGGCGGAGTATCGAGATAATGAAACAGGTGCTCATATCATCCGTATGAGCCAGTATGCGAAAGAAGTGGGCAAAGTGATAGGTCTCAACAACCAGACTATTGAATTGATTCTACAGGCTTCCCCTATGCATGACATCGGGAAAATAGGAATTCCGGATAAGATTCTACTGAAACCAGGCCCCCTGACACCTGAAGAATTCGAATGCATGAAAACACATACGACTATCGGTGCAGAAATTTTAAGTGGTCACGACTCCGAGCTATTACAGATCGCTAGTTGCATCGCTTTAACCCACCATGAAAAGTGGGATGGTTCAGGCTACCCTAATGGCCTAAAAGGTAATGCGATTCCATTGACAGGAAGAATAACTGCAGTAGCAGATGTTTTTGACGCACTTTCTTCCAAGCGCCCCTATAAAATAGCTTGGCCAATAGATAAGTCCGTAGAATATATGCAAGAGTTTGCGGGCAAACACTTCGATCCGGACTTGGTCAAAGCCTTTTTAACTTGTTTGCCGACTATTCTAAAAATCCAACAAGAAAATAAATCATAACTTTTTAGCTTTTAAATAAGGTCCCCCATGAAACCTCGAATATTGATCATTGAAGACGATGAAACCAATGTGGAAATTTTAATGGAAATCCTCCAAGACGATTATACACTACATGTATCTTTTTCTGGGGAAGAGGGCTTAGATAATATCTGCAGTTTTGCCCCAGATATTGTGTTATTAGATGTCATGATGCCGGGCATGAACGGTTATGAAGTCTGCCGACACATTCGTCAAAATCCACAATTAGCTTTTATTAAAGTGATCCTGGTATCAGCAAAGGCAATGTTGAATGAACGTTTAGAAGGTTATGAAGCAGGGGCCGATGATTATATCACAAAGCCTTTCGATCACTCGGAACTTATAGCTAAGTTACAAGTATTTCAACGGTTGAAATATGCCGAAGAAATGAACAAAGTAAAGTGATAACCTTTTGGGATTACTGAATTATGAAACTAAAACGCCTTTGAATGCAATCCTAGGTTTTGCGTCTCTGCTACTAAAACTTCCCATTCCAGGGCTTGTTCCAGGCAATCAAAACGATGGCCCGTATCAAACATGCGTAGTCGCGATTTCTGGAAGTAACGTTGTGATTCTTGAGGGGATACCTTTTGATCCTGGGCTCCTAAAAGTATTGTATATAGATGGAAAGCCTCTCCTTTTTGGGCTACTTGCGCTTCCATTACGCTTAATTGTTCCAGATGTTTCCTTTCCCAAAGGAACTGTTCCCCTGACTGATGAGAGTTAATGCCTATATACTGTGCCAGTTGTTTCGAAGGAGTAATCACAGGATTAATAAGAATTGCGGGAATTGAGTAAAGTACGCTGATATAACGCGCATAAAAACCACCCAGACTACTGCCGATTAAAATCAACTGCTCCTTTTTTTTAGTTTTTTGCTCTCTCAGCAAACACTCCATTTCTGCTACCACCCTGTTAGGCTCTGTTGGTAACGAAGGGGCAATCACTAGAGAATCTGGAAATTTTTGTTGCAATAACAAAGGCTTATCCTGACTTCCTCGTGATCGAAAACCATGCAAATAGATCCAGGTTTTACCATTCATGAGTTTTTCCTTCCAATAAAGTTTATTTTCATAACTTACCGCTCTGAATGTTCCTAACACGCACTCAGATTATTGAAAAGACAGGTATCATACTGAGTTATCCCCTCCTTAACTTTTAGAGGGGACCCTGCACGTTTCTTCTTTTTTTCACTTAACAGGCAGATGATTACCTTTCCCTATTGCCTTTCCTAAAAGTGCCCTCTATAATGAGTTGTTTAATCGTTTAGCAAACTAGACACTATCATTGTCTTTTCCCGGTTTAAACACTGGATGTTACCCTGATCCTGCCGTTTGCGACGAAATATAATTTTCAGCCAAGACCCGTCTCCAGCCCACGAACGAGCAAACCATTTTTGATTACCAAACTGCGCGAGAAAAGCAAAGGGTACCAAGAGAACGCTCTTGAAGAACCCCGTGAGCCAGTGACCAAGGTCCTCCAAAAGCCTACCTGTAGGTTCTAAAAATTTAAAAATCAATAAGCATGACTATAGAAGAGTGTGTGACTTTTGAGCAGCTGGGTTTGTCCGCCAGCATCCTAGATGCCTTAAAGAAAAAAGGTTTTGAGAAGCCAAGCCCGATTCAGGCTCAGGTTATCCCTATTTTGCTCGCAGGTGAAAAGGATGTTTTAGGCCAGGCACAAACCGGGACCGGCAAAACTGCTGCTTTTGGTCTACCTTTAATTGAACGACTGAAGGAAAATTGTCCCCATGTCCAGGCTCTGGTACTGACACCGACGCGAGAGTTGGCAGTGCAAGTAGCTAATGAGATAGCTTCTTTCTGTGGCACTAAACGACTGGAAACAGTTCCCGTTTATGGTGGGCAGTCGATTACAGACCAACTACGCCGCTTACGCAAGGGAGTTGATATCGTTGTGGGAACTCCTGGTCGAATCATTGATCATATTCGTCGTGGCAGCTTGAAATTAGGTCAAGTTGAATATCTGGTACTGGATGAAGCCGATGAAATGCTCAACATGGGTTTCCTGGAAGATGTAGAACAAATTATCAACGCTACCAACAAAGATCGCAGCACCCTGCTTTTCTCGGCGACTATGCCTCCTGAACTGGCTCGCATCGCGAACAGATACATGCGGGATACAATTCGAGTCAGCGTTAAGAAAGAACAACTGACTACCAGTTTGACGGAGCAAATCTACTACGAATTATTACAAAAAGATCGCTTTGAGGCTCTTTGCCGGATCATCGATATTGATCCTGCCTTTTATGGAATGGTCTTCTGTAAAACAAAACTGGATGTGGATGCTGTAGTCAGTCGCTTGCTGGAAAAAAATTACTCTGCTGAAGGCCTGCACGGTGATATTTCTCAGGCAAACCGAGAAAAAATCCTGATGCGATTCAAACGGAAAAGAGTTAAAATTTTGGTAGCTACTGATGTGGCAGCTCGTGGAATTGACGTGAATGATTTAACTCACGTGCTCAACTATTCTCTGCCCCAGAGTCCAGAATCTTATGTGCATCGTATCGGACGAACAGGACGAGCTGGTAAGAAAGGAACAGCGATTACCTTTGTATTGCCTTCAGAATCTTATAAGGTCACCCAGTTACAACGAGTGACTAAAACTAAGATTCAAAAGTCAGTACTGCCCAATGTGGCAGAGCTGATCAAAGTCAAAACAGCAAGACTGCATACTGATTTAATGGCAATTGTTGAATCAGAGCAAAAAAAGGGATTCCTGGAAACAGCCAAAGGCTTGTTGGAAAACAATGATCCTGAAAAATTGGTTGCTTCCTTGTTGGAGTACTCCTTCAAAGATCACCTGGATCCTTCCGCTTATCGGGAAATTCAGGAAATCAGATCGAATCGCCGTTCAAATGAACGTTCAAATGACCGCTCAAGTGATCGCCGCTCAGGTGATCGCCGCCCTAGGCGAGATGGTCAGGAAGGTCGCCCACGACGTTCTCGAAACGCCTCCGGCGGCTCCGCTAGCAATGCCGGCAATGGCGGCAATGGGCGTCTATTCGTCGCTCGTGGCAAGCAAGATGAGATCACTCCGGGAAAATTGATCGCTATGATCAAAAAGAAAGCAAGAATCGATGAATCTAAAATCGGTGGTATCGAGATCTATGACAAATTTTCATTTGTCAATGTCCCCCGAGAAATGGCTGAGTCAATTATTACTGCTTTCCGCCCCCATGGACGCGGCCGACGTTCAATCATTGAGTTAGCCAAGTAGAACCATTCAGTAATTTTTGACTTGTATTAATGCGGATTTTGGACACCTATTTTTCCCCAGACTCTAATCCCCCTACTTTCGTAGAGGGATTCACTGTTTGTGGAGAACAGAATGTTCACAATCCCTGTGAAATTTCTTGGAACAGGATCATGACTAAATTAGCTTGCAACGATAAGTTACGTAATATCGCCATCATCGCCCACGTAGATCACGGAAAAACAACCTTGGTAGACGCTTTGTTCAAGCAAAGCGGCCTCTTTCGGGAAGGTCAGAAGGTAGAAGAACGCATCATGGATTCCATGGATCAGGAACGTGAGCGTGGCATCACCATTTCCGCCAAAAACTGTGCGGTTACCTGGAAAGGCATCAAGATTAACATCATTGATACACCAGGCCATGCTGACTTCGGTGGTGAAGTAGAACGCTCCCTCAGTATGGCTGATGGTGCGATTTTACTGGTGGATGCTTCTGAAGGCCCTTTGCCTCAAACTCGTTTCGTTCTGGAAAAGACGTTACAGGCAGGTTTGAAAATTATCGTTTGCATCAATAAGATTGACCGACCCGATGCTCGTATCGCTGAAGTCCTGGACGAAGTCTACGACCTCTTCATCGACTTGGATGCTACGGAAAAGCAACTTGAATTCCCTGTACTCTACGCCATTGGCCGTGACGGTATCGCGAAGAAAAACCTGGAAGATGAGTCTGATAGCTTGGACGTACTCTTTGATGCCATCATCAATGAGGTTCCTGGCCCCGCTTATGAAGAAGGCGCTGCTCTACAGATGCTGGTTTCTGACCTTGCCTACTCTGATTACCTGGGACGTTTGGTTATCGGAAGAGTCTTCGAAGGAAGCATTAAGACCAATGACAGGTTAATCTGCATCAAGGATGGCGGTGAGAGAAAAACCCTGAAAATCACTAAGGTCCAGGCCTATAGTGGAATGAATTTTGTGGACACCAATGAGGTCCATGCCGGTGATATCGCTATCCTGGCTGGAATCGAAGACGTGACTATTGGTGATACGGTTTGCGCGGAGAGCGTTACCGAAGCATTGCCGCGAATCATCGTGGATGAGCCCACAGTGGCTATGAAATTCAGCATCAACAACGGTCCTTTTTCAGGAAAAGAAGGTAAGTACGTACAGTCCAGTAGGATTAGAGCACGCCTGTTGAAGGAAACTTTGACCAATGTATCCATCAAAATTCAAGATACTGAAGATGCGGATACTATCCTGGTAAAAGGACGTGGGGAATTTCAAATTGCCATCCTCATTGAGACCATGAGACGAGAAAATTTTGAGTTCTGCGTCGGACGACCTGAAGTCATCTATAAGTATGAGAATGGCGTAAAATTGGAGCCAATCGAGCAGCTTTTTGTGGATTGTAGTGAAGTATTCATCGGTGTAGTCACAGAAAAACTATCCCTGAGAAAAGGGAAGATGGTGAATCTGGTGAATCATGGAACAGGACGTGTACGTATCGAGTTCAGCGTTCCTTCTCGTTCTTTGATTGGTTACCGTGATGAATTCCTGACGGATACTAAAGGAACAGGCATCATGAATTCCCTGATTTCCGGTTATGAGGAGTTTCGAGGTGAGTTCCCTTCACGTTACACAGGATCTCTGGTAACGGATCGACAGGGTGTGGCCATTCCTTATTCCCTCTTCAATCTGGAACCTCGTGGAAGACTTTTTGTCACTCCTGGTGAGAAGCTCTACGAAGGAATGATCATCGGTGAACATTCCAAGGATGGTGACTTGAATGTGAATGCCAGTAAGGAAAAGAAGCTGAGTAATGTTCGAGCTTCAGGAAAGGATGATTCCGTCAGCCTTTCTCCCATCAAAAAGATGACCTTGGAAGATGCCATCAACTTCATCCGTGAAGATGAATTGGTTGAGGTAACTCCTCTGTCCATTCGCTTGCGTAAGTCAGTACTGGTGCAAGGAATGCGTCCAAAGAGAAAAAAGTAGAATATTCCGGGGATTATCTCCCCGGTTTCTTGAGAACCGTTATCAACCCAAAGTGGGCAAGGTAACGGTTTCATAAGTAATGATGTTCTTGTCTCCCTTAAAATATTCAATTTTTACGGTCATATTTACCTCAGGTGCCCACCAGAGCAGGATCGTACTCTTCACTTTTTTCCCTGAAATACCACGAACGCGAAAGGCATCAAAAGTCCCGGCAGGTACTGTTACCTTTTCAAAGGCTTCCACTTCATAATGCTTGGAAACGGGAAAACTTTTTCGACCAGCCATCTTGAATTGAAAAGTCACCGTCCATTTTTTTCCTACCTCTAAAGGCCATTGATAGCGACCATCGTCAGGCAATGAAGCCATCACTGTTTTGCCGTCTACTTGCTGCGCAATAAAATTCAAGGAATGCTTGTCATAAAACTTGATTTTATCTTCCCCGACCAGATGCAAAGCCATCACCGCTTTTCCTTCAAACGTCCTCTCCCGTAATACCTGGAATTCAAAGATGTCCTGACTCCCATCGGCAAAGGTACGCTTTTCTTTCCAAATGGATCCTGCAGGATAAAACTCATTAAATTCAGCTTGGACTGGTTTCTGCTGACTGCAACCAATTAAGAGTACGGAAAAGCTGATTAAAAGTAGTAACAAATAGTTCTTCATGATCCTGGCTCCAGCAATAATATAGTAAATAAACAAATAGATGGCTTCATTGAAAGCAGTTCAAAGTATTTCTGAACAGCAAAATGGATCATTCAGACTCTATATACCAAAAAAAGCATTTTACCTATTGACAGGAAATTCTCTCATTGTTAGAAAGGCGGATCACTTCATTTTAGTGGGGACTTAGCTCACCTGGTAGAGCGCAACGCTGGCAGCGTTGAGGTAACGAGTTCGATCCTCGTAGTCTCCACCAAGACACAATTTGATGACAGTGATCCGACAAATAACACCACCTGATAAGTGGGGACTTAGCTCACCTGGTAGAGCGCAACGCTGGCAGCGTTGAGGTAACGAGTTCGATCCTCGTAGTCTCCACCACTTCTCAGAGATCCACGATATTATTTTCCCCCTCTAAAAAAATCATTCCTTGAATCAAAAAGTAAATTTTCTCAGCACTTCGCAATAAAAGTAGCTCCCCTTCCTATTCCGATAAAAGTAGCAAACAGTTTTAAGCTTTCCCGGCACCATCATTCCCTCCCCAAGCAGGAATTTTTATTCCCTAGTTTTTTCCATTTTGTTTTCGAGGTAGACTAAAGGATCAAGTATTTTTTACTGAACCTGAGAAGTATACCATAGAGGCTACGAAAAGATGGATCTGGCGACTCAAATTAGAGTGGATGAAGCTGTTACCCTTGTTTTTGGTTTGATTACCCTGTCAATCGCTGCTCTTTGGATCCCCCGAGAGGGCATCCCCTGGATTCCCAAAAGGATGCAGACTTGGAGCATCTTATTGGCTGGTGCCTTAACCCTTGCTTATCTGCTGGGTTTTATACAATCTCGTGCTACCATTCCTATCCTTATTTTCTTCCTGGCTTGCTTTTTATACACCAAAACAAACTGGGATCCTTCTCTACCCAAGGTAATGAGCCTGTTTATCCTGTTGCTCTCCTTTGGCCTGATTGCCCACCGGGTACAAGGATTCTCCAATCCCCTCTTCATCATCAATTGGATTATCAAAGAGGATGCTGCCCCTTACACTCGCTCCCTGAACCTGGATAAACCATTAGTGGCTATCTTCATTCTTGGTTTTACCCACCGGCTCTTATCCACCCAAAAGGAATGGGTGGCAATGTTGAAATTCACCCTTCCTATCACCCTGGTCCTCGCGTTGTCGGTCACGGCATTATCTTGGAAATTGGGGATGATTCGTTATGAATTCAAACTTACTTTTCATTATCTGGTCTGGGCCTGGAGCTATCTTTTTTTTACTTGCATGGCGGAAGAAGCGCTTTTTCGAGGTTTTATCCAGAAGCACCTCATGCGTTTTTACGCTCCCGCAAGAAACGGACATTGGTTGGCCCTGATTTATTCCTCCATTATTTTTGGGTTGGCACATTATCAAGGCAGTACAGAACAGGTGATTATACTTTGTTTGGCAGGCCTGGGTTATGGTTGGATTTATTTACGAACTAAAAGCATTGAAGCCTGTATTTTGAGTCATTTTCTCCTGAATTCTTTTCATTTCATCTTTTTCACCTATCCCGCCTTATCCGCTTCCGGACTGTGAAACTCATCCCATAATTATAAAATATTTGCACTGACTGCTCAAAAAAGGTTATAAATTACAATTAACTTATGCTCTTTTTGACCTTTCAAAACTGTTTTCCATGATGACAAAACAAAAGAAGCGCAAAAAGATAAGAAACCAACCACCGCCTCTGTTACTGGAAAATGAGGCTTATTATTATACACAATTAAGAGCAGCTCTGAGAAACGAGAGTATCCATGGGGCCTCGGAAGCCTTGAAAAAAGTGCGGAAATGTAATCCTCAGGCTGAATTAAAAGAGGAACAACTAAGGCTGCATCTGATGCGATCCACTGCCAGAATTAAGGCTAAGGACTTTCCTTCCGCCCTGCAAGATTTGGAAAAAGTTCAACTTCTTGAACCGGAGGATATCCGATTTTTTCAAGGCATGGCTCGCTATTTTCTTGATTCGGACCAACTGCAACAAGGGTTGGAATGGTTTCAAATTCGCTTTTATCAGGATCAATTACCTAAAGATGCCGCCATCTACTGCCTGAAATTCTTAATATTACTCAAGCAATGGCCACAACTTGAAACATTGGTGCAGAATCAGAAATCTCAGTTTTGGGCAGCCGACTTACATTGGGTTCGTGGCATACTCCATTTACGAGCAGGAGAGCAGGCAGAGGCCATAGAATCCTTTGCAAAAACTAAAAAATCAGGGCAATGGATGCATCAAGCCCCGGCTTGGAACGCATGGATTAAACTTCGGCAACATCACCCCCGTACTTTTTCCGCCATCAATGGGCTGCCAGAAAGTGAAATAAAAAAACACCTCGGCAGTAAAGCTTGCCTTATATTTCCTGATTCTCACTGGAACTATCGATTTATCCTGCCGAATACCAAAGAGAATACCTATTATAAATTACTTGATGAGTTGGAAACTAAAGAGTGGAGTAGAGCAGCAGATATTTTACCCAAACTAGAAAAGAATAAATATATCCTGTCCCTGGATCCACAAATAGTAGGGAGAATTTATCGACTGGCAGGATGGCAGGCCTGGAGTGAGTACCAAAATATCAACAAAGCAGTCTTTTTCTGGAGAAAGGCACTGGCTAAATCTCCTGATGATTTGCCCTTCCGGATTAGCCTGGCTATTTTACTGGGTGAAAACCCCCTCCATTTCGAGTTGGCCATCTTCCATGAGACGGAAGTTTTATTGCGGAAAAAAGCGAAGCAGCAACCTGCAACTTTCTCAGTAGCGCAACTTCAATACAACTTGGCAGAGTTAAAAGCCCTTGAAGCCGGAGTTCAGTATTGTAACGATAAACCTCGTAAGGCAAAACAATGCTGCATAGCTGCAGAAAAAGTGGCTCCTGAAAGTCCCTATGTCTTAGCAAGTTTGGTATCCCTTTACCATGGGGAGAGAGAACCAAAAAAAATAATGCCTTACCTGGAAAGGCTATTTGAACAAAATAAAAAGGATCCAAGCATTTATTGCGACCTGAAAGACATTTATCAGCAACTGAACGAAGCCTCAAAGTTAAGCCGATTGCGTTCCCAATACGGAGAGTTTTTTGGAGACCATGTCCATTCCGAACATGAACTGAACATTTTATTCGGCTATACTTTGCAGGCAAAAGATCCTGGTTTGTTGCAGTTCCTCTTAGAAAAAAAAATTCGTCCTTCCGCTCCAAACCACTTTATTCTGGAACTGGGCAATTGCTTTTATGAACTTTTTTCAAATTTGGACGGTTCCGATGACCACAAGAAAGAAAGAAATATAAAGAAGTTCGTTCTACCAGGCATGATCGAATGTTTATTAAAGGAACATCGGGAGAATCTGCCTCTCCAAGCAAAACTGATGGAATTAGTCACCTGCGGCCTGGTTAAAGTAAAACTCACAGGTATAGCCAATTTGCTTTCCTCTTTTGAGAAACGCTTGATGCTTCAAACTAATAATTTTGAAGCCCATCATAGTTACGTGATCATTCAAATTTTGCAGAATGTCTCGAATAAACAATTAGCCAGTA
>NVSR01000125.1 GCA_002401295.1 SAR324 cluster bacterium | reverse complement strand
CTGGCCGTTTGTTCCGAGCTAGCGGCATTTGACTGGGTAACTTGGTCCATATCAACAATCGCACGGCTGACCTGAGAGACACCATTCGCCTGCTCATTAGAGGCGTTTTTAATGTCCTCGATTTGGTGGCCCATTTTTTCCACCTTCACGGCTTGTTGATTAGAAGCTCGCAATAAGTTTTGCATCAACTCTGTGGCTTGTGAAGATTTGCCTAAAATATCATTCAGCACCACTTCACCTTGGCTGGCCAGCTCTGTTCCCACCTTGGCCTTGCGACTACTTTCTTTGATCAGGTGACCGATTTCCTTTGCCGCGCTTTTGGAGTTTTCCGCAAGTTTGGAAACCTCATCAGCTACGACAGCAAAGCCTTTACCCTGCTCACCGGCTCTAGCAGCCTCAATAGCAGCATTGGTGGCCAGCATTTTAGTTTGATGAGTGATCTCATTAATCACTTCAATAATATCCGCAATCCGGTCACTGCCGGATTGGATCTCCTTCATGGCTGAAGAAAGATCATTCATAAACTTCACACCATTGTCTGCGGATTGTTGGGTCTCCGCGGCAAAAGAGGATGCCGTTTCCGCATGTTCGGCTGCTTTCCTCATCATGCCGGTCACCTCTATCATGGAGGTGGCGGTCATGCTGGCAGTTTGAGCATTATCCTTTGTCTGACTGGCCATTTCTTCCATGGAGCTGGAGGTTTCCTCCAGACTGGCTGCTTGTTCCGTGGCTCCTTGAGAAAGCTGAATGGAACTCCTGGAAATCTCATCGGAAGCGGCAGCCACTTGCTCGGCAGAACTACTCAAATTATTGACTAAATCCACTAAAAGCTTGGTAATACTGCGGATAAAGAAAAAGCTGAAAGCCAGTGTTATGATCACACTAACAATACTGGTCAACAGCATGGTCATACGTGCCATCTCTGATTTTTCTGTAATTTCAACAACCATACCTTTTGTTTCATTCATTTCAGCAGTGACTACTCCGTCCACGAATTTCAACATGCCCACGGCAACGTCTTTCATTTCAACCACTGTCACGCTGATTCCCTCATCTGCAGCTCTCAAATCCTTTAGAGAGTTACGGTATTGCTCAAAAAGGGCCAAAACTTCTCTCTGATCCTTTTGATCAATATTTGATGCTTGGATCCCCCTTTGCAATTGCTCCAAAGTCTGCAGGGCCCGGTTGAAATACTTCTCGTCAGTACGCATCAGATAGTCTTTTTCATGACGTCGCAGAGTCAGGTAGAGGATCTGGCCATTGGGGAAATAGGTTTCTTGTAAGATCTCCAGTACACTTGCCGCTGTGGAACGCACATCATTATAGACTTTGTTTTGATCCCTCTTGGAGGTATTTCTCCAAATTTTAAATTGGTCTTCATAGCGACTGAGTGTTTGCTTCAAGCGATCTTTATCTGTCTGTTCCAAGGTACTCTCAAGAAACGCAGTTCTCAATTTTGCTACCTTTTGCGTCCACTGCCTTTGATACAGAGTCGCATTGCTTCGTTGTAGATCCTTCTCTACACTTCGTAGTTCCAAGAAAAGGAAATAGATATGCTCACTGTCATGATCTTTCATGCTCTTTTCAATTTCATGAGCGATACTGCGAAGTTCTCCCTGAGCCCCTTGACTGCTGTTCAAGCCACGTTCCTGGCTGTAGGCAACCAGTTTGTTGTATCCCTTTTGGTAAGCCTCCACGCTGGTTACCATTTGCCTCAAATCTCCCTGAGCGTCGGCATCTTTTGTTTTTTTAGACAGGTCCACTGCTGTAACGATGGTTTGATCCAGTGCTTGATTGCCCAGGGCAATGTATTTCTCGTCATTGCTCCACAGGAAATACATAACCATCAAACGAGCTTCCTTGAGTTGAGATTGAATCGTGGCAATCTGTGATTCATGATACACTTGTGGCATTACCTCAAACCGATAACTATCATCGATATTAGTCAGTTGAGTGATTCCAGTCACACTCAGGACCACCAGCAGGATTCCCACAATTCCGAATCCGAGAAAAAGTTTCTTACCGATACTCAATTTACTCATTCAATTTCCTCTCGCGAAAAGTCATGGTTGCTACAGCCGAACAAAGGATCCCCTCTCCTGAATTTGGTCGTTCAACTGTTATATTTGATATTAAAAGAAAAATATTTTAGCTAGGTTATGCAGCTTTAATACCGGGGAGGACACTTTTTGTAAGTTTGATTTAAAAAATCCGTAGACTAGCGCCTAACCTCCTGGTCAACGCTTATACCTAATAGTCAGAAATTCCAAGGATTTTTTTTTTTATAGTTAAACAGGTCAGAAGTTTTAAAACACAAAGATTATTCCTTATAATCAGTAACTTAATTAAGTTGCTGATTATAATCAAGATAATAAACTGTCATCGATGGCGTCACTTTTCCAAGTCAATCCATCGACCTGTAGTAAAAAAAGTTTCAATTTGTTGGTAATATTGTTCCACCGGATAATCATTGGCTTGCAGCCATTCAGGGTTGTAATAGGTATCCAGATAGTTATCTCCCGAATCAGGAATTAAAGTCACAATCGACCCTGTTTCCTGGTTGTCCCTCATTTCACGAATTAGTTGCAGGGTTCCATAAAAGTTACTGCCTGTGGAACCACCGCATTTATGCCCCAGAACTTTCTCCAGGTAATGTAAGGAGGCGAAGGTCGCCGCATCAGGGATGCGCATCATCCGATCAATCACCCCAGGTATGAAGGAAGGCTCCACTCTAGGTGCACCAATCCCTTCCACCCTGGAACGGGAATGGCTTATCAAGTTGCGATTTCCCGTTTGGTAATAGTCGAAATAGACAGAATTTTCCGGATCGACCGCACAGAGTTTTGTGGGCATCTGGCGAAAACGGTTATATCGTCCGATCAAAGAGGAGGTTCCGCCCGTTCCTACGCCCACTACGATCCATTTTGGTAGTGGATACAACTCTTTTTGCATTTGTTCATAAATAGAAGCAGCCAGATTTTGATCAGTTCTCCAACCCACAGCACGTTCAGCGTACAGGTATTGATCCATGAAATGCCCCTGATGTTTTTCCGCCAATTCCTGAGCTACGATACGGATGGGTCTGGAATCATCCACCAGATGGTACTTGCCCCCATAGAATTTGATTTTCTCTAATTTTCGCTGTGATATGCTGCTGGGCAGTACCGCGATAAAAGGCAGGCCTAGTAGTTGAGCAAAATAAGCTTCCGCAATGGCAGTGCTACCGAAGGACGCCTCGACAATGGTTGTGCCTTGCTGAATCCAACCATTACAGAGGGCATTACTAAAAAGAGACCTGGCTAAGCGATGTTTGAAACTACCTGTTGGGTAGGTGGATTCATCTTTAAAATAGAGGTGGATTCCAGGGAATGTAGGCAAATTCAACTTGAGCAAGTTCGTGTCAGAGCAACGGTAATATTCGGCATCAATCACTTTGATGGCCTCCTCTACCCAACCCCGATGTAGATCCTGTTCATGCACGGAAAAGTTGGGGTCAATTTCCCTTTTGAGACTGCCCCCTGTTTTGACTTCTTCAATGGTACTGATCAGGCTCCTCATAGAGTACTGCACCACCTCCGCCAAGCGTTTGCCTTCTTTGGTAAGGGTTAATTTCCTGGTTTTTCTATGAAAAAGTTTGAGTCCTAAATCGTCTTCCAAGTGCCGAATCTGTTGGCTGATAGCACCCTGGGTCACATTCAGTTCTTGGGCAGCTTTAGTAAAGCTCAAATATTTTGCCGCGCAGGCAAAGGTATAAAAACCCGTCAAGGAAGGTAACATAACTATACTCCGGCATACATGAGGGTCCGTTCAGAGAGAAAGCGAATGACAACCCCTTAAAAATGTGAGAGGTAAGGTACAAAAACTTACTGGGCAGCGTTCGCAATCGGGAAGGCATGATCGAGGGATTGTTGCAAAATTTTTCCGA
Source organism: SAR324 cluster bacterium (assembly GCA_002401295.1). Taxonomy (GTDB): domain Bacteria; phylum SAR324; class SAR324; order XYD2-FULL-50-16; family XYD2-FULL-50-16. Next base: position 10,081 of record NVSR01000125.1, on the reverse strand, counting down.
GAAAACAATAATATATTTTTCCTAGTTAGGATAAATGCTTGAGATAATACCTGGGTATCAAGTCATAGAAGAAATCTATGAAACAGCTAAGATAAAAATCCTGCGCGCTGTACACAAAGTGAGTGGGCAAAGGGTAGTGATCAAAACTATCTCCACGGAATATCCTACTATAGAAGAGATTCAGAAGCTGCAGCACGAATATCACATTCTACATTCCTTAGATGTAGCTGGAGTGATTCGTGCGCAAACTCTAGTGCGCTATAAAAATAAATTGGCTTTAATTTTGGAAGACTTTGGCGGTAGAAGTTTGGCCGACCTCAATATGTTTGCTCTTCCTCGCCATTTATTTTTTAAGTTGTCCTACCAACTCATCAAGGTTTTACAAGATATCCATGCTGCCAATATCATTCATAAGGATATCAAACCTAAAAATATCCTCTGGAACCCCCAGGAAGAAACACTCAAGCTCATTGATTTTGGTATTGCTAGTCAGTTAACTAGAGGCCGGCAGATGCTCAATCCAGGTAATTTATTACAGGGTTCTCTGGCCTACATCTCTCCGGAACAAACGGGCAGAATGAATCGGGAGATCGATTACCGTACTGATTACTATTCTCTAGGCATTACATTATACCAGCTCTTAACAGGATTTTTCCCCTTTCATGGACAGGATGATATGGAGTGGATCCATCATCATATTGCCAAAATAGCGCAATCTCCTTGTAAGGTCAGGCCAGAGATCCCTAAGATGTTAGGTGAAGTTGTTCTCAAATTAATCGCCAAAAATGCAGAGGAACGCTACCAAAGCATTTTTGGCCTACAATATGACCTCCAAAAATGTGAAATCCTCTGGGCCAAAGGGCAGGATCAGGAATTCCAGCTGGGTAGTAAAGATATATCCCGTATTTTTCGGATTCCACAAAAGCTCTATGGCCGTCAGCCGGAGCTAGAGAGTTTACGGAATGCCTTTCATCTGATTCGCAGTGAAAAACAGAATAAAGCTTTAGTTTTGGTGCGTGGGAGTGCTGGTTTAGGCAAGACCGTCCTGATTCATGAAATGCGTAAGCATCTGCTGGAAAAGAAGGGCTATTTTATCCTGGGAAAATTTTATCCCCTCCAGAAGGAACGCCCCTATAGTGCGATTTCAGATGCGTTGCAACAGTTGGTTGCTGCCCTTCTCAGGGAAGGAGAAGAAAAAATAGAGTATTGGCGGCAACAGATAAAAAGAGTTTTAGGTGATCAAGGCAAGATCATGACGGATCTGGTACCTGACTTGGAGCTGTTAATCGGAGAGCAACCTCGCTCACCAACCTTCTCCGCTATGAAAGCAGATAAAATTTTCCATCATATTTTTCTAAATTTTTTCAATTTGTTTGCCCGGAAAGATCACCCCTTAGTGTTAATGTTGGATGATTTACAGTGGGCAGATCAGGCCTCTTTACAGCTACTGCAACTGTTACTGGAAGCCAACCATTTGCAAGCTCTGCTGGTTATTGGAACCTACCCCACACAGGAACTCGAAGAAAAGTCCCCTCTAAGAGCTTTTCTCCAGCGGACAGGATCCCACCCAACAACCCAAGAGTTGGTACTCCAACGCATGGACGTTGAGGAAACCAACGAGCTCATTGCGGCTACTTTATTTTGCCCCTTACAACGCTCAAAAGAACTGGCTCAACTGGTGCAGGAAAAAACGAATGGCAACCCGTTTTTTGTGCATCAATTCCTGGCCGGTCTTTATCAGGAAAAATTATTAGAGTTTGATACTCAGCAGGGAATCTGGGATTGGGATACAGAAGCGATTCAATTGGTAGAGATCACAGATAATGTCATCGAACTAATGATCCGCAAGATTCGTGGATTGCCAACTAAAACTCAACAATTACTCAAAAAGGCCTCTTGTATTGGCAATGAATTCTCCTTGGATATTCTGACACAGCTGCATGAAAGCACCTATTTTCAATGTATGCTTGACTTGGACAGTGCGATTAAGGCCGGGTTGATTTATCCCCTGAAAGGAGGACATTTATCCTGTTCTTTATACCAGGGGGAAAAGTTTCAACAACTGGAAGAATTCAATATTCATTACCGCTTCCTACACAATCGGATTCATCGAGCAGCCTACTCTCTGAATAACCAGGAAAGCAGTGAAATCCTTCATCATAAACTGGGTTGGTTATTACAAGACTCTCTGACCTCAGGAAATGAGGCCAAGATCTATGAAATTGTACAGCATTTCAACTTAGGGTCCCGTTTCATTGAATCCTTACAGGCGAAGATCGATCTAGCACAGTTGAACCTGACAGCTGGCAGGAAGGCCAAGGCCTCCGTGGCTTATGAGAGCGCCGAACAATTTTTCCGATCAGGCATGAAACACCTGCCTGCAGATAGCTGGAACCAACTCTACCCCGTAACTTTTGCTTTACACATAGAATTAGCGGAAAGCCTCTACCTGCAAGAAAAATATAATGAGGCGGAGTTCTTATTTCAGCAAGTATTCAAGAAAACAAAAGGACTCAAAGAGAAGGGAGACATTTATACATTGCAAGTTGCACTGCACCTCAACTCGTCTCAAGATGAGAAAGCACTAAGGATAGGCTTGGAAGGGCTGAAACTTTTTGGCATTTATATTCCGGAGTTCCCCACAGACCGGGAGCTAGCAGAAGAAAATTTAAAAATGCAACGGTTCATGGAAGGTAGGACTTTAGCCTCCCTCTTAGAGCTGCCCAGAATAAAGGCGGATCATCAGGAAACCGGATTAAAACTGTTGATGATTATTTTATCTACCTCTTATTTTTCCCGAAAAGACTTGTTTCTATTTCTTGTGCTGAGAATAAATGAATATACCTTTCAACACGGAAATGGAGTTTTTTCAGCTATTGGCTATAGTTTTTATGGTGTTAGCCTTTGTCTGAAAGGAGATATTCAAGGTGGAAAAGAGTGGGGTCAGTTAGCCTTGGATCTTACCGCCCAAGCAGATGATTCTCTCGTTCAAAATTTAGTTTCCATCATCTGGGCTACCTGCATCAGCCCCTGGCACGCCCCTTTGCAAGACTCTTTTACCCGTTTGCATCAAGGAGATCAGAGTTCCAAGTATCGCGGCTCTCTGACCGCCGTAACCTACGGCCGGAACTACGAATTACTCTACCGCTATTTCACTGGCATACCGCTGAGCAAAGTTCAGGAGGACATACAACAGGCAACTCAAGGGCAGGCCTCCTATTTTTTTCAGCTTTTAACGCAAGTGATCAAGAGCTTACAAGGAGAGACTCTACAAAAAGGGCATCTTAGTAGTCAAGACTTCCAAGAGCAGCAATTTATACGGACCGCTGCTCAGGCTACAAATCCTTGGCTACTGAATACTTATTATCTTTTGAAAATTCGAATTGCTTACATGTTTGGGCATTACCAGGAGGTCATCAAACTGGCCGAAGCTTCTACCCAACTTTTTGAGGGAGGCAGCCATCTTGGAATTTTCCTGATCGCGGAAGTTTATCTTTTTCATGCCTTGGGCCTGATTGCCCTTTATCCTCAACAATCGCAGCGAAAACAAGAGAGTTCTCGTACATTTTTAGGTCAGTTACAGCAACAGTTAAGCCAATGGACTCAACAAAACCCTCATAACTTCCAAGCCAAGTCATTACTAATTGATGCGGAATTAGCGGCACTGCAAGGGGGGCAGTTATTAGCCATGGACCTCTATGAAGAAGCCCTTCAGGCCGCTGATCGAGAAAACTGTTTGCCTGAGAAGGCATTAATTGCGGAACAAGCCACGGCTTTCTATCAAAAAAACAACAAAGAAAGGATTGCTAATACCTACCTGCAAGAAGCTTGGTACAATTATCACCTCTGGGAAAACACAGCCAAAACTTGCGAATTGGAAGAGCAAAATCCTCACTTTAAGTTTAGAAGTCCAAAGGACCAACAAGAATCCATGACATTAGGCACAGAAGCCCAAAGTCTGGATTTAATGTCTGTGATGAAGACGGCTCAGGTAATTTCAGGAGAAATTGTGCTGAAGAGTCTGTTGAGTAAGATCATGAAAATCCTGATTGAAAATGCCGGGGCAGAAAGTGGCTGCCTCTTACTTTCCCGCAAACAAAACAGTGCAAGAGAGGAGGGGGAGGGGTGTAATCTAATGCAACAATTCGACACGACACAATATTACCCGGAACAGCGAGAGCGAAGCTATCCTCAGTCAATCACGGACTATGTTCTACGGACTCAGAAATTAGTAATTCTCAATGATGCGGTTAATGAAGGGGCCTTTCGAGAAGATCCGGTCGTCAAAGCCCAAAAGATAAAATCCATCCTCTGTCTGCCCATTTCTCACCGCCAAAGGGTTATGGATGTACTTTATTTAGAGAATAATTTAACTACAGGGGCCTTTACGGAGGATCGCTTTGAGGTTTTGCGACTGCTGGCCTCACAAGTTGCGATTTCCATCGAGAATGCCCAGCTCTATCAGGAGATGGAACAAAGGGTTCAGGCCAGGACACTGGAATTGGATAACTCCAATAAAGCTCTAGTTGAATCCCTGGAAACTCTACAAAAAACCCAGGCTCAACTGATCCAATCAGAACGCTTGGCCTCCTTAGGTAGTTTGGTGGCTGGTGTGGCGCATGAGATCAACACACCTCTAGGGATTGGGATCACGGGATCTTCCTCTATCGAGTATCAAACTCAATTGATTTTTGACCGCTTGGAGAATAATCAGTTGTCTAGAAGGGAAATGACTGAGTTTTTAAAAGATACCATCGAAAGCGCCAGCTGTATTCTGAACAATTTAACCAAGGCTGGGGAATTGATTGCCGGATTCAAGCAGGTTGCCGTGGATCAATCCAGTGAACTCATCCGCACCTTTAACTTGAGACAATACGTGGGGGAAATCCTGCTCAGCTTACAGCCAAAGTTACGCAAGACCCGGCATCTAGTACAGGTAGAGATCCCTGAAGATTTGGAGATTCACAGTTATCCCGGAGCTTTCTCCCAGATCCTGACCAATTTGATCATGAACTCCCTCATTCATGGTTTTGAAAAAATGGAGCAAGGGGAAATCATCATCAAGGCTCATCAAATCGATCAGCAACTAATTTTCCAATATCGGGATAACGGGAAAGGGGTGGATCCACGGCATCAGAAGCAGATCTTTGATCCATTCTTCACCACCAGGCGGGGCCAGGGAGGCACCGGATTGGGAATGCATATCGTTTTCAACCAGATCACTTTGAAGTTGGATGGAAAGATCCAACTATCTAGCAAGCTGGGTGCTGGAATAGCAATTAACATTACCATCCCATTGATATCCAAGGAGCTTACACACAAACTCGGTAGCTATGTGCCTACCGATCAATAAAATCAATATCTAATAACTACTTGTGTTTGCTTGCCTTTCCTGACTCTGGATCACTGCTATCAGATCTTTTAACAAGCCGCTGGCACCAAAGCGAAAAGTTTGGGGAGATACCCAGTTTTCTCCCATAATCTCATCAGCCAGAGCCAAGTAGATGGCTGCGTCTTCCGTAGTGCGGATGCCTCCTGAAGCTTTGAAACCGACTGATTTCCCAGATTCCAGAATGGCTGTCAACATGGCTTTTGCCGCCTCTGGAGTAGCTGAAACTTTAGACTTCCCCGTTGATGTTTTGATGAAGTCCGCACCATGACGGATGGCATCCATCGAAGCGCCCGCAATATTTTCTACGGATCCTAATTCACCTGTTTCCAAAATAACTTTCAATGTAATATCCCGGCAGATTTCTTTACAGGCTGCCACCATATCACCGGCTAGCTGCTGATTCCCCGCCAGCCATGTTTGATAAGGGAAGACCAAATCCACCTCATCGGCACCATAAGCAACCGCGGCTTTGGTTTCCGCCAAAGCAATCTTCAGGTCTGCTTTTCCTTGAGGGAAATTGGTCACAGCCGCAACGGGTATTTGATTCTCTCCCAGAAAGTTGTGTACATGGGGCACAAAGCGAGGCCATACGCAAATGGCAGCTGTTGATCCAAATTCTGTAATCGCATCGATACAGAGCTGTTTTATCGTTTCTTCACTGTCATTATCACCAAGGCTGGTTAAGTCTATTAACTGCAGCGCGCGCAGAGCTACTTCCTTACTTTTCATTGTTCCATCCTGCTAAAAAACGGGTGATTAATCCTATTAATTTATCGGCGGCCAGTTTCCCCTGTTCCAAGGTTTCATCATGGGTGATCTTCGTATCTCCCATACCGGCGGCTAAATTGGTGATCGTGGAGATAGCAACCACATCCATGCCGCAATGCCTGGCCACCAAACACTCGGGGACAGTGGACATTCCAACCGCATTAGCACCCATCATGCGAAACATACGAATTTCCGCCGGAGTTTCAAAAGCAGGTCCCGTAGTCCACAAGTAAACCCCCTCGTGCAAAGTCATGCCTTCCTGCTCCGCTGCAGCAGAGAGTTGATGCCGAATTTCAGGGTCATAGGCATCGACCATATCAAAAAAACGTGGTCCGATCGCCTCGTCATTAGGACCAATTAAAGGGCTGAGACCGGTGAAATTAATGTGATCATTCAGCATCATCAAACTGCCGGGGCCCATGGAAGCATCCAAACTACCCGCAGCATTCGTTAAAAATAGAGTCTGACAACCAATAGCCTTGAGGGTTCTGATGGCCACTGCCAGGCTGGAAGGGGAATGACCTTCATAGATATGCATTCTGCCCTGCATGCAAGCAATGTCAACACCACCTAATTTTCCAATCACTAGCTGTCCTGCATGGCCCACCACTGTAGAAGGGGGAAAGCCCGGTAATTCCTGATAGGGAATGCGTATGGCATCAGTAATGCTATCCGCTAAAGATCCTAATCCACTGCCCAAAACAAAAGCAATTTTTGGTTTCAGTTGGCCTATTTTTTTTTGATAATTTCAGCAGCAATTAAATCTTCTCTCATCGCAAATTCTCCGGTCCAAAGGATAATGGTAATAATTCTTTTAACGTCACAGTCTTGCGTAATCCCTGAGGATCACAAATATGAATTTTAATGTCATCCCCGGCAAATTCTCGAATTTTTTGCCGACAACCACCACAGGGAGTTACCAGGGATTTCCCCGCTCCCATGACAACAATCTCTTCAATTTCTCGATCACCCGCTAGAATCATTGCGGAAATGGCTCCCGCTTCAGCACAAACTCCTTCGGGATAGGCAGCGTTTTCCACATTACAGCCCACAAAGAGCGCTCCCCCTTTGCTTTTGATCACCGCCCCCACGTGAAAGCCCGAATAAGGTGCATAGGCCTGTTGCATGGCAGTCGCGGCCTTTTCGATCATTTCCCTTAACATAATCTTTGTCCTATAGTTTTCAAAGAGATCGGAATTAACAAAAAAGGAATTATGCGTCATCCACCTCATTTATGGAATCCATTTTTATCACTTCTTGAGCTTCAGCGCCGCAGTTCCTTGGTTTTCTTCCTTTCTTAGCAAGCTCAAACGACTCAACTCTAACTCAAAATTTATCCGTTCCCCTATTGTCATCCTGAGTGCAGGTAAATAGTGTTTATTCTTCAGTGACATGATCTATCTCGATGGAGGTGGAGCAGAAAGTAGTGGTAGAGGAGCAGCCCATCAGGAAATTCCTGATGCTTTTTGCGATAGAATCTTAATATTCTTCCGAAAAACCTATCAAGTAAAGCTTTACGAAGCCATTTTCCAAGGGTATCACAGTCCTGAAGAGTTCAATTTGTGGATATAACTTGTAAACTTTGGAGTTTTCGCTAATGCCTACAGAGGCATTCCAAGCTTCTAGTTTAGAAAAAAGTCGTCTCCAAGGGGAGATTTCATTATAAAGGAGAGCTGGTATGCTGATCGATGATGAGGAGTTTTATCAAGAGTTACTGGGAGATTTTTTGTTAGAATCAGGTGAGAACCTGCAAAATCTCACTCAGGATATTGCCACGCTATTAACACAAGGAAGCGAAATTAATTTGGAACTGGTTGGCCGTTCACGCCGCTCTGTACACTCCATCAAAGGAGGAGCTGGTTTCATTGGCTTGACCAAAATCAATCAACTGGCCTTAGCCATGGAACAAGTACTGGAGAGGATATTTCAAGGAAAATTAGCTATAGAAGCTACAACCTTTACTTTGCTCCAAACAGGAGTGAGCCATCTCAAGAATATGGTCGATAATATTGAAGAGAGCAATAACTATGATATCGAGGAGAGCCATAATTTACTGCAAGCTCTTTAATCCTCAATAGTTTATTTACTGTGACAGCTCCCCCACCTAAGCTTCGCTATAGGCGGGGAATTCTCTTACTCATGTTAAAATCCCTCAGATCTGTAGGTTAGGGAAATTTTGGCTGAGTACTCTAGTCAGTTTTTCAGACAACTCCATAATCACTTTCCGCTCCAGCTCATTTTCGTCCATCTGTGGTCGTTGGGTACCTAGTTCTTCCAATTTTCCCCAGTAGCGCCTGCTCTCTTGCATCAACTGCAATACTGCTCGTTCCAACTCTTCTAAGATTTTGTCAAACAACAGGATCTGTTTCTGTACCGGCCCTACCTGGCGCTCAAAGATTCCCCGTAGATCGATCGAGGGTTTCTCCTCAAATAAGTTCAAGTACTGCTGTCCGTTTTCAAGGGAAAATTCAGATAATAAAGTTTCCAAAGTGGTCGCTAAAATATCAAAAACAGGTGTGGGAGAATCCCTGGGAGTTGCGCTTCGCTCTGTGCTTCTATCCATAATTTGAATAATTTCACTGAGGATATAACGCCACTTGGTATAGGATTTATTACTCCTTTCTTCCACTGGCAATTGAGGCCAGGTTTCTTTCATTTGTGCCAAAATATGGTTATAAATTCTTCTGGATAGCAGTCTGGAAGCGCTCATTTCTTCAGGAGCTACGCGGAGTTCTACCATGTCCAGGAGCAGCCGGGAAATCTCCTTACGCTGGGCAGAACTCATACCCATATTACTACTTTCAAAAGCCTTTACTTGTTTTTCTCTCTGCAGCACACGATTACTTTTCTGCCACTGTTTGAGGTAAGCATCCCTTTCTTGACTCAAACTAAACAGGTGACCAAGAGTCTTAGCCAATGTCCATTGCATCAAGGGCAAATACAATTGCTGCATCAACTGAAAATTTGGATTTTGATCGTGGATCCAAGGACAAGCCTGCTGGGGCAGCATAATCAATAAGAAACTAAGTTCTAAAGGATCATCCGGTTGACGCTCACGGGCCTTCAAATAAAAACCTTGAGTTTCATCCCGCACATTCGCCGGATTGGGTACATGCCAATCTTTCCCTCCGTAAATTCTGCCGGGAGTCAAGGGACCTAGTTTTTTCTCTCCCTGCATCAGGCTGATCCCCTCAGAAACTGGAATCCAATGATGCTGTGCCATCTGCTTGGGAGCAATGCGAAAACCAGGGCTCGCCTCACAAAGATAGATTTTGGTCTGTAGTAGTTGCTGCGATAGCAGTCCCTCTGAGATATCCAGTACTTTCAAGATATTTTTCTGAGAGTGGAGAATACTATTGCGAATACTTTTACTGCCCGAAGCTTTGACCAGCCCCTGTAAAGTCGGCATGGTGCCTTCAATATAGGCCACCTCTCCAACTGTTGGCTGGAGTAAGTGCTCTACCTTTCGATTGAAGGAAACAAAAGCTCGTCGTAGGGTTTCAATATCCTGATCAATGTTGGGCGTACTTTCCGGGGAAGTAGACGTTTGAGCAAGACCAATAGCCATTTTGTCCACTTTTTCCAGGAATTTCTGCATACCCGCCACAGATTTATTGAATTCATTCTCACATTTTGCGGCTACCAAGGCAGTACGCTGAGCAACCTGTGCTTGAGTACGTTGGGAGTGTTTGACCGCAAAATGCTGATCAAAGGACTGCAAATAGGCTTTTAAATCAAAAGTATTTGCTTTCTCTTCTCGTCCAAAAAAAGAGCCTACTTTGGGGAGTTCATGGGAATTGTGACCTGCTTTCAAAGAAAAGTTTTTTTCCACCTTGCGCAATAGACTTTGCATGCGCAACTGGTAATTCCTTGGATTAAAAAGTTCTACATCACCGATATGAACGGGCTGCTTTTCCTTGG
>NVSR01000124.1 GCA_002401295.1 SAR324 cluster bacterium | reverse complement strand
AAGAAAATGAAAGAGTGGAACATGGTGCGACGCTTAATGAGGTAGAAGCAGATTCTATGGCTCTGTTGGCGATTGTATATGGGCTCAAAAAGGATTTCAACAGGGCGATTGAGCAGGAACAGCAATATATTGAGGCCTTGGAAACATCTAAGTTCCAAGAACGTCTTCCCGACGCCTGGCTGCAACTGAGTATTTTTCTACTGGATTCCGGACAAGTTTCAGCAGCGGCTTTAGCTGTGAACCAGGCGATAGCAAAAGGGGATGGAAAGCCGAACTTGTTATTAAAAGCCAAACTCAATCAAGCCAAGATTGATTTGAAACTCAGTCGTTTTACTCAGGCTCTCGGCACTTTAATGAAACTGGAAAAACAGTTGCCACCCAACTCCACCCAGGAAGCGGAGTTTCATTATTTGTTGGGCCTTGTGCAATTAAACCTCTCTCGTTTTCAGGAGGCGATTCGCTCTTTTGAATCAGCGGCCGGTTCTTTTGCGGCGCTTCAGAATGGAATGGGGCGCATGCGTGCCTTGATGGCAGGGGCAAACCTGCTGATGAAAACAGGACGCTTTGATGAGGCGGCGGTTGGACTGAATCAGGTTTTAGAGGACCGGGAGTTACCGGGCAAAGGAGAGGTTTATAACAGTCTGGCTTTTTTAGCTTCCGAACGAGGTCGTTATGAACAGGCCCTGGATTACTCACAACAGGCGGAACAGGAGTTCCAGAATCAGCCTCGCCAAATTCCGGAGGTATTGAATGCCCGAGCTATCATCTTTTTAAAAATGAAGGACTTTGAACAAGCTCAGAGTATTCTGCTGAAAGCCCTGAAGCTCAATCGAATCCAGGGCAATTTTACTTTAGATGCTGAAATTAATAACAACTTGGGTGGTTTATTCAAGCTGACCAATCAGTTGGATAAGGCTCGAAACTACCTGTTGGAGACGGCCAAACTGCAACAAAAGCTAGGTTTTGATTCACCTTTGGCGCTCACCTTCAATAATATCGGTTCCGTTTATATGGCGGAGAAACGTTTCCCGGAAGCATTGGATTTCTTCCAACGTTCTCGTCAGTTGGCAGAGAAGTTCAAGCTCAAGAATGAAGCCGCGATTGCCTGGAACAACCTGGGAATTCTGTATTCTCAACAGAAGCTCCGGCAGAAAGCGAAAGAAGCTTTTGAGCAGGCCCTGGCTTTTCAAGAGGAGCTAAATCTTGGTTTGGATATGGCGCGGAGCTACAATAACCTTGCTTTTATTGCCTACCAAAACAAGGATTTCCCCCAAGCTTTGGATTTGGTACAGCAGGCAGTTTGGAAGCTTTCATTGGATCCTGAACCTAAAGACCGTAATCATAGTAATCCCAGCCAAAAATCTATACTGGCTCCTGACTTGATGACGGGGTTTTTATTGAATAAAGGAAGTTTTTTATTGGAGTTGGCTTACGGGGAAAAGACGAACGATCCGGACTTCACTTATTTGGAGGCTGCTTATGGCACCTTTGCTTTGGCCATTGAGTTGATCGAACAGCAGCGGGTGAATATTAAAGGAGAACAGTCCCAGCAACTGCTGATGCAGAGCAACTTGGATCTCTATCAGCAGATTATTGGAGTGCTTTATGATTTAGGTCGCCTGAAAGATCGGGAGAAATATCATGAGCTGGCTTTTTATTTCTCTGAGACTTCCCGGGCTCGCTCTTTTTTGGATCGCTTGCAGGAGCAAGCGGCAAAAGCCTCACTGCAGTTGCCACTGGAATTACAGCAGCAGGAAAAGGAGTTGAAAAATCGGATTCATGAACTCAGTCAGTTGATTTTTGTAGAACTCAAAAAGCCGACGGCTCGACAAAATCGAGAGCAAATCACATCGTGGCAATTGAAGCGAGTGGATTATCAGTTACAGTTTAAGCAACTTACTGAGGAAATCGAACGTCGCTTTCCCTCCTTTGCCAGTCTGAAATATCCTAAGATTTTTGATATTGCCAGGGTACAAAAAGAACTGCTTGAGGCAGACCGGGTGGCTTTGAGTTTTTTTGTAGGAGAAAATCGCTCTTTTGGTTGGGTCATTAGCCAAGGAGAAATGAATATGGTGGCATTGCCTCCTGCTCAGGATCTCGATCATTGGGTGCGAAAATATCGGGATACTTTGATCAACCCCCTGCTTTTTCCAGATGAAGAGGATGATGAGGTGATCATTGATATGACACAAACTCATTTGGTGACGGGGTTGCAAATTTATCGAGGGCTTTTACAACCTTTACTGCAAAAAACGGCGGATTCTACTAAAGAACTGATTTTTTTTCCTGATGGGGTTTTATTCTATCTCCCCTTCGAAACTATCCTGACAGCCATGCATGGAGTTGATAATCAGAAATTTCCTCAGGGACGGGAGTATTTGTTACATCGATACTCCATTTATTATTCCCCCTCGGCTTCCGTCTTGGGCACGATTCGATCTCAATTGGCACAAAGGGACCCTGAAGAGTTAGCGAAACGCATTCAATTTGGTGGATTTGGAGATCCGCAGTTTACACCAACTGATGAACAGCAACCTAATTTTACTTACAATCCGACCTTTCAGGAACTGGGGTTTTATGAAATGGATCGCTTGGTTGGTACTATTTCGGAGTTAAGACAGATTTCAAAAATTTTTGAGGATTCCAATGACATCTTTCTTAGAGCAAATGCCAAGGAATCTCAGGTCAAAGAGAATCTATCTAAATACCGTTATATCCATTTTGCGACACATGGTATTTTAGATGAGCGAAACCCGGAATACTCGGGTGTGATGATGAACTTGATTGAAGCGGATCAGCCTGAAGATGGTTTCTTACAATCATCAGAAATCTTTGACTTGAAGCTCAACTCTGATTTAGTGGTCTTATCGGCCTGTGAAACCGGCTTGGGTAAGGTAGTCAAGGGAGAAGGCATGGTGGGCTTAACTCGTGCCTTTCTTTTTGCGGGCACCCCTTCCGTGGTGGTCTCCCTCTGGACCGTTGCCGATGAGTCCACCTCGAAGATGATGATCTATTTCTATCAATATCTGGGTGACGGTTTATCCAAACTGGAGGCCTTACGCCAAGCCAAGTTAGACTTGATGATGGAAAAAGAAGATGGCGAATGGGTTTATCCGGATCCTTTCTTTTGGGGACCCTTCATTCTTAATGGTGTTGGTAGTTAGGGGGCCCTTTCCGCCATAATGCAACTTAGTTGCAAGAACATCTTGACAAGCAAGTGGAAGAGGATAATAGTCGGCAATCAATTCGAGTTAATGCAACTCATTTGCATTTTATAAAATTTCTCTTTCGATTTCCTATTTGATGAAAATCCAAAAACTATTATTACCTTTTCTTTTACTATTACTGCCTCTCAATTCTCTTTGGGCCGCTAAGTTACAAGTCTCCGTCAGCATTGCTCCACAGGAATATTTTGTTAAAAAAATAGGAGGACGCCATGTGGTGGTCAATGTGATGGTTCGTCTCGGAGCTGATCCTCATACTTATGAACCCAGCCCTCGCCAGATGGTTTCCATCAGTCGATCAAAATTGTACTTCTCCATGGGTACTGAATTTGATGAAATCTGGGTGCCCCGATTCTTATCTGCAAATCCAAAGATGCGAGTGATCTCCGTAGATGAAGGAATTCCAAAATTGGAAATGGAAGGACATGGCCATGAGGATGAAGAAGAACATTCCGTAGATCCACACATCTGGCTTTCCCCTCTTCTGGTTAAAATCCAAGCTTTACATATCTATGAAGCCCTGAGGACGGCAGATCCAGCCAATCAGGAAAACTATCAGGCAAATTACCAGCAATTTCAAAAAGAGTTGGATCAGTTATACTTGGATATCAAGCAACAATTTAGAGGCAAAGCAAAGAATCCAACCTTTGCCGTGTTTCATCCGAGTTGGGGCTATTTCGCGAACTGTTTTGGTTTGAAACAAGTTGCCATTGAAGTGGAAGGCAAAAGCCCCAAACCCGGGCAATTGAAAAATATCATTCTGGATTTGAAAAAAAAGGGGATCAAAGCATTGTTTGTACAACCTCAATTCTCCAAGCGCAGCGCACAAACTGTGGCCAAAGCTATCCAGGGTAAAGTTTATACTTTGGACCCTTTGGCGGGAAACTGGGAAACTAATCTCCGGGAAACAGCTCGTAAGTTGGCTAATGCCATCCAATAATTTGCTCAACACAGAGGTTTCCAAATGAGTGTTCTGGAATTTAGAAATATAGGCTTTTCTTATAATAGAGAGAGGACTGTTTTAAAGGATATCAACTTACGGGTTGAGCAAGGCGATTATTTGATCGTATTGGGACCTAATGGGGGTGGCAAATCGACTTTCCTTAAATTATTGGTAGGATTGCTCAAGCCAACAAAGGGCCAAGTCTTTCTCTTTGATCAGGATAAGAAAAGCCAACTCAAACGGGTGGGTTACTTGCCCCAGCATACCAATGTAAATCCCCATTTCCCCATTTCCGTACAGGATGTGGTGGTCATGGGGCGCCTGCGCAATGGGGGACAATACTGGTTTACCCGCAAGCAAGATCGGGCACATGCTTGTGAAATGCTTGATTCAGTTGGTTTGGTGGACTTCAGAGATCGTCGCATCGGTGACCTTTCTGGAGGTCAACGACAACGGGTCCTGATCGCCAGAGCTTTGATGACGGACCCTGAATTATTGGTTTTGGATGAACCTACTGCCAGTATCGATGCAGCGGCCAAGAGCGCTTTTTATGAACTTTTGGAGAAGTTGAATCAAAGCGTAACCATTATCATGGTCAGCCATGACTTGAGTATTATTCCCTCGGGTGTCAAGTCAGTAGCTTGTGTTAATCAAACGCTGCATTATCACAATGCCCCTCAGATTACAGAGGAGATGCTAATCATGACTTACGGTTGCACTAGTACGGGAAACTGTCCTGTGGAATTAGTCGCTCATGGTGTACCTCACCGTGTTCTTTCACCTCACCATAAGGATCACTAACATGTTGGAAGCCCTTGAATTTGAATTTTTCCAGCATGCTATGATCGCCGGTGTGTTATCAGCAGTCCTCTGTGGAATTATCGGCGTGCTGGTGGTAGTCAATCGCATTGTGTTCATCTCTGCGGGCACAGCTCATGCCGCTTATGGAGGTATTGGTCTGGCTTTTTATTTGGGCTGGCCTATTTTATGGACCACCATGGGATTTTCTATGGTAGCGACAGTGATTATGGCTTGGGTGATTCGCCACCGAAAACATCGAGCTGACTCGATTATTGGTGTCTTATGGGCTGGGGGTATGGCGCTGGGCATCATCCTGACGGATCTGACGCCGGGGTATCATCCTGATTTGATGAGCTACTTATTTGGTAGTATCTTAGCTATTCCGGTGGAAGAACTTTACTATATTTTGGGCATGGACATTTTTGTCACCTTTATCATGCTCTTTTACTACAGAGAGTTTGTTTCCTTTTCCTATGATGAGGAATTTTCCAGAGTCCGTGGTGTTCCCGTTGATTGGCTTTATCTACTGCTTTTATTGATGATCTCTTTATCAGTTGTTTTGCTGATCCGGGTCGTTGGTTTGATCATGATTATTGCGCTCTTAACGATTCCACCTTTAATTGTGGAACCCTATGCTAAGTCTATGGGGCGTATGATGCTGGGAGCTACTGGGTTGAGCGTCATCTTTGCGATTGGTGGCCTCTGGTTATCCTACTCCCTGGATATTTCAGCGGGAGCGTCAATTATTGCGGTGGCTGTGGCTGGTTACGGCATCAGTTTTTTAATGCAAATAATGAGGAGAGGAGGAAAAAATGTGTCAGTCCTGTAATACTTCTGATTTGTTACAGTTCGCGGGCATCAAACCCAATCTGAATCGCCGTCTGGTGCTGGATCTGGTTACCGGTAGTGAAATGCCCCTCTCCTCACAGGAGATCCTGGAGTTGGCGCTGAGTCGCAAGGAGCAGCGGGCAATCAATCGTGTGACGATGTATCGTATTCTGGATCTTTTGGTGGAAAAGGGGCTCTTAAATCGCCTCTCTTCACCGGATCGTACGGATCGCTATTGCATGAGAGAGAGCAAAAATCATCCTCATCATGTACACTTCTTTTGTGAGCACTGTCAGAAAATGTTATGTTTGCCCTCGAAAAGCATTGTCATGGAACCGGTGAAGGTAGAATCACCGGAGTTTTCTCGCATCAATAGTGTGCAGGTGCTCTTAGGTGGGGTTTGTCGGGCTTGTGATAGTAATTGAATATCGAATATCGGTTATACATCAATTCCTACATCTTCGCCCTTGAAGATGATTTGATAGGTGGTCACCGGATCGCAATTTTCGTAAGGACGATTGAGGATCTCTCCGGTTTTTAGACTGAAGGATATGAGGTGATTGGAGCAGGTAATTGAAATAGCATCAATGGCTGCATCTTCCAAAGGTACCCCAAAATGCCCGCACTGATTCGCAATCAAATAAACTATCCCAGCTTGTTGGATCAATAGTAGAGGAAGTTCCTTGATGGTGAAGGCTTGACAATAGCCATCATGCAAGACTGATTTATTAGCTAATTTGTGAAAACTCATGCTACCCTCTTTAAAAAATATTAAATTAAAGAGAGTATGGCACATTAACAGTTTCCACTCAATGATGGCTGTTTCCGGATCACTTCTAATTGCTGTTGCAGGTCGCAGACTTCCTTGCGCCAGAATTCATCACAGCCCCAGTCAGGGAAATGCTTGCGGAATTGCAAGTCTTCCACTTGTCTTCCGCACCAAGCCAAGTAGTAGATATTCCTCATGATTCTCAAAGGTTCCACCAGACTCAGAGTGCTGTCATCAAACTCCTTGAACTGTTCATAACCTTCCAGAAACAGGTTGGTTTCCTTGCGGCAATGCTCCACTCGATCGGGGAGTAGTAACCATAAGTCCTGTACGGGGGGGCCCACCACCATGTCATCAAAGTCAATGATTATGAGTCCTTCATCCATGCGATCCAGGATATTAGCTCGGTGGCAATCACCATGAATGCGAATAAATTCAGTATTTTGAAATGGTTCAATGATGGAATCTAAGATTTCTTGTCCCAGTTGATTGAATGTAGATTCGTAATTGCGAGAAATCAATCCACTTTCGAGCAATTCTTTCAGATCTGCTTTGGTGGAGAGTGCCGGATCCAGACGAATCCTGGTGGAAGCATCCTGGCGACTACCCGCTACATGAATACGCCCAATCAAAGCACCAATTCGGATCCAGTCCTCATCATTATTGATTTCAAACAGTCGTCCCTGTTTTTTAGGGAAAACTGTAAAATAATAATCTCCTGCCTGATGTAGAGTTTTGCCGTTGCCTACCTGCAAGGGAGCGATGGCTGGAATTTCATCATCGGCACAATCCTGGATGAAATCGTGCTCCTCCTGAATCATCTCCAAGGTCCAGCGACCGGGGCGATAAAACTTTGCGATCAGCCTGGTTTCATCCATGGCCTGTAATTCGTAAACTCGGTTGATATAACTGGGGAGAGGAGAAATCAACCCTGTCATTCTTTTGCCGATGGCATCTTCGACTGCTTGGATAACCAATTCAGGTGTCAGGTTTTCGTAATCACGCAATCTGTTCAAAGTGCCCCTTCCTGGAGAAAATTTTTTATCAGTATTTAAGGTTGAATTCCTAAGTTTCGACGATTCTATTGTTTGCGGAGCATTCGGTATAGTCTCCCCCCAAAGTTTTCTCCTTCTGTTTCCGATAGATCAGATTTTATGAGACAATCAGCAAGTTCCTTATCTTCACGGTAGCGCCGCCCTACGTGGCGGCCTTTCAATACGGTAGCGCCAGTCTACATCTAGAACATATAAAGCGGAGAGAAAATGGAAGCTTTGGAATCAAAAGTCTGCCAACCCTGTCGTGGTGATGTATCTAAAGCAACAGAAGAAGAGATAAAACTCTACCAGCAGCAAGTTCCTGATTGGCAGATCATTGAGGTCGAGCAAATTTTAAAATTGCAGCGGTTATTCCAGTTCAAGAATTTTAAAGAGGCCTTAGCCTTCACTAATAGAGTAGGCGCTATTGCGGAAGAGGCCAAGCATCATCCCGATTTACTCACGCAATGGGGAAAGGTTACTGTGACTTGGTATACCCATAAGTTAGGCGGTCTGCATGAGAATGACTTTATCATGGCCGCAAAGACAGATCGGATTTGAATAAACTCTCATTAGCTAAGAATATTCTAGCTTTCAACGGTAATCGAAAGTTGATTGGGCAAAGGCTGATTCAGAGCCCACTGAGTTGCTGAACGTGCTCTTTTGAAAGCTAACGGACCTATTTGCATTTGGTTCGGACTGACCCGCGGTAAGTCTTGAATGACCAGAGAGGCCAAATTTGCTCGTTTGGGGACTTTCAGTGCTGCACTATCCTTTTTACGCCAGGGAGAACGAGATGCAATATGGTGATAAAAAACTCGCTCACCGACTGGAATACCTCCCAAACCCGGGCGATCTTTGATTCCACCATCCCAATAAAGGCGTCCTTCGATCCGAATCGGTTGGAATAAAAATGGGACCGCACAGGAGGCATACAAGACATCACAAAGAATTCCCTTTTTGAAAATACGAGTGGTTTTTTTGAAACCATCATAAGCCGAGAGATAAACGGGGAGAGTGCAATCCTCTAACCTCTCTACAGGGCTCATTTGTCGGATAATCTCACGGAAGCGCTCCCCTTTTAACAATCCCCATCCAAAAGCGGGATCCCAGAAATCCTCTTTTCTCAAGCGAAATAGCTCTGTTTGAAGTCGCTCTGTATCCATTCCAGCAGCCCAGCAGCTGCCAACAAGTGCACCGGCACTAGAGCCGGTTACCTTCTGAGGTAATAGATCTTCATCCTCCAAAGCGGATAACATTCCACAATGAGCAAAAAAACTGAAAAATCCAGAGGACATGGTTAAGGTAAAGGGTTGCTCCTGTAACCATTCTCGGAGAGTCTGGGATTTATTGATTTTCATTTTCTGGTGAATTATGATTTAGATTGGCTTGGGTATGAAATTTCCAGTACTACACACTCTTCTTCGCAAATGAATGGCCCGTGCACTTCACCTGGAGGACGACTAGCAAAATGTCCTGCTTCGAGCCATAAGTCAAAGGCTTCATCATACAATCTGCCGGATATAATATAGATTTCTTCAGGATAATCATGGGATTTACTACCGAAGGCCTTTGTATCCGCACCTGCTTTGAAGCGGGTTAATCTTGTGTAGTCACCAGTTTCTTTATCGAAGGCCAAGGTTAGTTCTTCGAGCATTCCTTCTGTGCCATCAATTGGCTGCCACTTATTCGAGTCCTTCTGCTTTAATACATTCCAGTAGGTTACCGTATTTTTGCTCATATGCTTTCCTTGGAGATTGAATGCCTTAAATTAGTGATATGCTTTCCCTAATTGTAACAGCCATAAATGGCATTTTTTTGCCTGAGCTGAAATGCCCAATACTTGTCACCATAAGAAAAATGCCACCATTCAGTGTAATAATTAACAAATCCAACTCTTGTCATTACTTGAAATAACAAATCTCTATTGGTCTGTGCCTCTGATGATATTTCTTTGCACCCTGTTTCGCAAAGTGACGGTGTAAC
Source organism: SAR324 cluster bacterium (assembly GCA_002401295.1). Lineage (GTDB taxonomy): Bacteria > SAR324 > SAR324 > XYD2-FULL-50-16 > XYD2-FULL-50-16. Next base: position 5,269 of record NVSR01000124.1, on the reverse strand, counting down.
TACAGCCCAGTTTTCTATTTCCATTCCAAAATCCAGTAGGGTGCCTTGGTTGTCGATTATCTCTATATCAACAGCAGCACCGGTACTATGAGGAGGTATATTGGTGGAGCCATCTAGATTATGAATGGGTGAAACAAGTTTTGTGGTTTCAATAAATGCTTCCTCAGGTGACAATTCAGGGTTATCTTTCTGTACTATAGCTAGCTTTTCACAAAATTCTATTTCCTGTTGTTCAAGGCTCCTGTAACCTTCGTACAATCTAATTTGCAATCCCTTAGGTAATAATTGCTGAGCCTCTTGTAGCTTTTCTCTAACTGTTTCCCTGACAAGAGTGGATTTAGATATCCTTAATGCTGCTTTCGTAGCTTGAGTTAAGTAGCACTCCTTCATCTCAACCAAAGGTTCATTGCAGTCGAAAACTGGAATAGCCTGTACTTCAGGGGCTGCAATCAATATTTTTCTATATTCAATTTTTTGATTAACGATCACAGCCATATTTTTTTCCAAGATAGCGCTGAGCTGACTCAACCGGGTGATGCTGTTGCGTAATTAAGTTTGGAGTCAAAGGATCTATTCTGCTTTATACTTGTAACTTATAGGTAGAGTATTCAACACCGAAGATGGGTTCGAGATCTTTGATTTTTGTAAACCCCATTCGCGAATACATAGATAAAGCAACTTCCATCATTGGGCTGGTGTGCAAACCTATAAACTTTACATTTTTATCTCTCGCTCTCTTGATACATTCCAGGGTTAATTGTTTTCCAATACCTTTCCCTCTTTGGTTTGGTGAAACAACTAGCATTCTTATTGATGCCCATGAAATATCAAAATGTCCTTTTGCATCTCCACCTGGAGGGACAAAAGCAACTCCACCGACAACAATACCAGAAACTTCAGCTACAATTATTTCTGATGAGTTAGCTAGAGACGACATGTTACCCACTACAGCTTGAATAGAACCCCAGTCATTATATCTATTTCTGTACTGTGAAAAAGCTTCCAAAGCCAGTGCATTTAATTGGGATTTGTCAGTATTTTTGTATGGCCTAATGATCATTTTTCTAAGTCAGTGAATGTTAATTATAGGCATTGATTGAGAGGGTAATTTATCTTGATAATCTTCACTCAGCTAAAATGGCCTGATCTCATTTTTCTACAAAAGAACATGATAATTCTCAAGTACTTCCAAGTGAAATTTTTTGAATTATGGGAGAAAAATGTCAAGTAGAAAAAAGTGGTTCAGCACAGATGTGGGTAGAGAATATTATTGATTGCGTTTACCGATTCCAAAACTCATATATAAATGCGAACCTCACCTCCTAGATTATAGTTGTTTCGAAATTAGGGATCTGAGGCGGTGGTAATCTTTAATGCTTTGGTAGCAAGTAATGGCCTGATTGATGGAGGTTAAGGCTTCCTGCCACTGCTTAGTTTCTGAGAACTGCAGCGCATCATTGTACAAGAGTATCGATTGATCGATCACTTGGATGAGGGGAGTGAGGTCCGTTTGGCAGCGTTTACAGATCTCTTCTCCCCGAAAGCGAGCATGACAGACTGGGCACTTAAAATTCACCATTGTCTCAAATGAGCGTTGAGGTTAATCATTATCAAGGTAGTACAAAATATCATTGAGTTCTCCCACAAGGGTTTCTAATAGTTCATCATCCTCTTCCCAGAAGCATTCCTTAATATTACTCACTAAATCGAGGATGTCCTTTGCTTCCTCTTTATCTTCCAAAGACTCAGCTTTTATTTCTGCTTTGTGACAAAGATCTCGAATGCTTTTTGACATTTTCTTTTCTGTCTTCGGTATTATAACATCTGCCATCGGTATGATAGGTTGGGAAGCTTCTTCAAACAGGTCATCCAAGCGGTTTCTGGCTTTGGTGATTTGTTTGGTGGCCATGCGGGTGCTTGATTGATGCAGGTGGATGGAAAATTCTTGTTTGGAGTTTTTCTCTTTAGCCGTCACATTAAGAATTCCATTGATATCGAAATCAAAACTGACCTCAATCTTGAGTTCATTGGATCTTGCTGTGGGAAGGTTTAAAATATCGAAGGATCCCAAATGGATATTACCAGTAGCAAAGGTTTGTTCTCCTTGGTATACGGCAACCATGACTTTTTTCATATCATCCATGGGATTCGTAAAAATATCTGATTTGGTACATGGGATAACTGTATTGCGGGGAATGATTACACTGAAATAATTATCATCAAAGCCGTAGTCAGTCTGTCGCCCTGATCTGACTCCCAAAGAATAGGGGGTCACATCCACCAATACGGAATCGATTTCCTCCCCAGCCTGTGTGCCGGCGTGATAACCCGCTCCCAAAGCGACACACAAGTCTGGATTGACCAAGTCAAAGACTTCTTGCTGCAAGTGGTTTTCGAGGATGGTACGAACCATTGGGATCCTGGTAGAGCCTCCGACCAGGATCACACGATCGATATCCTCTGCTTCCAGTTCCGCGTCTTTCAAGGCTTGATCCAGTGCATCGGTGGTTTGCTCCAATAGCGGCATGATTAACTCTTCAAAATCCATTCTTGTGATCTTTTCTTGTAAATGCAGGGCTTTTTTTCCTTGTCGTGCAATATACTGTTCAGCAACATCCACAAAGATATGTTCACTCAAGGTTATCTTAGCGGACTCCGCCGCCCTGAGTAATCTGGCTTTGGTCACTGGATTGTCAAATAGGCGAATCTGATTGCTTTGATAGAATCGCTCTTCCAGCCAGTGGGCTAATTTTAGATCAAAATCATCACCACCCAGTAAATTATTACCATGACTGGACAGTACCTCCGTGATGCCGTCGCTGATTTCAACAATGGAAACATCGAAGGTCCCTCCACCTAAATCATAGACCAAAATGGTTTCCGTCTCCTGGCTATCAAATTGATAAGCTACAGCCGCAGCGGTGGGTTCATTGAGAATACGAGTCACTTCCAAACCGGCAATCTCTCCGGCATCTTTGGTTGCTTGTCGTTGCGCGTCACTGAAATAAGCAGGGACTGTGATGATGGCCTTCCGGATCTCTTCACCAAAGTATGCAGTGGCTCGCTCCTTCAGCGTTTTTAGAATAATCGCTGAAATTTCCGTAGCACTGTAATCCTTCTCCAGCATTTGATATTGATGGTCCGTCCCCATTTTCCTCTTCACGGACTTGACCGTATTTTGAGGTACCGCTACATATTGTCGCCTGGCCTCTTCACCTACGAGGAGTTGACCCTCCTTAGACATACCTACGAAGGAAGGTAATATTAGATTTCCGTGATGATCTGGAATTACTGTACATTTTCCCTGTTCGATCACAGCCACTAAAGAGTTAGTCGTTCCTAGGTCAATACCAATAATTTTTTCCATCACCAGACTCCTTTTTTTTCGGTTGTCGGTTTTACAGCTATAATCACCTCAGTAGCGCGAATGAGTCGATTCCTTCTTTGATATCCGCTACGCACAATTTCCACCACGGTTTGCGGGGGGATGTCTCTTTCGATTTTTTGATCCACCGCCATCATTGTAGCAACATCAAAGTTTTCATTGAGTGCCTGGATGGGAAGGATATCATAATTTTGCATCCAGGAGTAGAAGCGTTCTCTCGTAGATTTCAGACCAATCCAATGGGCTTCAGCACTCTCTTTTTCATGCAGAAAAGATTTGCGGTTCCAAAATCGAGGAGCCCTTTGTTTTTGGAGTTCATACCAAATTTCCTCTGCGTGTTTTACAGCATAATCCAATCCATCCAAGGCAGGTAGGAGGCTCTCAAAAAATACTAGAACCTGCTGTTCCATCTTGTATTCGTATTCTTGTTGCTGTTGTTGGGCGGTCAGTTCGTATTGTTCCTTAACTTGATTAACCTCATCCAGCACACGAGACAATTGCTCGGTTGTTTTTGCCTGAATCCTGTTTTGTTGCTTCACTTCTGATTTTAGAGAAGCAAATTCAGATACATAAGAAAACAGCTCAACGTCTATTTCTTGAATATTCTTCTGTGCTGCGGGCTGAATCGTTGGGATTGGAGTGAAGGTGGATAATTCGGGTTCCTGCTCTTCAGGCTCCTGGTTTGTAAAATTATCTTCGTTCATTTTTAAAAATGTAAGCGTGAATTAAAACGTGAGACGGATCATGTCATCAATCGTTAAGGGGGGAATCAATTGATCCCTGATTTCCTCCATTTCCTGAGTGTTGAACTCTGCTGCAATCGGCTCTTTCTTCAAACTTTCAAATTTCTGCTTTTTGTGGGCATTGTCTTTCTTTAATTGATCATAAGCCTCTCTGATTCTTTTGAATTCTTCCGGGTTTTTATCAGGGGGGAATTCTTTTATTTTTTTTAAGTAGGCTTTTTTGATGAGATCCTTGTTGGCATCCTCTGTGAGGTCCAAGATTTTATAGTAGTTTTTACCCATTGTTCCTCGCTTCATTATTTTGTTTTTGTATAGCTGGGATGTAACTTTTTTCCTTCAAGGAGGCGGGATATAACCCGGGGCTATCGTTTTTTATGGGGGTTATTTTCATTGGCCTCCTTGAGTACTAGCTGAATAGTTCAAGCAACATCTTGAGTAAGGGCACGGGGAGCCCTAGCTGTTTGGCGAAAGGCACCAGTAGTCTTGGATCTTTATCGATCAGTTTTCTAATTTCTCGCATTTCCTTTTTTTCTTTTGGCCCCAACTGGGCGTAGTTCGTTAGCAAGTCATTGTCATGCATGTCTATGAAATCATCAAAATCTTCCTCGTCAGTGAAGAAAACTTGATCTTCCGAGTAGTCCAAAGCCTGTTCCTGCAAAGAGAGCATCTCTTTTTGTAATTTGTAGTAATTCAAACTTTTAGAATCTTGTAGACGTTTGGCTAAATCCAAGCCTTTACGAAAAGTTTTCATGCATAGTCCATTTTGTTGGGAGCTGCTCAGAGTAAAGGGGTTGGACTCCAGCTCTCCACCATACTGAAGGATAGGACTGCAATTGGGAAAACTCCCGGCGTAGGCTAGTAAAAGTCTTGGATTTTCCGGGTCCTTTTTGAGAGCATCTTTGAGGTATAAGTGCAGGCTCTCTCCTTTGCCGTAAGCAAACAATAGTTCTTGCAGGGTGACTAAGGTTTCCAGAGGCAGCGGGCTTTTGCGCAACAGGGCATCAAGAATACTGGCTAATTGTTTATTTGAGGTATTCCGCAAAATTTGAATGATCACATAACTATGATGGGCTTCAAAATTATTAGTTTGAGATACCAAGCGTTTCTCAAAAGAGGAAAGCAAATTGGCTACACCTGGCAG
>NVSR01000123.1 GCA_002401295.1 SAR324 cluster bacterium | reverse complement strand
GCAGAGGGCCTTTGAGCGCGTAGCTGAACATCAAAATATGACCCAAAATAAGTTCTAAGCAGAGGACGAATCAATAGGCCTCAGAGTAAGGGGAAGTATTTTAGGTGAGATTACCAGTGTGCCTTTTTACTGAAATACTCGATGAGGTATTCGACAAATCTTTGAACTTTTAGGGGTAGCCTCTTCTGAAAAGGATAGGCGGCATAAATCGAAACATTACCGGGTACCGCCTGGTCCTCTAAAATTTCAATCAGCTGTCCATCATTCAGTTCATCGGCGATTAAAAAATAGGCGAGGCGACAAATTCCAAAGCCAGCAATGGCAGTTTCCTTAATTAAATGAGTGGTATTACCGCTCATACGCCCTGAAACATTGATTTCACGCACTGTTTTACCATTTTTGAATTGCCAGCAATTCAAATGGAGGCGATCACTAAAGACGATGCATTCATGATGGTCTAAATCTTGTGGTTGTAAAGGTATACCGCATCGTTTCAGATAAGCAGGGGAGGCACAAATAACTCGTCGGCTGTCAATCAGGCGCACCCAATTGATGGAGCGCTCGCCCTCCATACCAATTCGTAAGGCAACATCAATTCCTGAAGCAGTCAGGTCCGACATATTGGCTACTTGGGTCAAATCCAGTGTCACTTGAGGATGAGCCGATAAGAAACCACTCACTAAATCCCCCAAATGAGTCTGAAAAAAAGCATCCGTACCTGCTATTTTTAGGTGTCCGGTTAGGTTTGCATCGCCTTGCTGTGCTTTTTTACCTGCCTCTTCCAGGTCATCAAAAATGCCTTTACAGCGGTTGAAATATTGGATTCCCTGGTCGGTTAGTCTGATCTTATCTTTTTCACTCACCACCAGATGTGCCCCCAGTTGCTTCTCCAAGGTATTCACCTGTGCGCGGATACTCTGCGCAGTTTGGTTCAAAGACTTACCTGCTTCCGCAAAGCTTCCTTCTTCAGCTACTCTAATAAAGACTATTACTTCTGCAAGATTGTCCATACCTCTCCAAAATAATTAATGTCAGGGTTTTATTTTGATACTTCAGCTGCAACTTTCCCCGAGGAGGGTAATAGGAGGACTTTCAACCCTCAAGTACCTTAGAGAGATGGCGAGAAAACCACCCTTTACGTAGATTGAACTCAGGAGTGGAGTAACGGGTTATGCTGGAAAGAGGTATACATGACCTAAACGTTGGTGTCATGGCTTAACGTGAAGGTTTTTCAAGTATTTCCCCAACTAAGGAGCCATCCAAATTAGTCATGGCTCAGGCATTCTTCCAAACTCGCTTAGAGGGAAAAAAATGAGTGCAGGGGGGACGACCATCCATTCCCACACAGGAGTGTGGGAATGGGAAGAGAATTATCTATCGATAATCTGCTTTGGGGTGGAAACAAACCACTGCGGCGGTAGAACCCGTAGGGGCGAATTCATAGCCATCAGTGATACGAATGCCCAAGTCTTGAACGGCACTGAGCAGTTCAGCACATAACTGATTGTTTTTCATCTCTACCATGGCAGGATAGCCGGGAGAATAGCGAGTACTTTTGCCGCCTTCTTCTCCCCATACCAACTGTTCCAGGAAGCCGTTCAGACGGTCCGCCATATCTTCCGCCACACGATCGGACAGTCCTTGTAATAACCAGGCTGCTTCTTGATCATCTACTTTGAGACGGTTGACCACATCGTCTACATGAGGGCCAGCTGTGGAGAACTGGACTCCGATGAGGTCCATCTGCTTCGTCTGGAAAAACTGGGAGGTATTGAAAATATCTTTCTTACCATAACCAATCACATCATTGAATATAAAGCTACCTAACAGCTTGCCACTGGTGGGATGGAAAACCTCAACCTCTCCCGCCTTGCGCTTGCAGGGGAAGAGTCCGTATAGTCCCTGGGGACGAATCCAGCCTTTGCTATCCACTAAGCGGACTAAATCGAGTAGTTTAGTCTCCAGTTCTTCCGCTTCAATCCCTTTTCTGGCCCAGCTTCCCTTGCCACCATACTTCCAGTTGAGAGCGAATAATTGCTTGCGGTCCAAGTGTGGCAAGAACTCTTCCATAGAGTAGATAGCTTTCCTTACGGGACCAGGATCCACTGCAGGATGAAACTCTTTGAAATCAACCTTTCTCTTGGGCAGAGTTTTCAGGAGTGTTTCCTGCTTTGCCTTATGCTTCACACCGGCGAGATAAGAGCGGATTAACAGCTCCTTATTCTCCTTTAATAGTTTCTTTTTCCGTACCGGGTCGATCAGCTGGGTTAAAATATTCACCCCATCCATGGCGGAATGACAATAAAAGATATTGTCTCGAATTGAATCAACATCTTGATCCCCATTCATAGCGACAAAGGAGGCGTGACGGTTGGTTACCGGAGCCCCTCCGATGAGTAGAGGCAAGTCACTCATCCCTTGCTCATTCATGAGAGTAGCAAGGGTGATCATGTGGTTGGAGGTCTGTACCAAAAGCGCTGATGAACCAATGGCATCAGCATTATGTGCCTTGGCCTCATCAATGAATTTTTGTAGAGGAACCTGCACACCCAAGTCGACTACTTTAAAGCCATAGTTTTCCAACAGTGTTTTGGCGAGATCTTTCCCAATACTATGGACGTCCTGATAAACGGTTCCCAGAATAATGGTACCTTTAGTTTTGGGGCCTCCTTCTGCATCATCGGAGTCACGCTTCATGTAACTCTCAAGGAATCCCATGACCTGCTTCATCACATCCGCTGATTTTAATAGATGTGGCAAAGAGACAGTTCCCTCGGCAAAACCGGCTCCCAATTCTTCCATGGCCTTCATCAAGTGATCATTGATCAGGTCCAAAGGTTCTATGTCTGCAATGAGTTCAACGATCTGTGGCACGATACGATCAATGTACTTATAACCCCTGCCCTGCACTTCGATCACACCTTCTGTGCGATCCTTGAAGCCATTTTTAATCTTGAGGCAGACTGCCTCAACTGTTGGCAATTCATCATAAACCACTTTTTTCTTGATGGGACCGCCTTTCTTACGCAAGGCAACCTCTTCCAGCTCGGAGAATGCATCCATATCCCGTTCCTGGATGATGCGTTTTCCCAAGTCATAATCACCGGCATCCAGGCTTTCAACGGGTACATAGTGATTAGGATTGATGATGGCCGCATCTAAACCGACTTTCCGTGCTTCATCCAGAAAAATAGAAGTCAGCACTTTTCTCATGTAAGGTTTCTTGGCCAAACCATTGGTTAAGTTACCCACACCGATAGTGGTGTGCACTCCAGGATAAAGCTGCTTGATCAAAGGAATGGCACGGATGGATTCCATGGCGAAATTCATTCCCTCAATACTCTCTGAACCAATGGGAAAGGCATTGATATCAACAAAAATCCGAGATACATCGACATCATATTTATCCTTCACCTTATCCAGGATCTGACTGGCCAGATCGACTTTTTGCTCGCAGGTCATGGCAGGGCCCTTAGGACCTGTGGTCAAGGCAATATAGATGGGTGAATGATCTTCTGTGACTTGCAAAACTGCATCTATCTTATCCAGTCCGGGGCTATATTCTTCCAGGGAAATGGAATTAATGATGGGCCTTCCGGGGTAAACTTTAATCGCCTCTGCCAGAGCGTTCACATCAAAAGAATCGATGCACATGGCAGCGGGAAAATCGATGGTTTGTCCCTGGATGACGCTGACCAGGGTAGCAGCCGTATCCACGATATTCGAGTCCATACAAATATCAATCACCTCGACTCCCAAGTCCTTGACCTGTTCGTTGACAACCTCTTCCAGAGCATCCTGATTGATTTCGTCACTCTCTTCAACGGCGATGCGTACTTTTTTCGAGCCACGTACGTTGAGGCGCTCTCCAAAGCGAATCAGCGTGTCATCACCATCTAGCTTAATCGCATTTTGAGGGCCGGAGATGTATAAATCCGAATCGATTTTGCGTGGCTTTGGCTTGAGGCCTTTGATCGCCTGAGTCACTGCTTTGATATGCTCTGGTGTAGTACCACAACAACCACCGACAATATTAACGCCCTGCTCCTGAACAAACTCTTTAATAAAACCAGCCAATTCATCGGGGGTTAACTTGAAGACTGTTTTACCGGCTTCCGATGAAGGCAGCCCCGCATTGGGGATCACAGAAATGGGAATCTTTGAATATTTACAGAGTTTCCTGACAGTGGGGCCCATCAAATCCGGGCCGATACTGCAGTTAATTCCAAAGGCATCCACGCCAATGTCTTGAATTGTCGTCAAAGCGGCATGGATGTCCGTACTGAAAATCTGCATCCGGGAAAATTGATCAACTGTAACCTGCGCCATGATGGGCAGTTGTTTGCCCTTTTCTTTCATCGCTCGCTTTGCGCCGAAGATTCCGACCTTCAGTTCCAGGATATCCTGCTGAGTTTCGAAGAGTAGAATATCCGCTCCTCCATCAATGAGTCCCAGGGACTGCTGATAAAAGTTATCCTCAATTTGGTCGAAGGTTCCTTTTTTCAAGTCCGCATGAGTACTGGAAAGAACCCAGTTAGAAGGACCAATAGAGCCCACTACGAATAATTGACGACCATCATAGTCGGGGCTTTGTTTGTATTCCGCAATAGCCTGTTGAGCAATCTGAGAGGCATTGTAGTTGAGCCGATAAGTGAATTCATTTAGGGATATCTTCCGTAGATCCGCACCATCATGCAAGGCCGGAAATTCCTTTAAATCCAGTCTGGAAAAGTCAAACTCAGCCAACCGAAGAGGGGATGCACCGAAGGTATTAGTCTCTACTGCATTCGCGCCAGCTTCAAAATATCGGAGGTGAATCGCCTTGGAGGCATCTGGCCGAGAAAAAATCAGGAGGTCTGATAGCATCTGGTACTCCTCACCGCCATAAACTTCCGGCCCGAATTCATAGTTTTGAACCATGGTTCCGGTTGCTCCATCAAGCACCAAGATCTCTTCTTTTAAAAACTCTCTAAACTCTTGTGGTGTCATGTTTAATTGTCGGTTGAGGTGAGTCGCATCAGCTCTGGATTTTCAAATGAAATAGTTCACTCTAAGCAAAGGCAAAGGTAAATCTTTAAGGCATGTTTTGGCAATAAAAGCCTTGATATTCGTACTACTGGTTGACCTGAGGTATTATCACCGGTTGATTTGAGGTGCATGTTATCGGCATTTAAGGTGAGTTTCATATCTCCCACAAGTAGTCAGGGCGCGATGAGTCGGAGACGCTGCGCTGACTCCGACCTACCTGTAGAGTTATCAGTCTTAAGGGGTGGTTGTTTTTTCCAAGCCCCTAAGCTTAGCCGGGTTTTCCATCCACTCGTGGGGTTAAGTAGATTGGCAGGAAGCGCAATATCCAAGGTAAAAAAGCGAGAGTCCAGAGGATTCCCGAGATATAATTGTATTGAATCCAGGATACATCAACCAGTCCCATTAACTCAAATCCGACTCGACTGACCACTGCCCCTTGCAACAGCCAAAACATGCCATCCTCAAAGCGGTTGGTCACCAGAGGTCTGCCGGAGTGGCCCAGGGATACACGGGTGGCCATACTGTAGATCATACTGCTAATGCCTCCAATCGTGAGCGCATGCAAACCCGCCAATTCCAGCATGGGATTCGGATAACCTTCTAGCAGAGCATAGGCTCCGGCAAAGATAAAAATGAGATTGGAGATAGGAAACCAAATCATGGAGTGGTAAAGATAAGACAACAACATGACGGGTTTCTTCTGCCCAAATGCCCACTTGCGGAATTGAATAATTGTCGCAATCAGTAAGACGGAGTCACTCAGTAAATAGCCTTGAGAAAAGTCGAAGATAAAGAACAGTGCTTTCAATCCCCAAAAGGCACACCAAACTTTCAAAACCCAAGGAATGCGGACCGCTTCAAATTCTTTCAAGACCACGGAAGTGAAGAAAGGAACCATGCGATAGGCAACGGCCAGAATCACCATGGGGATATAAAAATAGACCCCTAGGCCATAACAAATTCGGTAGAGCAGATACTGCTCGGGAAACAAGGAATATAAGCAATAAGCAAAAGAACCCAGTCCCCCGGAGGCAATAGCAATCCAAGTAATGTTTGCCTGCAGCTTATCCGGCATTTTACTATTTTTTAGAACCTGCCAAAGAATCATGCTGGTGGTTACAAAACCCACCGTGATGACAAAAGCTCCTGCGGCAACGACCCATTTACCCAGTGCCAAGCCTAGGGTGAAGAGTATAAAACCACTGATCATCAAGAAAAAGATGGCCTTGTATTGCATGGGGTGAATGGCCTCCTCATCCAACCAGCGAGGGAAGACTGTCATGGCAAATCCCAGGATGAATTGTGTGGTCATGCCGTAAATCATGAAGAAGGCATGAGCCTCCTTGGGCACTACACTCATGGGGTAGGAAATACCCATATTTTGTATAATCAGGAGATGAGTCCACCAAACGACGGGTAATATGAGAAAAAAGCAACCTGTTGCAAAAAATAGTCGATGGGGGACCTGAGATACCATTTGCCACAGGGTCACTGGTTTGTTTACTGTCATGATCTTTGGCGGGAAAAATTAATATTTGAGGAAAGATTGATGTCGACAAAATTGGGTCGTGAATCCTTGAGAATATCGAATTCACGAAAAGTGGGGAACTAAAAAAGTTACGGTCTATTGTTTTAAAAAACCCGATAGAATCGTTTTGAAGGCTTCATAGTCCTGTGCAACGGGGAATTGAGGGAACTGAGCGGCAATTTCTACAGGCGGCTTAAAAAAGGCTCCATAATCTGCTTCTTTTATCATGCTCACATCGTTGAAGGAATCACCGGCTGCAATGGTCTGATAGTTCAAACTGCGAAAGGCCTGAATCGCTCTTTTCTTAGGATCATCAATACGCAATTTGTAATTGATAATTTTATCTTGCGGGTCCATTTCCAGGTTGTGGCAAAGGATGGTAGGCATCCCCAATTTTTCCATGAAAGGCTGTGCGAACTCCACGAAGGTATCCGACAAAATAACGACCTGCGATTGAGTGCGTAACCAATCCAAGAACTCCAAGGCTCCCGGAAAAGGATCCATGGCACCGATAACCTCTTGGATATATTTCAAGGTTAATCCATGTTCGGCGATCACTTTCAGCCTTTTTTTCATTAATACGTCATAGTCGGAGATATCACGTGTGGTGAGTTTTAACTCCTCGATTCCCGTTTTTTCGGCAACATTAATCCAAACTTCCGGGATTAAAACCCCTTCCAAATCAAGACATGTAATAAACATAGGCTCTCCTTTTTATATTTAGGTATCCTCAGTGAGGCCGCCACGTAGGGCGGCGCTACCGTTTTATACTAGCTCCCTGATAACTGCCAACTGCCAACCGCCAACTGATTCTAGTAAAAAGAGGAAATTGGAGCATTCATCGAGATTTATCGTCAACAAGATAATAGCAAAGTAAAATGAACGAAGTTGTTGAAGAAAAGCTGAAGTTGTTGCCCACAGAGCCGGGGATTTACCGCTATATTTCTCGAGAAGGTAAGATCATTTATGTGGGCAAGGCCAAAAATCTCAAGAACCGGGTGCGTAGTTATTTCTTGGATTCGAATCGGGAGGATCCCAGGACCGCCAATTTGTTACCCAATATCTATGATGTGGAATGGGTTGTAACCAATACGGAAACAGAGGCTTTGATTCTGGAAGATCAGTTGATCAAGAGTCACCGTCCACGTTACAATGTACAGTTAAAGGATGATAAAACTTATCCCTATTTCAAACTCTCTATTGGGGAGATGTTTCCTCGTCTGACTTTAGTGAGAGAAATTGTCAAGGATGGATCTCTCTATTTCGGGCCCTATGTTTCGGTACGGGAAGTTCGTTCTACCTGGCAGACCATCAAGAGATACTTCCCCTTGCGTCAAAGCGCCATGACCTTGGATGGTACCAAGACTTTTCGCCCCTGCCTCAACTATCAGCTCAAACGTTGCCTGGCACCCTGTACCGGGCAAGTTGCCGTAGATAGCTATCAACAAATGGTGGACGGTGTTCTGCAACTCTTGAAAGGAAACTATGATACCCTGCTCAATCAGCTGCAGGAACGAATGGCAAAAGAAGCGGAGGCTTTAAAGTTTGAAGAGGCGGCAAAAACCAGAGACCAAATCAAGGCAGTGCAGCGTACTTTCAAAAAACAAAAGAAGGTTTCCCTGAAAAAGGTGGATCGTGATGTCTTCGGGCTTGTCCGCTCCGGAGGTTTTGCAGGAGTGGAGGTCTTATTTATCCGCAATGGTCTGCTCTTGAGTGAAGATTTCTTCTTTTTTAAAGAAGGGGAACTCTATAACGACTATGAAATTCTTCGCTCGACTCTTTCCAAACTCTACATAGCTGGAGACAAACCCTTACCTGATGAGATTTTAATCCCTTTTCCTGATGAGGAACTCGCGATGTTGGAGGAGTATTGCCACAGCCAACGTCAGAAAAAACTTCAAATTATTGCCCCTCAAAGGGGTAATAAAAAATCATTGGTGGACATGGCTGTCAAAAATGCTGTGCAAAGTTTACAGCTCAGGATGAAAGGGGATCATGCCGATGATTTAATTCTCAAAGCCGTTCGCCAAAGACTGCGCTTGCGTAACCTGCCAAATCGTGTGGAATGTTTTGATATTTCTAATATTTCAGGTACTAACACTGTGGCTTCTATGGTCGTATGGGAAGGCAATCAAGCCGCCAAAAAAGATTATCGCAAGTACAAAATCAAGAGTGTTGACGGTCCCGATGACTTTGCCTCTATGCAGGAAGTTCTGGGCCGGCGTTATCGCCCGGAAAAGGTGGCAGAACAGCCTTTACCCGATTTGATCATCATCGATGGTGGTAAAGGACAATTATCCAGCGCGGTTAAGATTTTTGAAGACTTGGGAATGGACCTGAAGCAAGTTGACGTGGTAGGTCTGGCAAAAGGACGTAGTGAAATTCGCGCTGGTATTGAAAAGGGAGAAGAGGATTATGAATACATCGTTAAACCCAACCAAAAGAATATTATCCCACTCAGGAAGAACTCGGTGACCTTGTTTTTCCTGCAGAATATACGGGATGAGGCACACCGTTTTGCGATCACTTTCCATCGTCAGCTCCGGAGTAAGGGGGTAACCCACTCCCAGTTGGAAGATATTCCCGGCATTGGTCCGCAAAAGCGGAAGAACCTGCTCAAGCATTTCCAGAATTTAAGCAGTCTCAAAACAGCCTCCCTTAGCAATCTGGAGAAGGTTAAAGGGATCTCTCTCAGCAATGCCCAGGAAATTTATAAATTTTTTCATCAATCTCTTCCGTAGGGGAAGGAATACAGTCACCGAGACTAATATAAGGGAACTATGGACCTTTCTCAGATTTCGTATGGAGACATTCCAGTAAAATTGGAAGATGCTGTTTTTGCCCAGCATTTTATATTATTTTTTCGAAATCTGAAAGATCAGGGAAACAAGGAGTTGGAAGCACTGCAGAAGCAATGGTTTCCTGAGAGCGTGATCCAATATATTTTGAGCAAACACAACTACCTGATTGTGGCTGACCTTTTAGATTGCTTGCCACCTCAATCTTTTAAAGCTCATCTTGTGTTGCTTTTAGAGAGATGGCCCCATTGGAAGGATAAAAGTGTGGATCAGCTATCTTCTATCATCGCTCAAATTGCTCCCCAAAGCAGCTTTGAACTTTTTAGGGAATTTTTTCAAAACCAGGAGGAAAAGAGTTTTCAAGCATTGAAAGGAATCTATTCTGCCTTACCCTTTCTGCCTGCTCAACAGGTGGAAGCACTAGTGGAAGCGGCAGTAGGTTGTTTCTTCAAAGCGAAGAATCCCTTGGATTATACCCCTTTTATTGCTAAGGCTTGGCGACTGCACCTACCGAAAAAAAAGGGAAGTTTATTGGCACTGATTCTCTTGGGTAAGACTCCTCAGGAGCTGGCCTCTTGCCTGGAAATGTTTTTCCAGGCATTGTTCAAAAGTTCTCCCCTGTATCAATTTGTTACTACAGAATATGAAGACGACTGGTGGGAAGCAGGTGCAAACCTCTCCATGTTTTTCAAAGAAAATGCCCCTCTTTTGGAAATCAAAGAATTGTTGGCTCTTGATGTTCAACCAGTCCCTGAAAGCCTGGAACTCCTGGCAGCAACTCCTATGGTGGAACTTCCCGTCAAAGAGCTGGTTGAAGAACTCCAGGAAGCAGCCAATGCTTCACTAACAGAGGAATTACGCCTGGAAATAGCCTTATTTTCCATCATAGTGACAGCGCAAGGTTATCTACACAAAAAACTGCCCTTAAAACAATTAGAACTGCAAAAGGTATTGAGACTCTTAACGTTTGATTTCTCAAAACATCCTTTTTATGAGGATTTGGTCACCTGCATTCGCCCCTTCCCGCGGCAAGATATTATCGATGGTATTTTAGGCCTGATTGAGGAGGAGAATGGAGGTTATACTGACATCAACTTAAGTAACCTGATGGGTGACTTAGCATTCCCGGAATTTATTCTGCCTCTCATTCAGTGGACGGATCAGGATTCTGGAGATTTTCAAAATGAATCTGCACGAGATGCTTTGATCAAGATCGGTGCTGCCTGCCTACCTGTTATTCAAACTCGCTGGCCTCAGCTGGATGATTTTCAACAGAGTTACGCAATGGAAATCATTGCGACGATTGGGGGAGACGCGGCGCAGGATTTATTCCTCGAACTTTCTCCCGCTGCCATCAAGCAGGATCCGGAATCTTGGTCGATGAATGCAATTTTCCTTTCAGATCAGAGATTTTTAGGTCTCTTGGAAGAAAAAGATAAACATCAGGGGGAGTTCATTGAGGAACTTTTTTACTGCCTTTGTCTTCTTTGGGATTACCAGCCCCAACAAATGGAAAAACTTCGAAAAGAAATCCATGCGGACTTTCAAGAAAAATTCGAACAATTTGATTTGATCATGCATGAAGGGGAGCAGCTGCAGGATAGAAATATTGAATACCTGACTCTCCCCTTAAAATGCAAACATTGTGGAAAAGCAGATTCCTATGACTTGAGGCATATTATTGTCTATCCGGAATATATCGACCAAGTCCCCCCCACAATTGGGGACGCCATCGCCTGTAAGCATTGTGCCCTGGAAGGAGAGTTGAGGTTTAGAGAGCAGGCCAAAACTGCGATCCTCCTGGAGTGCACTAGAGTCACTACTAATTTAATCCAGGGAGCTGACGTACAAACCCCCATAGAATTCCAGGATTATTCCATCCAACCTGATGATGCTTGTCCTTGCAATAGTGGAAAATTATTTAAAAATTGCTGTTTGGGATTCAATTGGTAAAGCATACCCCTCTTATTTTTCGTTTAAATGCCAAACCAATCAATAGACTGAGTAGCTTTGAAATCACTATTCTGTGACCCAAGTCAACAAAGCACCTTATGACAATGGCTTTCTATCGCTAATAAAAACAGTGCAAGAAAAATCTCAGTTTTCACAGGCTTGCTCAGAAAGGTGCATATAGTTGAACTTAGTATGGGTGATGCCAATTTCATCAGAACCTCAAAATATAAGGGATAACGTTATGAGATATGCTCATACAAATATTGCGGCAAGAGATTGGAAAAGGTTATCAGACTTTTACATCAATGTTTTCAGTTGTACTGTAAAACCGCCGTTGAGAAAACTATCTGGTGACTGGTTAGATCAAGCTACAGGTTTATCTAACGCAGAACTAGAAGGAGTCCATTTATTGCTGCCCGGACATGGGGACAATGGACCGACCTTAGAGATATTCACTTATAAAAATACCCATGAGTCTGATCCCATCATGGCAAATCATACTGGGTTCGCTCATATTGCTTTTGAAGTTGATGATGTTGATCAGACATTAAGGCATGCTTTAAAAAATGGTGGTGCATTGTTGGGAAAAGTTACTGAAAAGCAAGTTGAGGGTGTTGGCCTTTTAAAATTCCTGTATTTCAGAGATCCTGAAGGAAATATCATTGAAATACAGTCATGGGAAAAATAGATGAGCTGAAAAACCCAAACTCTTAATCGGGCATGACGGAATACTAATTAATGATCAAGTAAAAATCTGTAGTATCAACTATTTAGATTTATTTTTGTGGACTTAAAATAAATTTATTCACACAACTTTTTTGAAAATCTATGAGAGATCTATCAACCTATCCAATGGATCCAGAATTATTGGCAATTTATGATCAAGAACCTTTTTTCTGCTGGTTATTAGAAATCCTTCAAAAGAGTCAAAATTCTACTTCCGAGAATTTCCAAGCAAAAATAGTCGCTCTGGAGCAATGGGAGTATTTTAAGCAGAGTCTTCTCCCAAAAGTGAATGAAACGGGGCATGTCACTGATGTCGTCTATTGGGCATATCTGAGGAAACTACTGATTCAGGTCGCAGCACTGCAAGAAAAAACGCTGGATCTTGGGCTGAATACGTCGGATTCATTTCATAGTTATGCAGAACTCTATGATGAGATCATTGGCTTCCCTTGCTTGCATGAATTTATGACGGGCTATATTAAGTTTGTCGTTGAAAAGTATAAGCTCGACTTTTCCAAAGCCTCCTTTCTTTCCATCGGATGTGGTACGGGAATTGTGGAGCAGCATATTCTTCGGAACTATCCCATTAAAAAAGACCAATTGCTTGGTATTGATATTTCAGCTTCCATGGTGATAGAGGCCAATCATAGAATTCCTGCCAAAGAAATGGATTTTCTAGCTTTACGTGCAGAAGATCAGCAATGGGATATTACGTATAATGGTTTGAATGTACTTCAATATCTCCCCTTTAGAAGGTTGGAAGAGGCTATCGCGAAAATAGGGGAATTAACGGCGAAGGGTGGGTTGTTTTTTGGGGATTTCATCACTTCTGATCATGTCAGGTGGTATCCTCATGTGATGCAAGCTGAAAACGTAATCTCCTTGCGCCAGCCTGTTTTAGTGGAAAAAGAAAACTATATGTTCCAACAAAGTGAAATTATCAATATCAGCAAACTGGATGGGACTTTAAGGTTTACTGATGAGGGAAAATACCTTCGCTATCTCCCCTCCATGTGGAAAGTCCGACAACTTTTTGAGCGATATTTCCCTGCAGGGGTAGACTTTTACGATGCCCTGTCTTTGGAATGCCTGCCTCCTGACTGCGAAAGCTGCCCTTCAACTAGATATTTGGTAGTCGCTAGAAAATAGGTGTCTCGAAATTATCTCAGTGCCTAAGTTGGAGACGCTACACTTACTCCGACTTACTTGTAGAATTGTCGGCCTTTAGCAGTGGTTATTTTTTTCTAAGTCCCTCAGGGGATATTTTCAGAGTATCAACTTGTTCGGCCTGTTTGACTTGAGGAGTGAATTTTGAAAATGCGGTATTCACCTTATTCAATGATATAGCTTGATTTTAAAAATTATCTCAGTTATACAACAGTTGTTATAAAACATTCGTTATGTGAGAAGCCTTAAGGGAAGATAGATATACTCTCTAAAATATAGGCTTATATAGTTTATATTTCAGGTGTTTGTATTTATCAAAAATATAACAAACGTTGTATAACTAATATTATATAACAACCTGCTTATTGTGAGGCTTATGGAGAGGTGCTAGGGTTCACAATCCCAAGCAACCTCAAATATAGAGAGAGAAATGCCTCCAAAAAGCAAATTTAGTCAGGAAGATGTAGTTGAAGCTGCCATTCAGGTCGTCAGAGAGTTGGGGATTGAAAAATTATCCGCCAGAGCTATTGCCAAGCAGTTGAATTCCTCCACGCAGCCGATCTACTCCTACATGAAATCCATGCAGGAATTTGGTCACAAACTGAGTGACTATATTGAGGGAGTCTTTTTTCAATACATGGCAACGCAATACACAGGTGATTTATGGTTGGACCAGGCGATAGGTTATGTATTTTTTGCTAAGCGGGAAAAAAACCTTTTCCGTTTCTTTTTCGGCATTCGCGGACAGGAAACTGGTATGGAGGTCCATCCAGAACGTGTATTTGAGCAGCTATTGGAGCAATTAAGCGATTATGAGGGATTTCAGGGACTCAGTACTGATGAAATTCATACTCTTCGCCGTTTGAGATGGCAATGCACCCATGGTTTGGCATGTCTGATTAACAGCTTACGTGGCGATTTGTTAACGGATGAAGAAATTATCAGCAATCTGAAGAACTCCACTAAAATTATAGTGCAGGGGCTTCGGGCCACGAGGGGTGAAGAACCATAATTCATAGCTTTAACGATCTTCCTAATCACCGAATTGAAGCCTTAACCTTGATTGGAGTGATGATGATCGAAGATATTCCCAGCGCGACGGCCTTTGGGGTTTGCGCTATGCGCGCCTTTGAAGACAGGAAAGAGCCCGCAATCAGAATCTGTGAAGATTCCTATGCCATGAAATTCCTGGAGTTAAATCCAAAATTTTCAGGCAGCAACTGGTTAGCACGCAATATTTTTGTACCTGGCAGAAAAAAACTGCGTGAAATTGCCTTTCATCTTTTATTACCGGGACTGCAAGAAAGTATCGCCACCAGGAGCCGTTATATTGATGATGTTTTGCAACGACATCTACGGAGAGGAATCAAGCAATTAGTTATTTTGGGGGCTGGTTTTGATACACGGCCCTATCGAATTCAAGCAGTTCAGGAACAGCAGGTCAAAACATTTGAGGTGGATCATCCGGCCACGCAGAAGTTCAAACAAATGGCCATGGGGAAGATGCTGAAGCAAATTCCCGAGCATGTTGAATTTGTCAGCGTGGATTTTGAGAAGGAAAAATTTGGCCCGAAGTTACTGCAGCAAGGCTATAATCCCAAGTTAAAAACATTATTCATCTGGGAAGGTGTTGTCATGTATATTGGGCAAGAGGCTATAGATGAAACTTTAGATTTTATTGTCAGCCACTCCACGGCCGAAAGTAGTGTGATTTTTGACTATTATCCCCAATCGGTTATTCAAGGTGACCATCCCAATCCCGTTGCCAGAAGAATTCAGCGTCAAGTAAAAAAAGCAGGCGAACCCTTCACTTTTGGCATCAATCCCGAGCAGATTACCCCTTTTTTAAAAGAACGAGGATTTGTCGAAGTTAAACCAGTTAATCTGGAAAAAACCCAGCAGCAATATTTGAAGGACAACTGGAAAAAAAGAAAATCTGTCGATTTTGCGCTGATTGTGGAAGCAAAAGTCGGATCCTCTGATTTAAAATGTCGGACTCGTCGCTTTGCTCCTTAGTCCGACCTACCTGTGGAGATACTTTTTTCTAAGCCCCTAAGCTTGAGAGTAGTAAGTTATCCAGTGTCACCCCGAGCATTGAATTGTGATCAGCAAGAACGAGGGATCTTTTATTTTGCTCGGTTTCCCAATAGTTATTCAATCATTTAAAGAGATGAGGAGTTATGTTTAGCCCGTTTAGAGTGCTACAGGGGCCGTAGTGCTCAACCTAATCCAAGAAAGACTTTTCGAGGAGGGTGAAAATGGAAATTTATTGCCGAAACTAGGGCTGGCCTACGAGCTATCAAAGGACCGAACTTTCGCCATTGTCCGTCTGAGACAAGGTGTAAGTTTCCATGACGGAACCCCTTTTAACGCGGATGCCGTGGTCGCTCATTGGAGTCGTTTGCTGAATCCCAAGAATCGATACCGTTCCAGGATGAGTGTTTATTACCTAAAAGCTGTCACCAAGCAAAGTAAATATGAGGTACGATTTCAATTCTTTTACCCCACCCAGGATTTTCACAAGGCTTTGCTGGTGAAGAATTCTTTCATGTCTTCGATTCCATCACCAAAATCAGTGAAGGAAGGAACTCAAGTACGCCATCCCGTGGGTACGGGGCCTTTCCAGTTTAAGAGTTGGAAAAGCAATTTTGAATGACAAACGCCTGCGCCAGGCGCTCAGTATGGCCTGGAATCAGGAACTCTATGTGCGCAGTGTTTTTCGTGATACCGTTCCCGTAGCGAAATA
>NVSR01000122.1 GCA_002401295.1 SAR324 cluster bacterium | reverse complement strand
TTTGATCTCAGCTTCCTGGAAAATTTGAGGAGTCTGCACCTGGAATTGGAGAATAATGTTCCCTATTTGGATGATGTGCAGAGTTTGATCAACGTAACTTCCATTCGAGGTGAAGAAGGCGAGTTGATTGTGGAAGAACTGTTGGAGCAATGGCCGGAAAATCAAAAAGCCCTGGAACTCATCAAACAAAGGGTGATGGCAGATCCTATCTATCGCAATACCTTAATTTCAGAAGATGGAACCTACACAACCCTGCTAGTACGTTCCGATCCCTATGGTGATGAGTCAGAAACTCCCCTCAATGAGACCACGGTTCGTCTTATGTAGTAATTCTGGATCAACTGAATCAAAAATTACAGGAAACTTTTCAACGTTATTTTCATGAATCAGGGGACCTCAAGCAGTCAATACGAAAGACCTTGCGCAGCACTGGGCGAGCTATGTGTATTACTACTTTAGTATTATCCTCCGGCTTTTTTATTCTCTCTTTTTCCACGATGAAGAATATCGGTAGTTTTGGATTACTCAGTGGATTCACAATTGTGGTGGCTTTACTGGCTGACCTGTTAATCGTACCGGCTTGCCTGAGTTTGATCTATAGCCATGAATCGGTGACCCGTGAAAATCAGGCTTCACCCATTGGAGAACCACATAAGAGAGAAACCAAAGCTTCTGATCTTTATGGATAAGGGGATTACTTCAAAAGCAATCCTGAGGAAATATCGGAGGAAAACCCCTTGGACCCAAATCATATTGATTCGGCAGAGCGAGAAGATATCAAGAAAATCTTAATCCAGTGCAATGGTAAGAAAAAGCAAGCCGCAGAACTCCTGGAAATCAACAAAACAACCCTGTGGCGAAAAATGAAAAAATACGGCATGTAAAGAGTCATTGATTAATTATTCGGAAATCAGTAAATTGAAGCCTTTTTCGTCACTAGGATGCCGAAGCCATAGAGAGACAAGCCATCAAGGCTTCTCTGGAAGAGTACATTTCAATTAAAAGCACATCATGAGTAGCTCAAGATATAATAAGGATTTCATTGTTTCCTGGGACATATTGCAACGAGATGCCAGAGCTTTGGCCTGGAGATTGTTGGACGAAGGCCCTTGGAAAGGTATCATTGCCATTGCACGAGGAGGCATGGTTCCCGCTGCTATCATCGCTCGGGAATTGGATCTACGAATGGTCGATACCATTTGTATCACCAGCTATACTCATCAGGATCAAGCAGGAATTGAAGTTTTGAAGGGCTTTGAGGGGGATGGAGAAGGTTTCTTACTGATTGATGATTTAGTGGATACAGGGAAAACCGCGAAAGCTGTCCGGGAAATGATCCCTAAAGCTCATTTTGCTACGGTGTATGCCAAACCAGCAGGAAGACCTTTGGTGGATACTTTCATCACCGAGGTGAGTCAGGATACTTGGATTCGTTTCCCTTGGGATCTGGAATTGAATTTTTCCACACCCATCGCTGAACGATAATTCCGGGTAGGCAGTAAATATCGAATATCGAGTATCGATATTCGAACCATCCCCCTAGGCTTTCTTGGCTTGCAGTTCCTGCTCGCGTAGATCTTTCCGCAGAATTTTCCCCACATTGGATTTTGGTAGTTCTTTGCGAAATTCCACCTGTGTTGGTAGTTTATAAACGGCCAGCTTATCTTTACAGAAGTCGATGACTTCTTTTTCAGTAAGTTTTTTCCCCTCCTTTAAAACCACAAAAGCCTTCACCTGCTCACCTCTGGTTGGATGAGGAATCCCGATGCAACAAGCCTCTTCAATGGAATGATTTTGAAAGAGCACTTCATCAATATCTCGTGGATAGACATTAAAACCACTACAAATCACCATATCCTTTTTGCGGTCTACAATAAAAAAGTAGCCCTCTTCATCCATGCGAGCGATATCTCCCGTGTATAACCAACCGTCGCGTAAGGTTTCTGCAGTTTCTTCAGGGCGATTCAAATATCCTTGCATTACTTGAGGTCCTCGAATGATCAGTTCTCCCACGGCACCCACGGGTATTTCTCGCTCTCCCGTTTCCAAATCAACGATCCGACAGTCTGTATCGGGCAAAGGTAATCCGATACTACCGATTTTACATTTCCCTTTCATGGGATTGATGTGAGTGACGGGGGTGGATTCAGTGAGGCCGAAACCTTCGGAGATAGTTGACCCTGTTTTCTGACTGAACTCTTTGATCACTTCTACCGGCAAGGGAGCACTACCGGAAAAACAGCCTTTAATGGAAGTGAGGTCGGTTTTCTCTATATCCGGGTGATTCAACATGCCGATAAACATGGTAGGCACTAGAGGAGCAAAGGTAGGATGAAATTTACGAATTGCTTCCAGGAGTTCCGCAGGCTGGGGTTTTGGAATGAGTATATTCCCCCAACCAGCTGAGATCGCTAAATTCATGGAGCAAGATAATCCAAAAACATGGAAAAAAGGCAGGGCTCCCAACATCACTTCATTACCCCCACTCGCAAAGCTGGAAAACCATGCATCCAACTGCTGTGTCTGATAACTCAAGTTGCGATGGCTCAACATGACACCTTTCGAAACACCTGTCGTCCCGCCCGTGTATTGATACATAGCTAAATCATTCAAAGAGCTGGGTTGCTTTTTGAAGTTAGCACTGAATTTTTTTAACAGGTCCTTCCACTTGTATACTCCTTTTGTGGGAGTGACTGCGGCAGCCAGGCCTTTTTTCTTCGCCACTAAAGGAAAGAGTATACTTTTAGGGAAAGGCAAGTAGTCACCGATGGAAGTATAAATGATCTTTTTAATTTTGGTTTTAGATCGCAACGCAACCATGCGCTTCATTAAAAGGTCCAGTGTAATCAAAATCTTGGAATTGGAGTCATTGAATTGATGCTCTAACTCAGGATCAGAGTACAGAGGGTTGTTCATTACTACGATGGCACCGATTTTTAACGCTGCATGATAAGCTACTACACAGGGAATCAGGTTGGGCAAAAGAATGGAAACACTGTCTCCTTTATGAACGCCTAAATTCTGCAGACAGTTGGCAAACCGATTTACCATGGTCAATAACTGCTGATAATTTACTTCATAACCTTGAAAAGAAAGAGCCATCCGCTTTGGGAATTTAGCGGCGGACTGTTCTAATTGCTCGGATAAGCTCTGTTCGTAATAGTCAATTGAGGCGGGAACGGCTTGCTCATAATGCTGAAGCCAGGGTTTGTCCTGATACGTAACGGCTTGAGTCAAAAAATCCTCCTTCCATGGATCCTGTTTATCCTATTTACTAAAAACTGGTTCATAGGAATAAAATAACTGGGTTTGATTATAAATAAGGGTCAGATATCAGAGGCCAATCAAGAATCCGATTACTTGGAATCAATGACATTTTTAGGAGTATGGCTTTCCTCACAAGGAGGTCTTCTTGCCTCTATCAGAATTCACTATGTGTATTTTAAAACAGTGTTATAGATGTTTTGAAACTGCAAAATAGAGGCCAGTATTATAACTTTTTTTAAATCTAGTGTATTGTTTAATTATTTCAGATATATGATTGTATTTGTGTGAAGGTAGATAGATGCAAAAAGTAATACTTATAGAACGTTAACGGAAAGGAGAGGCTTATTGATGCATGGATGCCTCTTTTTAATATTCTGAAGGAGTTAAAGTGGATCTTTATTAATCAAAGGAAAGATGCTCCGATGCATCGTCCGATGCGATTGAGCCTTTTCTTGGAGTTTGAAGGTAATTAGTCTACTTTTTTATTCAATTGGTATTTTTTGAGTTTACGGACAATAGTAGATTGATTGACCTCTAATACCCGTGCCATTTGTCGGGTTGTTTTGTATTTTTCCAAGGCCCGTTTGAGAACTCTTTTTTCCGTATATTCCATGATTTCCTGTAAGCTTTTATGATCATAGGACTCAACCTCAAGGGAAACTTCCTGACGATGAAAGGCTTCAGGTAGCTCTTGGGCCTGGATGACCTTGCCCAAAGTGGTCACAACCATACGTTCGATCATATTTTCCAACTCCCGTACATTTCCCGGCCAGTCATAAGCCGTTAGCAAGTCAATCGCTGCGGGAGCGATTTGTTTGTCGAAATTATACCTCTCGTTTTGCTTCCTCAGGAAATGATGGATGAAAGGCAGAATAGCTTCACGGCGTTCTCGCAGGGGGGGAATTAAGACAGGTACTACATTCAGGCGAAAAAAGAGATCCTGTCGAAATAGTTTTTGCTGTACCATCGCTTCCAGGTCTCGATTGGTTGCTGTGATAATCCGGACATCTGCTTTCATTGGTCGCGTGGTTCCGATCCGGGTAAATTCTTTATCCTGGAGTACCCGCAGTAATTTGGCTTGCAAGGGCAGGGAAATTTCCCCGATTTCATCCAGAAAGAGACTGCCTCCCTGAGCCATTTCAAAGATACCGGCCTTGCCCCCTTTTTGTGCTCCCGTAAAGGAACCGGGTGCGTAACCAAATAATTCCGACTCCAGTAAACTTTCCGGGATGGCAGCACAACTAATTTTAATGAAGGGTTTGTTTTTTCGCTTTCCGTTGCGGTGAATCAACTCGGCAACGATCTCCTTACCCACTCCTGACTCTCCCAGGATCAAGACTGTGGAATCCACTTGTGCCAGACGCATGGCCAGATGATGGATTTCCTGCATTTTTTTGGATCGAATTACATAAGGGTTATCTTTTTTGACGCTTTCACGCAGTTCTTGCAGCTCAATCTCCGTTTCCGATTGCAGCTTATCCATCTGCTGCATCTCTTGCTGGAGCTGATTCAATTCAGAAACATCGCGGACATTCGCCACTACCAGGACGATCTCTCCTTCCTTATCGAAGATGGGATTGCCCGTGACCATCACCTTCTTCCCGGTCCTTAAGGTTTGCACTACCGTCTCAGATCTTTTCTGCGAGAGTACTTGCAGCGTGGCTGATTTGTTAAAGAAGCCTTCATGAATCAGATCCACCACCTGGCGTTCTAAGATCTCCTCCTTTTTGATGCCCGTAATCCGCTCATAAGCGCGATTGACTCGCAGTGTTTTTCCCGTTCCATCAGCCAGGAAAATTCCATCAAAGGAAGATTCAATGATCGTATTCAGCTCTTCTGTAATCAGTTTGGTATGCTTCAGCTCCATGGAAATGGATTCTAAATCTGAAATATCTTGCAAAATAGCAATGGCTCCAATGACTTGTTCTTCCACTTTTACCACGGTTTGATTGGCAAGAAAGGTTTTGCCAGCCAGTTTAAATTTTTGGCTAATTTCTGTTTTTCCTGTTTGTAAAACCCGATGTAACTTGGAGTGGGGAACAAAAGAGCGAAGGGGTTGACCGAAGATTTGCTCTTTGGAGGCACCGATGACTATCGCGGCAGGAGAATTACAGAAAATGACCCTTTCCTGGGCATCGATCGCAACGATCGGGTTGTAGACCGAGTCCATCAACTCATTCATTTGTGATGGAATGCTCCAATTCCAGTCAGTCAGCTCATACATGAAAAGATCCTAATCAATTGAGGAGGGAGGAGACCGGCTTCACCGGCTGCTTCATTCAAACAAAAGTTGCTTTAACGATTAGGATCTTCAAAGGGGAATGTCAATTTATCTGGTAATTACGTCACTGGAGATTAAGACAATGCCACCAGGCAGAGGTCTAATTTTTTTTCCAGATCTTTAATTTCTTTCATCTGAGTTTCCGTCAATGAGGCCGGTTGATAATCCTGCCCTGAAAAAGCAAGTACCGGTCGACCTAGTTTTTTTTCAAATTCCTGGATCATTTTTAGATCCTGATCACCCAACTTTGCTGTGTTATATAACATTGATAACCTCTCTGCTAGAATCTTGTAGGGATACTGGGGGTCACTGATGCCAAAGTATGCCATAGGTTGGAAGCAATGATCAACAAAAACTACAGCTCAGGTCTGGCGTGTAGTAAACCCCAAAGGTAGAGAAAAATTGAAGGCCGCACCTTGCGAAGAAGACTCAGCCCAAATACTGCCTTGGTGGGCATGGATGATTTCTCGGGAAATGGTGAGGCCTAAACCTGTCCCCTGGCTGGCAACCGGGCTATCTGCTTGATGAAACTTCTCAAAAATTTCATCTAACTCCTGTTCAGGAATCCCGGGGCCTTGGTCTTTGATCTGTACTTGACAGTGGTATCCCCGCTGCTCTGCAGTGATCAGAATGGTACTCCGATCGGGGGAAAACTTAATTGCATTGCCTAAGAGATTGATTAATACTTGCTCCAAACGGTCTCTATCACCAATTAGTTTAATTGTTTTAGGGATATATTGAATTCCAATTCGTTTTTTCCGCTGTATTAAGCCTTGGACAGCCTGTACTGATTTTTGAATCACTTGGTCTAAGTCGATTTCATTCAAGTTCAGTTGTAGTTTTCCGTGTTCAAAAGAAGCTTGATCCAGTTGGTTTCCAATCAGGCGACCTAAACGCTCCACTTCTTCAATAATGATTTGCAGGATCTGTTGTCGTTCATCTTCTTCCAAGGGGCATTCTGACAGAGTATCCGCATAACCAAGGATTGAGGCAAGAGGGCTCTTGAGCTCATGAGAAACCTTTGTCAGCTGTTCATTGCGCATTACGTCCACTAGGGATAGTTGCTTCAATGTTTTTTTCAAGCGATGATTTTTTGCCAAAAGTTTTTGACTATCAAAATTCTGTAGGAAATCATCTTGTATTTTGGTCACATTGATTAATTGTTGAGAAAAGTCCTCTATATGACTTGGCTCCTGGCAAGAACCACGATACTTCTGATGCAGTCTGCCATATTCGGCAATGGCAGAATTCATCACTGAGATCAAGGTATCCCTGCTGAAAGGTTTAGTAAGATATTGAAAAGCTCCCAGTCGCATGCCTAAAGCAATGTCCTCTGCTTGCACACGAGCCGTTTGCATGACAACAGGAATATTGCGGAAATGTTGATCTCTTTTTAGTGTATTTAAAAGCTCTATGCCACTGTAACCCGGCATCATCCAATCGAGAAAAATAGCATGAAACTCAGTCTTTCCAGAATTTAAGATTTCTAAGGTGGACAAGGCACTGGAAGCCGTCCAAACCTCAATTCCCTCATCCTCAAAGGTAGCTCCCATGAGCTCTAAATTATCCAGGTCATCATCAACCGCTAAAATTCTTATTGACTCATTCATTGGTCCTCCTCTTCACTTACTGGTTTTATTCCATCGGGCAGGAGTTGATCTCTGTTGATAAACCATTTTTGATTTAATAATGCTGCCATACTAGCAGTATTTGAGTAATCGTTTCAATGCTTTATTTTTAGATCAGCACTTTCTTCCATGAAGATATTCCCTGGGATTGTCTAAATCGGGAAGTGAATCTGAAAAGAACTGCCTACTCCCTCTTGGCTATGGCAAGAGATTGTGCCCTGCAAGCGTTGGGTTACCAGATTATACACAATGTGCATGCCCAGACCAATTCCCCCCCGGCCTCTTTTGGTTGTGAAAAAGGGATCAAAAATATGATTTAGCTGTTCCTCACTCATTCCTATACCATCATCATGATAAGTGAGGATAATTTCGGCATCTTTCCGGTAAAACTCCATGGTCATGTTGCCTTGTTCGATCCCTTCAAAAGCATGCAGTAATGAGTTCGTTACCAGGTTGGTAACGATCTGCATGAACACACCCGGGTCATTGTGTAAAATAATGCCTGCCGGTCCACGCAAGATGAAACGATGATTCGTCTCTTTGATTTTAGGTTCCAGGCTTAACAAAACCCGCTCCAAATATTCCTTAAAGAAAAAATCTCGTTTGATAGCTTTGACTTGATCTACAGCAACCTCTTTAAAACTCTGCACTAACTCCGCGCTACGCTGGAGATTGGTTAAAGCAGAATTCGTCGCATTGGTGACAATCCCCAGAAATTTGTCCAAGTCACTCCGTTTCATTCTGCCTTCGTGGAATAGCAGGTCTATCTTTTTCACTTGCTCCTCTAAATAGGAAATAGCGGTGACCCCGATTCCAATAGGAGTATTAATTTCATGAGCGACTCCCGAGACTAAGCCCCCCAGAGAGGCCATCTTTTCGGACTCCACCAGATGTCGTTGAGCCTTACGTAGAGAGGCTAATGACTCCTGCAACTCTTGAGTCCGGAGCTCTACCCTTTGTTCCAACTCTTCATTTTGTTTTTTAATCTCTTGAGTCAAGACTTCCCTTTCCCGATAGTAACTAATTTTCTTTAGCATATCTTCGGGAGTCAGTTTCATCTGTACCATCATCTCCCCATAAATCCTGGAGAGTTCTTTAGACTCTGTTTCCTGAAACAGGTCTGATGCTTTTAAGGCTTTATACGCACCTGCCGCGCCAATCACACCGCTGAGGTGGTTTTCTACACGCTGTGAGAGTTTCAGCAAGCTGAGCAGGGATATTTTTTCTCGTTGCCCAAATTTTTCCCGATCGAGAATTTCCTCTAATATTAGTAGAGCTTGATCTCGGTTATAATATTGGGCGAGTAAGTTTTGGATGATCTTTTTTTTCCTCCATAAGTCTACTGAGCAGTCAAGACGGATAGAGGGAACTTGCAGTGCTTGTTTATCCAGGCAATGCACATAACTCTTAGCGATACGCTGTTCTTCTTCGCTTTGCTCACTGCCTAAAGAACCTAAAAAGTAAAAAGAAATATTAAATAATAAAGACCAGATTACTGCATGAGGGATGGAGTCCAAAAAGTCTAATCCCAGTAATTGCTCGGGCCTCAATAGAAATAAACCAAAGGGCCCCTCGTTCAAAATAGATTTTGGCAGTAAACCGCCTCTGATAAAGGAAGGAAGGATTAAGGTATAAAACCAAATAAAAAAACCGGAGAGTAGGCCCAGGAGACAGCCTCCTTTATTTGCTTTTTCCCAGAAGAGTCCTCCTAATGAGATAGGAGCAAATTGTAGGATTGCAACAAAAGAAATCAGGCCTACGTTTACCAGCATTTCAGATTGTCCCACAAAGAGATTAAACCAATATCCCAATAAAATCACTGAGGCGACAATCAACCAACGACTGAGTAACAGATGGCGTTTCAAAAAACCAGCCTTGGGGAAGATGTCTGCTAGAGGCAATAATAGATAGTTACTCACCATGATGGAAAGGGTCATGGAGGTAATGATGATCATGCTGGTACCGGCAGAAAAACCACCCAGGAAAGCAAAGAGTGAAAATAGTGGACTGCCATAATCAAAAGGCAAGAGCAGTACAAAGAAGTCAGCCGTCTCCCTGGGTAAGCCTTTGAGTAATCCGCCCATAGCAATAGGCAAGACAAATAAGTTAATCAGAAACAGATAGAGTGGGAATAACCATAAGGCGGTAGAAATATGTTTTTCATTTGCATTTTCCACTACACCCACATGGAATTGACGGGGTAAGAAAAGGATTGCTGAAATACTCAGGATCAAGAGACTCATCCAGGTCATGTACTGCCCGGGATTGTCTTGATCAGCTTGCAGGGAACGAAAGTGGTTTTGAGCGGCTACTTGACCCATGATATCGTCAATCCCGTCAAATAAAAAATAGGTCACAAAAATTCCAACCGAGAAAATAGCAATTAGTTTAATAAAAGATTCCAATGCTATAACCACTATTATACCTTGATGCCTTTCCGCGGAATCAATTTTTCTCAGACCGAATACAATGGTGAAGACAATCATCAGGAGCACAATGACCAAGCCCACATGCTGACGAATCCAGGTCGGCTCATCAATGGTAATAATTTGAAAGGTATGGATAATTGATTTGAGCTGTAGCGAAATGTAGGGAATAGTGCCTAAGAGCGCACCAATACTAACTAAGGCTCCGATCAAGAGAGATTTTCCGTAACGAGCGGAGATAAAGTCGGCCAGGCTGGTGATCCGGTAGAGGTTTTTGATGCGCACCATTTTTCTCATCACAATCCACCAGAGAAACATGGAGAGAGTTGGTCCTAAGTAGACGGGTAAAAACAACATGCCTGAGGCAGCTGCTTTGCCCACACTGCCATAGTAAGTCCAGGTGGTGCAGTAAATGGCGAGGGAGAGAGAATAAATCAGGGGATTGTCCGCGAGGTTTTTACCTTTTTTCGCTTTATTTTCCGCCCAAATTGCTACTAAGAACAACAAGAGCATATAACCCAGCAGTAAAAGCAATACCCACGTGGATTCAAACATCCTCCCCCTCCGACAGTTGCTCACTGAGCTCTTCCTGCTCAGTGAACTCTTCCTGCTCAGTGGCAATACAACTCCTACCAATAGCAAAGAGTAGTCCCAACATGATCATCCAGAGGCCAAACATCAAAAAAAAAGCAATCTTAGGAGGGTAATGGTCAATAATCCCTAAGAAGGGCCAATTGAGCAGGAACAAAAAAAGAATAAAGGCAAATCCTTGAAATTGGGGTTGACCAAAGAAGTGGCTCAACTTGCGTATAAACATAGTACCTCTTAGGAATGAACCGAGAATTGCTCCAGTAAAAAAGGGCTGATTTGATTTAATTGAAGAATATGATCAATTTGAGTGGCCTGTACCGCTGCCCGGGGCATGAAAGGATGCTCTGCCGTTTCAGGAGCTTGAACTAGGGTTAATCCCCCCAGCTCCTTGATTTTTTTTAATCCAAGACTACCGTCTGCGCTAGCACCGGTAAGTACTATTCCCACTAGTTTCTCCATGAAAGCATCGGCAGCGCTCTCAAAGAGTACGTCAATTGAGGGACGAGCGTAATTCACCGGTGGATCCACGGAAAGGGTGAAACTATGATCCTCTTCAATCAGCAGATGATAACCCGGAGGAGCAATGTATACCACTCCACTGCTCAAAGACTCTTTTTCTTCCGCTTCTTTGACTAACATGGGGGACAGATTATTCAGATATTGGATAAGAAAGTCATCTGAGTCAGCTTGGCGGTGTTGCACCACAGTAATAGAGAGAGGAAATTCTTTGGGCAATCCAGGAAAAATTACGGAGAGTGCCTCCATGCCCCCTGCGGAAACACCAATCACGATAGCGTCATATTTCAACTTGTTTTTCCGTTCCATTCACCATTCCAAAATTCTCATATTTTTTTTTAAAAATCTTTTCCTTCTCGGCGATGACCTCAAATTTAGGCCATACACTGGAAAAGCGTATGGATTCTTTACTACCCAGACAAAGGATGCCCCCATGACAAAGACTGTTGTGAAAGAGTGATAGCACTCGATTTTGTAAGTCCATATCAAAATAGATCAAAACATTACGACAAATAATCAGATTCATTTCTCCAAAAACACCATCAGCTACCAAATTGTGGTGGGAAAAGAGAATATTTTTTTTCAGGGAATCTTGAATTTTAGCGGACTCATACTTGGAATAAAGATAATTAGAGAAGGAAGTCTTGCCTCCCGCCTTGTAATAGTTTTGTGTGAATTGCTTCATATCTTTAATTGAATAGATTCCTTCTTGGGCAATTCGCAATGAAGATCGGTTGAAATCAGTAGCATATATTTGTGTGCGGTCATAGAATCCTTCTTCCTTGAGCAGGATTGCCATGGAATAGACTTCTTCCCCCGTAGCGCAGCCTGCATGCCACACTTTGATGAAGGGGAATGTTTTTAAGAAAGGGATGACCAACTTGCGGATCGCTCGATAGACAAAAGGGTCCCGAAACATTTCTGTGACGGTAACGGACATGCCCTTAACAAAGTCATTCATGAAGTCATGATCATAAAGTACCCGAGGCAGTATCTCCGAAATGTGATTCAGGTTCTGTCTGCTGACGATCGCTTCCAATCGTCTCTTGAGGGAAGCACGAGCGTAATGTTTGAAATCATAACCGTGCCTACGAAAAATCCCTTCCAATAACAACTCAATTTCTATGTTCTCAATCTGAGTCCTTTTCATTGTGCCTCAAATAACCAGATGTTAATCATTGAAATTAATTTTTCCATATTGACGGGTTTTGTCAGATAGTCATTGGCTCCTGCCTCCAGGCATTTGATCCGGTCTTCGGGCATGGCTTTCGCGGTCAGTGCAATGATTGGCAGAGTCTGGAACGCCTTTCTTTGGCGGATCTGTCGAGTAGCTTCATAACCATCCATGACGGGCATCATGATATCCATGATGACTAAATCTATGCCCGCCACTCGATCCAACTGTTCCAAAGCCAATTGTCCATTACCCGCTTTTATGACTGTCAGCCCAAATTTTTGTAAGGCTTTGGAGAGGGCGAAGGTATTCCTCATGTCATCATCAACCAGCAGAATTTTCTTTCCCTCAAAAGTATGTTTCGAATATCGATAATTTGGGGAGCTTTGCAGGCTCTTAGACAATTTTGGCTTGAGGCTGTGTAAAAAGAGGGAAACCTCATCCAATAAACGAGTCGGTGAATCACTGCCTTTGATGACCACACTCTCTGATATTATATTTAGCTTTTCATACTCCTCTTGAGTTAGATCTTTCCCTGTATAAACTACAACGGGAGGCAAAACGAGGGTAGGGTCCTCATCCAGTTTTTTTAATAGCTCCTCCCCTTTCATATCGGGCAAGCCCAGGTCCAAGATCATCAAATCATATTTTTGTTGCTTGATTGCTTGCAACGCCTCAGTGCCAGTACCCACAGTGATGAGCTTAACTCCTTTATTTTCTAATAGTGTAGAGATAGCTTTGCGTCCCATTAGGTTATCTTCCACTACTAAAATTTCTTTAATCTCCCTTTCCAGTCGATCCTGAATTTTCGAAAAAACTATGTCCAACTCTGTAGCCTTTACGGGCTTAGTAAGGTAACAAACGGCTCCTCCCGGCAGGGGTGCGAACTCATCCACCTTACCTGAGATCACATGAATGGGAATGTGACGGGTATCGATGTTTTTTTTCAGGTTATCCATGACTTTGCCCCCATCAATATCAGGAAGCCCCAAATCCAGCATGATAGCAACGGGACTATACTCAGCGGCTAGAGCCAAACCACTGGTGCCATCTCCCGCAACCAGGCCTTTATATCTCTTCTTATGGATACAATCTAAGAGTATTTTGGCAAACTGCGGATCATCTTCAATAATCAGAATTACGGCTTCGTCCTTACGCAGGCTCCAGCGGTCGTCAGGAATATAAGGAAACTCAGGTTGCTTCTTGATGGGCTCTTTTACTTCGGGGAGAACCTTTGTCATGACAGCAGCCTCCACCAGGAGAGATGGGCTTTGCCTGAGGGGCAAGTACAAGGTAAATGTACTGCCCTTGCCTTCTTCACTGACCATCTGAATCTCTCCGTGAAGTAAGCGGGCTAATTCCCTGGAAATGGTCAAACCCAGCCCGGTTCCTCGGAATTTCCGACTGATGGAGCCGTCGGCCTGTTGGAAAGCTTCAAAAATAGCTTTTTGTTTGTCTAGAGGAATCCCAATGCCCGTATCCCTGATAGAAAAGGCCAGGGTTGAGTCCACTTGCAGTGAGTCATCCCTAAATCGTACTCCGCTCCTTGGGAGGTGGACATCCAGATTGACCTCGCCTACCTCAGTAAACTTGAGAGCATTGGAGAGCAAATTTTTAATGATCTGTTCGGTTCGTTGCTTGTCTGTTTGGAAGTTCAGTGGCAATTCAGGGGCTAGATTGAAATTGAGGGTTAGTTTATTCTGCGCTGCCAGGGGATTAAATTGGCTTTTTAAGTTACTGAGGATGCTTTTGATCTCCACTTTTTCAATGGTCATTTGTAAATGTCCGGCCTCCACTTTGGAAAGATCTAATATATCATTAATCAGATTCAGCAGTTCCAACCCCCCATTATGGATGACTTGGGCAGACTCCACTTGATCCTCCGTGAGATTATCTTCCTCATTGCTTGCAAGGCTTTCAGCTAAGATCAACAAACTATTCAGTGGGGTTCTCAGCTCATGGGACATATTAGCCAGGAATTCGGATTTGTATTTGCTGGCTAAAGCCAAATCCTTGGCTTTTTCTTCAATATCGGCATTTTTTTGTTCGATATAGTTTTTTTGTGCTTCCAAGGCTTTGCCTTTTTCTGAGAGCTCTTCATTGGAAGCCTTCAACTCCATGGTTTGCCGATCCATGGCTTCAGCCTTCTCTTCCAATTCTTCGTTGGCTGTTTGCAGTTCTTCAGATTGGGTTTGTAATTCTTCTGTTTGCTGTTGAGAC
The DNA here is from genome assembly GCA_002401295.1 of SAR324 cluster bacterium. GTDB lineage: Bacteria > SAR324 > SAR324 > XYD2-FULL-50-16 > XYD2-FULL-50-16. The sequence goes on along the minus strand of NVSR01000122.1, from coordinate 2,077 downwards.
TCAGCCAGCAACTCTTCAATCCGTTGCCGCCCCAAAACAACATTAATCGTCACTCCCAAAGTCGCAGCAATCTGTACCAATAAATCTTGTTGCAACTGAGTGAAGGCGTGAAAGGAAGAGAGCTCAATCACGCCTACGCAGTCATCCTCATAGAGGATGGGGATCACCAGGATATTCATGGGAGCTTTCTCCCCCAAACCGGAAAGAATGCGCACATAGTCAGCAGGTACCTGGGTCAATAAAATGGGCTGTTTTTCCAGAGCACATTGACCTACGAGACCCTCCCCTAATTTAAAGGACCTGGAAATATTTCTTCTTTCCTGATAAGCGTAACTACCCAACAGTGTCAGTTTGTGATCTTCTTTTTTTGTATAGAATACGCCATGGCCTACTTCCAACATCTTCGCCAATTCCGAAATCACTAACTGGGCCAAGCTTCTCAAATCCTGTACTCCTTGAGAGAGACTATTGATTTTAGCCAGTTGGGTTTTCAGCCAGTTCTGTGACTCCATCTCCTGATTTCGAGCCCTTAGTTCCTGCTCTGCCTCTTTGGTTTTTTTGATGTCACGAATGATTCCCGTAAAAAGAAGTTGCTCGCCCATCCTGATTTCTCCAATAGACAGGAAGATGGGAAAGGTACTGCCCAGCTTGTGTTTGCCTGTCACCTCCCTACCCATGCCAATGATCTTCTTAACTCCTGTCCGGTTGTATCGCTCCAAGTAACTATCGTGCTCCTCATGATAAGGGGAGGGCATTAACATCTTAAGATTTTTTCCCCGTACTTCATCGGCAACATAACCGAAAAGCCTCTCCGCAGCGGGATTGAACGCTTCTATAGCCCCCAAGTGGTTGATCATAATAATGGCATCCACAGCGGTTTCCACAATGCCTCGATTCTTGCTTTCACTCTGTTTTAATTTTTCTTGTGCCTTCTTTTCTTCTGTGAGATCCCTAATTATTCCACTAAAAAATGTCTTCTCCCCCAATTTTAGTTCACCAATGGACAGGAAAAAAGGAAAGGTGGAGCCATTCTTGCGCTTTCCTACTACTTCTCGACCGATCCCAATGATATTTTTGATACCTGTGCGATGATATCGATCCAGATAGCCATCATGCTCCAGAGTGAAAGGTGAAGGCATCAGCATTTTAATATTTTCTCCCAGCACTTCCTCCGCCCGGTAACCGAAGAGCAATTCCGCTGCTGGATTAAAGCCTTCTACTTTACCCAGCCCATCAATCATGATAATTCCATCCACAGCGGTATTCACAACTCCTTGAGTCCTGGCGGTACCTTCTTCCACCAATTGGTTCCGCTGCTTCAACTGCGCCATCATATGATTGAATAAACTACTCAATTCACCAATTTCATCTTCAGAAAATTTTTCCACTTCCTGTGAGAGGTCGCCTGCAGCCAAACGCTTAGTGGCTTCCAGCAGGTTACCTATTGGCGCAGTAATCGAGCGAGTTACAAACAAGCTAAGGAAGATCGCAATGCTGATTCCCACAATGAACAGAATCCCTTCAATGACGATCAAGAGAGTGGTTTGAGCCTCGTAAGTCGCAAAGTCTTCCTGAATCAAGGCTTGCTGATTCTTCACAATTACGGTCAAAATATCTTTGATTTCAAAAGCAATGGGAGCTGCTCGGCTAGATGACCAATAATTGCTGAGATTCCACTGCGGGCTTCTACGAATTGCTAAAATTTCTGCGGCCAGGTCTTCGAATTTTTCTTCGGCTAGCAATAATTGATTGAAATATTTGAGTTGCTCCGCAGTGAATAGGCTCTTTTTCTCCTGCAGAAGTCGTAGGTCCTCAGCCGTATTTTCCCATCGTTTTTGATATTCCCTTTCAAAGCTTTGGTCACCCGTTAATAAAAAATCTCGAAGATCTGCTACAGCAATCTCTAAATTGGCCCGATAATCAGCCATCAAAGCAAAGAGTTGTTTCCTTGCCAGGGAGACACCCTGAATTTTTTCCAGCTCAATCATGCTGGTGATCTCCCTACGAAGCTGCTCCTCCAGGGGAACGCCCAGTTCCAAGAGCATTTTCATGGCAGGAGTATTTTTTTTTGTTTGAG
>NVSR01000013.1 GCA_002401295.1 SAR324 cluster bacterium | reverse complement strand
TTATTCGAATACTTACAATCGGGCTGCTTTCCATTTCTCCCTTTATCGCTTGGTGGATGTGGAAAACTAGCCCTGCGGATATTGATTTCCCCCCGGAACTCGCAAGAGTCATGGGAAAATCCGTTACTATTCCAAAGAAACAGTTCATCAACATCTATGAGCAGCCACATATGTGGACAGATCAGAGTGGAAAAGAAATAGATATCAGTGTTTTTAAAGGTAAAACCGTGGTATCGTCTTTCATTTACACCCGCTGCTTTAAAGAATGCCTCTTGACCATCATTGATGTAAAACGGCTGGATAAATTATTAACGGAAGAAGAAAAAAAGGACGTGCGTTATGTAATGTTCTCCTTTGATCCAGAGAATGACACCCCTAAAGCCCTCAAAGCTTATGCTGAGCAATTTGATGTRGATTTATCAAGATGGGCTTTTCTGACAACAGATGAGGATGAACTGGAACAGATGGCGAAGGGCTTCAGATTTTTTTACAAGAAAGCAGGTGATGCATTTAGCCATACAGTACAGCTAAGTATAGTTGATCGCGGCGGGAAAATTCAAAAGCAGTTCTACGGAAACGACTTAGATACAGACTTAGTTGCGACCCATGTAAGAGCTAATTTGTAACCCCATTCCCCCGGTGTGTTATGTTTCGATCCAAGACTTTAAATTTTCGGATATTGTCCGTTCTGTTGGGAATTTCATTGGTCATCACCTTGGTCATCAAGTTTTATTTCATCCCCAAGGTAGATCAATTTATTGAGCTTTCAATTGAGCATGATATGAAAGCTAATATGAAGTCCTTCGAAAAAGTCATCCATACTGTGGCCAAAGCCGCAGATGGAGACAAAGCAGTAGTACGCCGCGCACTGCTGGCGATTCATAACGACCGTGACATTCCCATCCAATTAAGGCGCAGTGAGTCGATTATGCGGCAGTATGGTCGTTTTCCTGGCAAAGCTCCTCAAAATAGTCTGGAAAAACAAGTTTTTCAAAGTGGAAATCCAAACTTCATTGTACACAGGGATAAGTTTCAATATATTTATCCACTCAAAGCCATTGAAGTTTGTACCACTTGTCATCTTTCCACAGAGAATGCGGAGGAACAGATCAAGGTAGGTTATGTGGTGGGCTTGGCTATTGCCGAAGTACCAAAATCTATCCTGCTGGAGAATAAATTACTCTTTTTTGTGAAAGATTTATTCGTGCTCAATATCACGATGATTTTTCTGATCATGCTGATCCTTTATTTATTTGTACAACAAATCATAATCATACCGATCCAAGGCTTTAAAAGTCATCTGGCTGACTCTTTATTAGAGAAGTACCGCGATGATGATGAAAACCTGCTCCAAGGTCCTGCAGAGAATGAAATCGAAACCATGGAGTTTTACCTAAAGGAACTCAAAAGATTAACGAAGTAACTACTATGATTGAAAACCTACTAGAGAAGTTGGACAAGCCCTATAAGCGGGTTATGTTTGGCTTTTTTGTTTTAAGCATTATGTTCATCATCGGTTTGCCTACCTATGGTGATTTTATTTTTGAAATTCAGTCCAGATGGACCGGGGAAAACCTGATCGACTGGGAAGCCCTGAAGTCATTTTGCGGTTGGGAAGCCAAGCGGCCTGGAGAAGGGGAAGCTGCCTTTCGCATACGAAGTGCGGCTAGTGCTGTCTCTGCAAAGGTAGGGATGTCGGTTATGTCCTTCGCTCTATTGGGATTTTTCTACTATTTTGTGAAATTCGTTTTTTGGATCACAGCCAGTAAAGAAAAATAGTTGGCGGTTGGCGGTTGGAAATATTGAGAATTATAAAGGAACCGATAACCGATAACCGATAACCGATAACCGATAACCGATAACCGATAACCGATAACCGATAACCGATAACCGATAACCGATAACTTAAAGGTAGGCTGTATAAGATTGATCCGTGATCATAATATGCTGTAGCAGCCAATCTTTCAAGAAAGCCATGAAGGCCTCATCAACTTCCAGCTCTCCCACACTAAAGCCCTTCTCAAAATCCAGCAATTGATTCACTACATCTTTATGCTTGGCAATATGTGCCTCCGTATGGGGATAACTGGAGTTACCGAACAAAATCTCTTCATCCTCAAAATGCTCTGCAGCAGCTTTAATCAAGTTCCCTAAAATCTCCAGTATATAATTACGAGGCCGATCTTCACTTTTTGCGATATATAGTGCATTAATTTGCTTGATGATGATCTTATGTTGTTCATCCACCGTGGCATTATTCACACTCAGCTGATCCGTCCAATAAAAGAAAGTACTTCCACCTCGTACAAAGAATTCAACTGTATCCTTTAGCCCTTGGGCCATTTTGGAAAAACTCTTTAGATTTGTGAGGTTCAGCCCGACAGCTTGGGCAGCTTCTTCAATCGCCATATTCATATCTTGAATGTTGCGATTGATACTTTTGACACCTGTTGCCACTTCCGCACTGGATCGAGCAATTTCTTTCACTCCGGCAGCAGCTTCAACCACATTTTGACTGGTAGCTTTTGCCCCTTGTGAAGCCTCTGCGGTAGAACGTGTAATCTCTTTAATACCTAATGCCGCTTCTTCTACATTCAATGCCGAGCTCTGAGCAGCAGCGGAAACAGAATCCGTCGCTTTCACAATCTGAATCAGCTTCTCACTCTGCTCTCCCACTAAAGTAGAGATTCCCTGATTGATTTGAGAAACCTGCTGAATTACCTTACTAACTTGCTTTGTTTGCCCCAAAGATTTAGATACGTATTCTTGTACCTGTTCAATTTGTATTGAAATATCATTATTGGCTTCCGTCGTTTGATTTGCTAAATCTTTCACTTCTCCCGCGACCACAGCAAATCCTTTCCCCGCCTGCCCGGCACTTGCGGCCTCAATCGTTGCATTCAAAGCTAACATATTCGTCTGGCTAGCGATGTTATTCACCATTTTTAAGATCTGATCAATCTGCTGGGTGACCTCGCCTAATTCCGTCATCGATTTCAAGGTTTCATTCGCTGCCTGAGCTGCTTCATCTGAAATGAGCATGGCATGAGCCGTATTTTCTTTGACATGACTAAAAGATTCAGCAGTATCCTCCAGAGAGGTAGTCACATTAGTGATATCCTGAGAAATTAAATTCACATTATCGCTGATCCCACTCATATTAACGGAGGCTTCTTCTGCCGCCGCTGCAATGGTATTCATGTTCGTACTCAATTGCTCAACAGTGGCAGTGATGGAGCTCACACTGACCGATGCTTCTTCAGAAGCTGCGGCTACGGTCCCCATATTACTGGAAATCTGTTCAGAGGCAGAAGCAATCGTGGTGGACATGCTTTTCATTTGCCCGGTTGAGTTATCCATCTTCTTAGAAGCACTGGAGAGATTGGATAACAAACTGCCATTGGTTTCCGCATTGCCTACAATTTCACCGATGGTGCGCTTCAAGGTAATACCCAGTTCATTGATTGCTTGAATTATTTGTCCAATCTCATCTTTTCGATTGTTCTGAACTCTGCAATCCAGATCCCCTTGACTCAAGCGTTGAATCATTCCCAGAATCGTACCTATAGGAGTAATGATTTGGGTAGCTAAGACAAAGCTAACGATACCCAAAAATACCACTACCACTACGATAAGACTGATCACTAAATTTTGTACTGTTTGATGATGGGTCAAAGCTATTTCATTATACTGCACCACTAAATCATTACTCAGTTTGCGCAACCAATTGGCATTACCCACCATTTTTTGAACTAATTGAGCTGATTTTTCTTCATCCAAACGGCCCTGATGCAGGCGATCAATCACACGAATCAGCTGCTGGTAAGCTTGCTCAATTTCTTTAATCTTCGCCTGTGAGGCTTTTTCTGCAATCCTGGGTAATTCTTTAAAGTTTTTTAGTTTCAAGTCAGCAGGATATCGGCCTCCCTCCTTTAGCGCCTTCAAACTCTGCGAGAAAATCTGTTTTGCCTGTTCCAATTCTTGCTGACTGGCTGCAATCAACATCTCCCTGCCTGATCCTTTCACTAATACCAAATTGAGGGCTGCCTTACCTATGGCTTGACTGAGCATTCGTTGACGCCCCATGACGTCAATAATTTTAGCGTCATTCCTTGTAGATCCCAAAAAGCTCAACGTCAAATAAGCACCGATAATGACGATAATAAAAAAAGTGAGCAGTGAGATGGTTGCTTTTAATTTGATTGATAAGGTTTTCATGAGCTCCCAAGTAAAAAAAGACTGCAGCAAAGTAAGGATAAACCGGTAAAAATATAAGCAAATTAAACAATAAATGCAATTAATTAGTGTATAAAAAAGGTATTACCCAGAATAAGCAAGTTATCTGCCAAACCTTTACTGCTTTACTGCTTTAAACTTTGGAAGGGATGGCAGGAGCAATAGTAACCATTATCGGTTAACCACGAACTGCCACAGACCTATCATTATTCATCCATATCCGGATCAATACCTTGCTCTCGCATCGCTGCTTTTTTCCGATTCACCGCTACATAACAAACACCGATACTGAGAAGGTATAAGGCGATCAAAGGCCCAGCCATCAACATCATGGTGAAAGGATCCGGTGGGGTTAATACGGCACTTGTAATAAAAACAACTAAGACAGCTATCCTGGCGTGCTTAATCATGAGTTCAGGCGTCAGTATTCCCATTCTTGCCAAGATAAAAACAACCAGTGGCATCTCAAAGATAGAACCAAAAGCCATCAATAACTTCAAGGAAAAATTCAAGTATTCCCCAATAGAAAGGGAGGGCATAATTTCCCCCGGTTGGGATAAACTGAGGAAGAAATCAAACCCGTAGGGGAAGACCACAAAATATCCGAATAAAGCTCCCCCGATGAAAAAGAGGACCGAGAAAATGGAAAAGATCCAAAATACTTTTTTTTCAGATTGATATAAGGCCGGCCCCACAAATCCCCAAAGCTCAATGAGCAAATAAGGAAAAGCCAGAAAAAACCCGGCAAAAATAGCAACCTTCATTTGTGCAAAGAAGAGTTCAGGCAAACCAATGTATACCATATTCGCCCCCCTACTTTGAGGCTGTAGTAATTCGGGCTTCACAGAGCAGGTACAGGCCAACTGCATCGATTCGGGTAAACCTGCTGAAATCTGAGGTTCTTGTGAGGTAGAGCCCATAGATTGATCAATGGCTGATCCTTTAATGGGAGTCGGATCTTTCCCCATCATCACCTGGAAGAAGACAACAAAATCACTGGCCGTATCACCAATTTTCGTTAACCAGTCTTTTCCTTGCTTTTGCCCTTCTTCCGTACTAGATTGTACAACTTTAGCCTGCTTCTGTTTGTCGACTTGTTTGATGCCTTCAGCCTCTTCAACCGGAGATGGCTGACTAATAATAGGGGTGACGGGCTGGCAAGAACAGTTGTACGAACTGAGTATCGACAGCTTACCTTGTGTCGGCCTAGCTTGTTGCTCGGCAATCGCAGTGTACTTTTTCAAGGGACCATCTACTGGCTTGCGAATAAGATCCAAGATTTCTTTGCGGTAGGTATAAGTCGCTAAAACACAGATTGCCAGCACTGCAACAAAGCGCAATAAACGAATTCGAAGTTCTTCCAAATGCCCCATGAAGGACATCGCTCCTTGTTGGGGGGCTACACTAGTTCCTTGTTCTTCCATTTTTGTCGAGAAATGATATTTTTAGTAGTTTCATAACCGGAAACCCCTGAATTACCCTAGTGTGCATTAAAAAGCAATGAGCCAGTCTATTGAAGTCCAGATGTTGAATGCACTGGAAATTTTTCACTACTCTTACCGTTTCCGTGACCACCTCTTTATTTTAGCTCTGGAGGATGAATCTCGGCTGCAGGAACTGATCACCGATCTCCGGGTCTTACTCAGTTCCCGCATTCAAGTACTTCTACTCTGTCGAGATCATGGCGAACTACAAGGCGTATTGGAAACATGGAGTCAACGAGGTTATCCCTTCCAGTATTTCCAAGCTGGATTGGAGTTCGGGGTATCAAAAATACAAAAAGAAGCCATGAACTCCTGCTTTCAAGCAGGGATTATTCCCGTCTTAGGTGTTTCAGAGGATTCGGTAGACACAAGTCTCCCTTTTCTCTTCGACCGCTTTGCCATGAATTTGGCGCAGTCCTTTATGGCGGACAAGCTCTTTTTCATTTCAACAGCCCCCGGGTTAATTGTGGACGGAAGATTTCTTTCCCATTTAACCCCACAAGAAATTGACCGCTTATTGGAGACGGCGAAGGATATTAATATCGGGCGGGACCGGCTGCATCTCTTAGCAACAAAAAATCAAGATTCAGTTTTTGAAACAGTCCTCATTGAAGGGACCGCAGGCAGTTTATACCAAGAGATTTTCACTCATCGCGGCAAAGGGACCCTGTTAACCAGTGATTATCCCAATCTGGTACGCCAAGGCAAAACTTCCGATATCATGGATTTGCTGTTGATGATGAAGCCCTACATCCATAGTCAAAGCATTCTCCCCGTGAGTGAAGACGAGCTAGCCCAAACAGTAGAAAGCTACTTTGTCTATTCGGTGAATAATTCGATTGTGGCGACAGCTCGCATCATTGATTTTGGAGAAGCTTGTGAATTAGCGAAGTTCTGTACAATGCCTCGCTATCAAGGAAGGGGGAGAGCTCGGCAATTAGCCCTTTCCATGATTGAGTCGGTGAAAGCAATGGGGAAAGATTTTGTTTTTGCCTTGAGCGTCGAACCTAAAATGTGGTTATTCTTTCAAAGCCTTGGTTTTGAAGAGCATGGTCGTGAGAGACTACCGGAACCCTGGAAAAAACAATACGATTTCTCCAGGCCATCCAAAGCTTTCTACATGAAATTGTAAGTAACTGGGGAAGCTACTCCATCCATTCCCACTCTTTCAGTTGCTGTGCCCAGATTTCCTGGGCTTGCTGAGCTTGCAGTGCTCGTTTTTCCTTCTTTTTGATCCTTTTCTGTTTGGGGGGTGATGTTAACAAACCAAAATTAGAATTCATGGGTTGAAAATTTTGTGAGGAGGCTGTTTGTAGATAGTTGACTAGCCCTCCAATCATTGTCAGCAGACTGGGTTGTGGCTTTTCCTTCTCTTCCAAGTCCGCAATCACATTCATGGCCGCCCAGAGGCCCATGGAAGTAGATTCTGTATAACCTTCCACACCCGTAATTTGTCCCGCCAGATAAATTCCGGGAGCTTTCCTCAATTCCAGGCTAGCTTGCAGCTGGCGTGGGGCATTGATATAAGTATTGCGATGCATGCTACCATGGCGAGCAAACTCACAATTTTCCAAACCAGGAATTTTACGGAATACTTTTTTCTGTTCAGGCCAGGTCATTCTCGTTTGACAACCCACCAGATTATACAAAGTTCCCAGTTGATTTTCTTGCCGCAGCTGTAACACGGCGTATGGCCGTCGTCCTGTTCTGGGATCCTCTAAACCTACTGGTTTCATGGGACCAAAGGATAGGGTCTCGGCTCCTCTTTCCGCCATGACTTCAATAGGCAGACAACCCTCGAAATGCTTGGCTTGTTCAAGACCGGTGAAGGGAACTTTCTCGGATAGATTCAAATCTTCGATGAATTGGTAGTATTCATCTCTATTCATGGGGCAGTTTATATAATCTGCCGTTCCTTTACCGTAGCGGGAAGCAAGGTAAGCAATCTCCATGTTGATCGATTCCGTAAAAACAACCGGTGCGATGGCGTCATAGAAGAAGAGTTCATCTTCCTCAATGATTTGCTTGAGAGAGTCTGCCAATGCATCAGAACTCAAAGGGCCAGTAGCTACAATAATATGAGAAAATTGCTTTTGTAATTCCTGCAAATCTCGAATTTCCCTGGCTTGGAAATCTACATTGCCCAACGCCAGTAATTTTCCCCGCACCAATTGGGAAAAATTTTCCCGATCCACAGCTAAAGCTGAGCCTGCCGGCACAGCGCTCTCTTTAGCGCATTGAACAATCAAAGAACCCGCTTTCTCCAGCTCATCTTTCAGCAAGCCGTGGGCATTGCCTGTATCCAGACTTTTGAAAGAATTGCTGCAAACTAATTCAGCAAAATTTCCCGTTTTATGGACAGCTGTTCCCGTCTCAGGACGCATCTCAAAAAGGGTAACGGAAACGCCCTTGCGAGCTAGTTGCCAAGCAGCTTCACAGCCTGCCAGGCCTGCACCAATTACGGCGACTTGTGGGGTATCACTCATATTTCTAAAGTAAGAGGTTAAAATGACAATGGTAAGGTGCGCCTCTGTGTCTCCTGGCAAAGGATTGTAGGAGCTGCAGAGGCCCACTTACCATTAAATATCCATTAAAAGGACAGAAGTTAGAATGTCGTTTTACATAAAGCAAAGAAATAATTGTCTGCTGATTGATTGATTCCAGAGAGTCATGTACAAAATCAGCTTGGCAAAATTACCCTGCCGATTTGTTGTCGGGTGCTTCCTTTTTTATGTCAATTCCTTTTTTAAAGATTCCCTAGAAGAAGCAGCTTCCAGTACTCTTTTAATGATTAAAACTCGATTCAAAAAAATATAACACTCATGGAAGCCTTTTCCCCAAAAGAGATTGTCAAAGGGCAAATCCCGATTTTATTCAAAAGCTTTCTCAAGACCTTTCTTCCTCACTTTGTCATCTTAACCTTGCTGGCTGTCTACTGTCATTTCATTTTGAATTGGCCTGGAACTGAAGTCCTGCATAGTTACCTGACTTTGGTACTGATACTCATTGTTAGTAGCAGTTTCATGGCAAAGAACAAAGTTGCCAGCCTATCTGCAGAGTTGCAACTGCACGCTTATAAGAATCACCTGGAAGAGCTGATTGGGGAGAGAACGAATAAATTACAGGCATCTGAGGAACAATACCGAGCCGTAGTCGAGAATAGCCATGACGGCATTACTATCATACAGGCAGGCAAGATACAGTTCATCAATCAACGAATTTGTGAATTATTAGGATACTCAGCAGAAGAAATATTAGGAAAAGAGGTGAGTAGCTTCTTCTCTGCCGAAGAGTTCGCCAAGCTGCGACTCAGCCTGGTGGGAAGAGATCACAACTGTCAGGACCGGATCAGCTCCACTGCAAAGATTCAACGCAATGGGGATCAAAATATTATCATTGAATCAGATTCCGTACTGATTCAGTATCAAGATCATGATGCGATTCTTTGTTTTTTGAGGGATGTCACCGAGCGCAAACAGGTCGAAGAAAAGCTCCAGAAATTGACTCAAGCAGTTGAACAAAGTCAGTCAGTTGTGATGATTACAGGGGTTGATGGTTTGGTGGAATATGTCAATCCTAAGTTTACTGAGTTGACGGGCTATGGATTCGATGAAATCAAGGGAAAGTCTCCTGTAATGCTCAGAGCGAACAAAGCACGAAAAGGTCCAGATAAAGACCTTTGGAAAACCTTAATCCAAGGTAAAAAGTGGAGGGGTGTTTTTCACAATGCAAAAAAAGACGGCGAACACTTCTGGGAAGATACGACGATTTCTTCTATTTTAGACCCTCAAGGCAATACGACTCACTATCTGGCAGTCAAGGAGGATATCACCCAACAAAAAGCCAAAGAGCAGGAACTATTACGAGCAAAAGATGCAGCTAGAGCCGCAACTCAGGCTAAAACTGATTTTTTAGCCACCATGAGCCATGAAATCCGAACTCCAATGAACGGTGTGATTGGTATGTCCGGCCTGTTACGCAATACGCCTTTGACGGAAGAACAACGGGAATATGTTGAAATTATTTGTAGCTGTGGACAAAATTTACTGAACATCATTAACGATATTCTGGATTATGCTAAAGTTGATTCCGGCAATGTGGAATTAAAGGAAAGCCCCTTCAGTTTACATAATCATCTAGAGAATACGCTTGATATTTTCAAAGCAAAAGCAGCAGAGAAACAAATTGAACTGTACTCTTTTGTCGATGAAGGGGTTCCTCTTTGCCTCTATGGTGATAAAGATAGATTGCGTCAGATCCTAATTAACCTAATTGGAAACGCATTAAAATTTACAGATAAAGGCGAAATCATTGTTTCCGCATCCAGCCAAAAACTTCCTAATGGGCTAGTTGACATTACCTTTGCCATTCAGGATACGGGGATTGGTATTCCACAGGAAAGCATCAATGAACTATTTGACGCCTTCTCACAGGTTGATTCCTCAACTACCAGGCAGTATGGTGGAACAGGTTTAGGCTTAGCGATCAGTAAGCAATTGGTTGAGCTAATGTCAGGTACTATTAGCGCTGAAAGTGAGCTGCATAGAGGGTCTACTTTCTTTTTTAATATCCAGGTAACTACAGTCCCAATTAAAGTTCCCGCCTACCTCAAAAAAGACATTCCTGAGTTCCGACAGAGTCGGCTCCTGTTAATCAGTTCTGATACTCACCGCCTCAAACAGTTTCAGGAACTTTGTAACCGATGGGGAGTCAAACTTGAGACTACTGCTCCCAGAGAAAACATCATGCAGTCCCTACCGGAATACAATCTAAATTTTGTGATTTTAGATTGTGGGATCACTCAGGAGAAAAAAGTTTCCTTTCAAGATAAACTGGAAATTTTTTGTGCCCAACAAAATCTTCCACTAATTGTGTTGCAGTCAATAAAGCAATTACTCTATGAATCCTCAAAGACTATTTGTCTCACCAAACCACTGAAGGAGGAACTGGTCTTCAAAGCCTTTCGGACGGCTCTAAAACAAGGGATAGTCAAGGTACCAACTTTTAGTAAAAGTAGCAGTTTCACCATTGATACCCAGCTTGCCCAAAAACTACCATTATCAATTCTGCTAGCTGAGGATCATGCTATCAATCAAAAACTTGCAATTAAAATTCTCAGTAAGTTGGGATATCAGACGGGGGTTGCTAATAATGGGCTGGAAGTCCTACGAGAAATCAACAAAAAACACTACGATATGATTTTTATGGATATCCAAATGCCATTAATGGATGGACTAAAGACCACTCAATATATCCTCGAAAAAATCCCTCAAGAAAGACGCCCAAAGATTGTAGCAATGACGGCGAATGCAATGGCTGGTGATAAGGAGCGGTATTTAAAGGCAGGCATGGATGATTACATTAGCAAGCCGGTTCTGCCGGAAGATATTCAAACAGTCTTACTGCGGTGCTTTACTCAGTGATCGTTTCTTTTTGCTCAATAGTCTTTGTAATCCTCTCGATCAGAGAATCCATCTGAGAAAATAAGATCTCAACATTGTAACCAGCTAAAAAGGCGATTGTCATGGGACCAATCGACCCAACAGTACTAACCTGTTCTGGAGTCATGAACCAACCAATAGTCATGCCCGTCAAAGCTCCTAAGGCCAAACGCAGACGAAACCGAACTTCCGAGTCGAAGGAATAGACTAACCCTCTAATTTCATCTGACAAACGTCTGAGTACAAACATACAAGCACCCAAAAGCCCATATAAAAGCGGTAATAAATAACTATATAACGCACTCAAAGCAAAATCCGCAGAGAGTATCGTTTTAAACACACGATTACGTGCCATATCCAACCTTAATCGATCATTCAATTTCTCCTGCTTTAACGTCAAATCCTTCAACATCAATATTTTTTTTTCCGAACTCAGCTGTGCTAAGCTTCCCCCCTTATCAGTATCACTGCTCTCTAACTGGAAATCTTTTCCCCTACCTTCTTTATTTTCTAAGCTTTTTTTAAGTATCTCCCAGTCTCTTTGAATTTCATTACTATCAATTTTATAGATTTTTTTTGTATATTCAGTTGTATCTTCTTGAAACTGGTCCCTAAATAGTAGTCGCTGCCAAATACGATTCCATTTCAGCAAGGACACCAAATTTACTTTAAACCTTTGATTTGTAGAAGCCTCCTCTCGAACCAGAGCTTTCATTTTCTGGGTGAGCTGTGGTGATATACTGTTCCCTGCTTGAATTACCTTCTGATTCGATGATCTCAACTCCTTCTTCTTAGCTCGAAGTTCATTACGCTGCTCAAACAATGTTTGGGTATTCCGGTGCAAATCGACTCCAACAATCCAGTAAATTTGTGCAGAAAGCAGGGTGATCAAAGACAAAAACGCCAAAACCCTATACCGAAAAACAGCTTTATCAGCCATAGTTTTTGCTGGGACTTCCGACTCAGCTCTGGTATCAAAACTGGGCAGACTAGCCTTCAAACTATCAGTAGAGACGGGCTGAATAGAAAAAGAAATAGAATTAAATGCCTGCCAGAATTCAATTTCTATTTTGGGCGTCCATTTTCCGGACCGTAACAGATATTTGGATTTTACAATGGTTTCCATCAGGTCAGATGGTACTTTAATTTCATTATGATGCGTGATATAGGAGACAATCAGCTGTGCTTCCTTAACCGCTTGAATCACATCTTTGGATACTTGTTCTTTAGGAAATTCTTGGTTGATAATCTTTTCCCCAACACTGCTCACCTCAGTCATTAATGGCCTTACTTAGATTGAGTGATATCTTGTAATTTTAACTTTAAATTTCAACTATTCACCTCTAATATTTAGGTTTTCTTTACAGGGGAGACAAGAGGGACTCTACTCTGTTTGCTGTTGCTCCACCTCTTTTTTTTGAACGGTTTTTTTAGGTCGAATGATCAACTTTTCTGACAATTTATCCATTAAGGAAAAGAGAATTTCCACATTATAGCCCGCTAAAAAAGCCAGGGCCATGGGTGCAGCTGACCCCCCAAAAGACACATCCTCAGGAGTCAAAAACCAACCAATTGTCATTCCGGATAAGGCCCCCAGGGGTAAGCGCAGCCGATATTTAATATCCGATTCATGGCAAAATGTTAGATTTTTGACCTCATCAGTCAATGATCTCAATACAAAAGTCCCTGCTCCCAACAGGCCATATAATAAGGGTAATAAATATTGCTGTAAGGTTAGTAAGACAAACTCCGCAGTTAAACCTGTTAAAAAAAGCTTATTACGAGATTTACTCAATTCATAGCGTCTCTCTAACGTATCGATTTTTTCTATCTGTTGCCTATTAGCAGACTGTTTTTTCGTACCACTACTAAGCCTCCCATATTTTTTTTCAGAGAGTTCAGACTGGAGAGCCAAAGTCAAAGGCGGAGTTAATCCCTCATTGTTTGCCCGCAATTGCTGCCACAAATATCGATCCTGCTCAAACTGCGTCACTTTAGCTTGGAATGGAGCCTGTCCCACTAAAGTCTGCCAAAATCGTCCCCAGCTCAGTAGTAACTCATAATTACCATTCATTTTTTGATTAATTATGAGGATTTCTCCCTTTAATCTTTCCAACTCACTAGATTTCTCCCGAATAATCTCGGTGGAGTAACTTTCAATATTATCAACTTTTAGATAAAGTGTTTCTCTGGCTGCAAATCCTTTCTTTTGGTTCTGATGCAGCTCCGTACCAATAATCCAATAAATCTGAACAAAGAGAAGTAAAAATAAGGAACAGAAAGTAAGCTTTCGATATTTTGATACAGATAAGACAGCCTTAGTTTTAGGGGGGGAGTTTGAGCTGGAAGCATTACTATGCTCCAGGGGCATTGTCGCCTTCAAGCTTTCTACAGTAACCGGGGCAATTGCTGAAGATAGGTTTTCATAAGCATGCCAAAACTTGATTTCTATTTCAGCATTCCATTGCTTTTCTTCCAACAGGAACTTTGACAAAATCACAGTCTCCAGGGTTTCCTGAATAAAGGTAACCTGTCCTTGATATGCGATATAGTTCACTAATAATTGAGCGTCATTCACCGCACGATAAATATCATGGGTAATCTCTATATCGTGACCTAAAGCAGGTTGATGAGTAAAGACTTCAACCGGCTCTAGATTATCTTGAAAAGCTGCTTCCTCATCCAAAATGGCGGGCAGTGAAGACTTTTCTTTTTTTTCTAGTTTTCTGAAATGATTCTGAGGTTCCATTAATCTGCAATAGCCGATTTGGGAGCGTTCATTTTTCAGTTAACAGTTTGTCATTTCGACCAGCGGAAACTTCAGACTGTTAACTACTTTTCTGAAATATGAACGGTGCCGCCGATTTTAAAGAGAAATTGATGAGAAGAGAAGCAGCTCCTAAGATTTTGGCTGGATACTATCTTAATTCTTCTGTGAATAAAACCTCGGTGAAAGGGAAAAGACTTAAATAACCTCAAATGACAAGTTAAAGAAAAATAAGAGTATTTTATACTGGCCATATGGCCAATTCCTCTCAAAGGCCTTGATTCTAAGTCTCTTGATTGGTACAATCCAGCCTTCTAAATCATTCTAAAATGAACTTTTACCATTAGACGCACCCAACTCCAGATCCCCATTATTACTGAAGGATTCTAAATATATCATGAAGATTCATTTACAAGCCATCCTCCTGGTCAGCTTGACCCTGATCTCACTGTCCGGTTTTTTCCTCTATCGAGGAATTACTCAACATAAAGAAAATATTGATCATATCCTCCAACTAGAGGAGCAAAACTTTGATGAATTGGCCAAACAAATTCAGCATAACAGTTTTGACAGCTATCAAGCGACACTGAATGATTTTGTACATTTCAATCAGTCTTTAATTCCGGCACTGGTCACCCAGAATCAACAATTGCTCAGACAAAGTACAATACCTTTTTTTAAACATGAGCAAAGCAAGAATCCTGATTTTCTGCAGCTTCGTTTTTTCTTAGCCGATGGCACTTCATTCTTGAGTATGAATCCTGATTACTCATTAACCATACCCCAAAAAGCTCTTCACGTTGCCCTGGAAGAACGAAAAAAATTAGCGGGGTTTCAATGGATTCAAGGAGAAGTTTACTACCAAATTGTCCAACCAATTTTTTCACCAGATGGTAAAAAACTAGGCACCGTTGCCTTATACCTCGGCATTGAAAGAGAGCTCCAACTCTTCGAGTTGGAATTGCACTCACCGGCAGCAATCTATATTGTTGCTAGCCAGGCAGATAAAGATTTAACTTTATCGGGAAATATCAAAAAATTTGGTGATTTTATCATTATGACAGAGCAATTCCCTATTTTTCAAAAGCTTCCCTCTGATCTGAATTTGATGAAACACCGGCAAAGAGTCCACATCGACGACAAGTGGTATGTACTGCACCAACCTCCAATGCTGAAGAATTTTTTAGGTGAGCATATTGGAGGTATCATTCTTCTCAATGACATCACTCAGGAAGTCAAAAAAGTAAAACAATATGTTTTGAGTTCATTATTATTCACTGGAGGGATTCTTACGGTGACTTTACTGGTGCTGCATTTTAGTTTTCGCTGGCTTTTACGACGCTTGGAAAACTCAAAACAAAAGCTCCAAAATACAGTTGAGCTGCTGGGGGAAGAAATTCAAGAGAAGAAAGAAGCACAACTCTTATTGAAGCAAGCCCATGACAAACTCGATCAACGAGTGAAGGAACGAACGCAAGAGTTAGGCCAGGCAAACCTTCAACTCAAAAGTAGCAATAAAAAACTAAAAAGTTTGGATAAACTTAAAGATGATTTTTTGGCGATGGTCACTCATGAGCTCAGAACTCCCATGGTATCCATTCTCGGCTATGCGGACACACTGCAGGAATGTAAATTAAGCTGGGAAGAGCAGAAAAAATTTACCGAGATAATTATCGATGAAGGTGAAAGACTGAGTGCTTTAATTGATAATATCCTGGATATGTCCAGCTTGGATTCCGGACAGCTGGATTTTACGTTTAAAGACGTTGAATTGGATGAGATTATCAATACAGCCGTTCGCGCTGTGGAGGGTAGCCTAATCAAGACTGGCAACTTAAAGATTGAAGCTCCTCAAACAAATATCCACTTTGTAGGAGATTTTGGGCGTATCACTCAAGTGATTATCAACCTCTTAGGCAATGCTATCAAATTTTCTCCTGAAGTAGGTAGGATTACTCTTTCCGTGGAAAGCAAGTCGGATTTTTTTACCCTCAAAATTAGCGATCAAGGACCTGGAATTCCAGAAGATCAACTACAACAGATTTTTCAGAAATTTCAACAAGTCAAAGCAAAAGATCGGAAGGTAAAAGGCACCGGTCTGGGTTTAACTATTTCTCAAGGCATCATTGAAGCCCATCAAGGTCAAATTTGGGCGGAGAATAGAGAGGAAGGTGCCCTCTTTTGTTTTACCTTACCCCTGCAGTTAGCGGGTTAAAGTTCAAACCTCTTCACATGCTGCTGCAGCCTTAAAGCCATTTGATTGAGTTCTCCTGTGGTGGAATCCACTTGCTGCATAGCACTGGATAATTCCACCATCGCAGTGACATTGCTTTCACTAATCTCGATAATCTTTTCAGAGGCTTGATCCATTTCTTGCATTTGCTGATTCTGGAGTACCATATGCTGTGCAACCTTCTCCACTTGCTGAGCAATGCCTCCAATTTGCCCCATGATTTCGTTCAAAGCCTGCTCTGTTTTTTTAGTTACCCGCGCTCCTTCTTCAACATTGTGAGCACTAGACTTGACTGTACGAGATATTTTACTGGATGCCCCTTTACTACTTTCCGCCAATTTCCCCACCTCATCAGCAACCACCGCAAAGCCCTTACCAAATTCTCCAGCTCTGGCTGCTTCAATCGCTGCGTTAGTGGATAACATCTTCGTTTGATTAATAATGTCATTGATCACATCCATAATTTCAATCACTTCTTCACTATTGGTTGTGATTTTTTGCATGGTGGCATCAATGTCAAGAATAGCATCACTCCCTTTCTCCGCCCCCTTTTGAGTCAGCGCAATATTCCCTTGAATGTGACTCAAATTTTCATTTATTTCACTGATTGAGCCAGCTATCTCACTAATATTTTCGATAGTCAGCTGCATTGCCTGGGCGGCCTCCTGAGTTCCTCCCTTGACTCCTTGGGTTGTCTGCTCAATCTGAGTTGTCGTTGCTGATAATTGGCTGGATGCAGAAGAGAGTACTTCAGCACTACTCTGAATATCTTGCATTACCCTATGCAGATTCCCCGTAAAATAGTTCAAGGCTCCTGCCATTTTCCCCAATTCATCTTTCGTTTGTATGTCTAAGCGAATATTCAACTTGCCACGGGTTAAATCTTCTAAAAAACACATCATTTGTTGGATGGGTTTATTCAACGTTTGGTTCACAAAAACGTATACCAGTAAGAGCAAAAAGAAACAGAATAAGAAGCCGACACCCGTATTTTCGTAGACCATGCGATTAATCCCCTTCTCTACTGCCATTCGTTCCTTAGCTACCAGTAGGTCTATATCATCAATATAAATTCCGGTACCGATAATCCAAGCCCAAGGCTCAAAACTTTTGATGTAGGATAACTTTGGCCGTTCCCCTTCTACACCAGGTTTAGGCCAGGAATAATTGACAAACCCCTCACCTTTCGTTTTAGCCAGCTTCACAAATTCCTGCATGAAATAGACTCCTTGGGAATCCTTCAATCCAGCCATATTTTTACCATTCAATGAAGGCTTGATCGGGTGCATGATCATATTCGCTTGATAATCATTAATCCAGAAGTAACCATCTTTTCCATATCGTAGCTTCGCAATCGTTTCCTTGGCTAGCACCTGATATTTGGCCTGCAAAATACTTTTATACTCCCCCGTGCCCAGGATCCAATTGAAAGGTTTGAACAGAAAGACATAGCTAATCTTATCTTCAATTTTATCTGTTGAAGAATTCAGCCATTGGTAGCGTACAAGACCTGAATCTTGTGTCTTAACAACCCTCACCATTTCATTGAAGAGTTCCACTCCATTAGGATCTTTATATTGACTCAAGTCCATCCCATCTAAACGACTGACAATCGGGTGCATGATCATACGTGGTTTTAGATCATTAATCCAAAAATAGCCCCTCCCATCGTCATAACGGTAAAATTTCACATAGTCGATAATTGCTTTTTTGAGTTCTTCAGCATTCAATTGCTTACTTTTGAGGTTATAATATTTTTGTATTCCTCGATGGAACTCTTCTCCACGTTGATGTAACTGCTCTCCTATATTATCTGGCTGAGCGTCTTGAAAAAATTTTTCAATCGCCCCAAAGGCAATCTGTGTCCTCAGTCTTAAGGCATTGTTTTTATCCGCCAGTAACTGTAGGTGAAAACGCTTAATTTTTTCTTGCCCATCACTCTGCATATTGATGGCATTAAACCAAGTCAGAGCCATCCCCCCTAAGACCAATGGCAGGATCGTTAAAAGTAAAATTTTCCCTTTAATTGACGGTCTCATATTCCTCTCAAGTTCAACTAATATTAAAAACTATTGATAAAGTAGCTGTCCCAACTAAAATATTTAACACTACTGCTCTTATACAAAAAAAAAAGAATAAAATCCAGTTTTTAAGAAAACAAAAACAAGTTTTCATTCTGTATTCTTTGACTTTTTGGGGCTATCAATCAATCGAAAGGGGGGACTATTTATTTTCCAACTAGGAATAGTCAACTTAAATAGGTGAACAAAGAGTGGGAGAAAACTAGGGAGAGGCAAGTGCGGTTGCTATGCCTTCCCATGTAGGGGGATGGGAAGGAAGGGAGTATTGAAGAGTTTTAAGAGTAAATAAATTCACCAAATTCTTGAGATAAAAGAGACTCACTTTTTTCCACAATACCTTCAGTGAATTGATGTTGGAAACTCCTTTCTATTTCCTGAACGATTTCTCCCAGAGAATTGAGGCCACAGTTATACAGAACTCCCTTGAGTGCATGTAAAGTAGAAAGAAGAGCCTGATGGTCCTTATTTTTAAAGC
Source organism: SAR324 cluster bacterium (assembly GCA_002401295.1). Lineage (GTDB taxonomy): Bacteria > SAR324 > SAR324 > XYD2-FULL-50-16 > XYD2-FULL-50-16. Next base: position 21,349 of record NVSR01000013.1, on the reverse strand, counting down.
AATCCCTGCTTCTATCCAGCAGAGCTTTAATCTCATCTACAGTTAATTCTACCAGTTCGTGAGCTGTGGCTTCATCATCACTCAGTTTGCGGATGAAATCATAGATAGACTCACGATGCTTCGTACCTATTTCCAACGGATCATCCGTAGCAACCTTCTTTTGTTGCATTATTGAATCATCACCAACCATTAAGGAGTTCAAAACATTTTGCAGGTCTTCGCGCTGAACAGGTTTAGCGAGGAAGCCATCCATTCCAGCCTGTTGCGTTAACTGAATGTCTTCAACAAAAACATTGCCTGTCATGGCAATGATTTTCACCTCCTGATTAAATTTACGGATTTCAGTGGCGGCCTCAATACCATCCATCACTGGCATTTGAACATCCATAAAAACCCCATCATAAGTATTGTCACGAATCGCTTCGACTGCCTCCCGCCCATTTGTGGCGACATCGGGGATCAAGTTAAAAAACTTTTTAAACATCTGACAAAATAGCTGACGATTGGCTTCAATATCTTCCACCAACAGGATCTTCAGGCTGCTCACATCAGACTGTATCTTATTGATGCGTCCAAAGCCTTTATTCAACTCTTTCGCTAATTGATAAAAAGAAAAGGGCTTCATTAAAAGAGAGTCCAGTTCACTCAATTGTAAAGGATTGGTTTCTTGTTTGATGCCAATGATCACAATATCCGGAAAAATTTCTTTCAGGGACCCGGCAATATATAGACTTTTCTCCTTCAGAATATCCATATCAATCACAACGGCATCCAATGCTTCCAACCGCAGGGATTCCCGAAATACCTGACTTGTATTTTCCAATTCTTTTAACTGGATTAAATGAGCTCCCACATTTTCCAATTTTTCCTGCAGCATCCTGGATAAAATAGGATCATTTTCCAATAGCAGGATTTTCTTGCCGGAAAAAGAGTGGGCTTCATCTTTGTCATCCCCTTTTTTCAAGACTAGAGTTACGGTAAACTGACTGCCTACTCCTTCTTCACTTTCAACTTCAATAGTCCCTTCCATCAACTGGGCAACAGAGCGAGATAAATAAAGCCCCAGGCCAGTACCACCGTAGTCCCCCATATGAGCCTGTTTGAAAGCTTGAAATAAAAGCCTTTGTTTTTCTTCAGGAATTCCTATTCCCGTATCCTCCACACAGATACGCAGCCGAACCCGGTTATCCTCAAGTTCCTCAAAACCCTTCAAATAAAGCTTGATCACTCCTGACTTGGTGAACTTAGCCGCATTTCCCAGTAGATTGATAAAAATCTGCCGGATACGAACAGGGTCACACTGGAAGTAGAAGTTAAACTCATCAATATCAACCTCGAGTTTCACATCCTTTTGAATCCTACTGGAGATCATGACCCCAGATTCAATTAAGACCTCACTGAGATTAGTTTTCGTTTCTGTTAATTCCAGCTGATCCGCTTCAATTTTTGAAATATCTAAAATATCATTGATTAGGGTGAGCAGGTGCTTTGAGTTGACCGAGATATGACTACAGTAATTTTTCTGTGTTTCACTGAGGGTGTCCGTTTCATTCAATAGCTCCGTATAGCCCATGATAGAAGACAGGGGCGTCCGGATTTCATGACTGACCGAGGCGATGAAACGCTTCTCAGCCTCCAAGGATGTTCGCAGCTCCTTTTCAATATTTTTTCGCTCTGTCAGATCAATCATAAAGATAAAAAATCCGGTAACCTCTTCGGATAGATCCTTTAAGGGTGTTAAGGTCACCAGACAGGGAACTGGCTCACGCTGGCTCTTCAAAATATTCAATTCAAAGCGCTGAGCTTGGCCTTCCGCCATGACTAATATACTTTTTTCCCGATAAAGAGCCTGATGCTCAGGTACCATCAGGTTATAAATATCCATTCCCTCTGCTTCAGGCCTGGAGATTCCTGCGATCTCAGCCATCGTCTGATTCAATTTCAGTACCCTGTCATTGAGGTCCGTAAAAACAATCCCCTCAATGACTTTTTCGAAGAGCAATTTTTCCTGTTCTTTCTGTAGTGTGGCATCTATAATATAGCCGATAAACTGACTGACATTTCCCCATTCATCTCGAACCGGAGAGATGAATACATGCAGCCATAGGATCTTCCCATCCTTACATACCACTCTGTATTCCTGTTCAAAATTCTCTCGGTTTTCTTCGGCAAACTTCATCAGGGAGGAGTGTACTTGTTCCACATCTTCAGGGTGAATCAGGTCTGTGTAGGTTAGCCTGCCCTCAGTCAATTCTTCCACGCTATAGCCTAATAAATCCTTAGCATTGGGAGAAATATAAACGACCGACAGTCCCGGGTCCTTGGCCCATTTTAAAACAGAAACGGGTCCACTCACAAAAATGTTCCTCTCTTGCTCCAACTGCTGTCGGGAAGCAATTGCATCCATGATTTCCTGATAGGAGCGCAACGCAGTTACCATCATAGTGAAGAGTTTCTGCGTAGTCAGCTCAGTCTTCGTCTTATAGTCATGGATATCATACTCTGCAACGATCTTCTTTTCCGGAGCTTGTCCGGGTTGTCCCGTTCTTAAAATAATGCGAGAACGGCTGTTTTTGAGTTGGTTACGGATATACTTGATTAATTCCAGTCCAGTATTATCCTCTTCCATCACGACATCTAACAGGATAACTGCAGTATCCGGATGTTTTTCAATCAACTGTTTAGCTTCTATTCCCGTATAAGCGCTGAAAAACTGCAAACGCTTACCACGAAATTCAAAGTTACTGAGTGCGATTTTTGTGACCTGATGAACAGATTCTTCATCATCCACTAAAATCACCTTCCAAAAATCCTGCTTTTCGGGAGTTAACTGCGGTATTTCGGAATCAGTATCATCCACAAAAATCAAAAGTTCATCGTTATCACTCATAACTTCAGCTATTCATTGATTGTTTTTTTGAAGATGACTAAGAAAATCTTTCGGGGAGGGGCTCGTCGCTCCACTCCTTAGTCCGACTTGCGTGAGGCTAACTTGAAAGCGACTTGTACCTTATGCAGAAAACCTCGGATCATCCGTACATCTCTTTGGGTAGGCTTGGCCCGGCCCAGTAGAACAGAAAAGCTATCCCACATATGGCTTCTATTCTCTGACTCTAAGAAGTTAATCAGCTCCAAAACCTGAAACAAGTGCCCTTTCAGTCCTTCTACATTTTCTGAGGTAGCCGGTGGCATCGAGCTTTCTTCTTCCCATGGCTGTTCAAATAAACGAGAAATCTCATAGAGAACCACCATCACTGCCTGTGCCAGGTTGAGAGAACTCGTATTCCCAAAAGTTGGAATGGTAATCCAGTCATTGCAGCAGCTCATTTCATGATTTGTCAAACCAGTCCTCTCCCGGCCAAAAACAAGAGCGACCCGAGAACTGGAAGGCACTTGTTGAATCAGCTTGGGCACCTCTGACACAAGTGTCAGATTTTGCGTCTGAGTACGTGTTCTGGCAGACGTAGCGATAATGAGTCCACAGTCTTGAATCGCAGCCTCCAGGGTTGGGTAGACCTGCGCTGCCTCTAGGACATGAGCCGCATGAGGGGCTAAACGCAGTGCTTCTGGATCTTGATGTCCCTGAGAGTTGACGAGTCTTAGGTCAACCACCCCCATATTTGCCATTGCCCGAGCTGCCGACCCGATATTACCGGGATGAGAAGGCTCGACTAAAATAACTGTTAGTCGAGCAGGATCTAAAGTCCCCATTTATAATTAGCCTCTTGGTGTATTCGTATCATTTGCAGATAACCACTGATCGAAAAAATCGATGGTTTTTTTCAAGCCTTCATTCAGCTGAATTTTTGGTTCCCAGCCCAATTCTTTTTTAGCGAGGCTAATGTCCGGCTGTCGCTGTGTTGGATCATCTTGTGGCAGCTCTTTGAACACTAACTTCGATTTGGAGTTGGTCAAAGTAAGCACTGCTTCTGCCAACTCCAGGATCGTAAACTCTACAGGGTTTCCTGTGTTGACGGGCCCCGTGAAGTTATCTTTCTTCATCATACGAATGATTACATTGACTAAATCATCAACATAGCAAAAGGAGCGTGTCTGAGAGCCATCACCATAAATAGTGATATCATCCCCTTGCAGTGCCTGCACAATAAAATTGCTCACCACACGTCCGTCATCCGCCCTCATTCGAGGACCATAGGTATTAAAAATCCGAATGATTTTTGAGTCGACCTGATTTTCCCGATGATAGTCCATCATCAAAGTTTCGGCGGCCCTTTTGCCCTCATCATAACAACTACGAATCCCAATAGGATTCACATTCCCCCAATAGTCTTCTTTTTGCGGGTGTATCTGAGGATCACCATAAACCTCGGAAGTACTGGCATGAAGAATCCGGGCTCTGACTCTTTTTGCCAGTCCCAACATATTTAAAGTCCCTAAAATACTAGTTTTCAGGGTCTTGATGGGATTGTACTGATAATGGACCGGAGAGGCGGGACAGGCAAAATTAAAGACCCAGTCAATTTCTAAACGCAATGGTTCCGTGACATCATGACGGATTAATTCAAATCGATGCTCATCCAGGAGGTGAGCAATATTTTCCTTCCGCCCCGTAAAAAAATTATCCAAACAGATTACATCGTGCCCATCGCCCAATAGTTCCTCACAAAGATGAGAACCAATAAAGCCAGCACCTCCCGTTACTAAAATACGTTTTTTCTCTTTCATACCTTTCCTACAAAATCCACCTTTCACTGTGAAAAAAATCAGTTTAGCCATAAAGGGGATGTGAAAATTTCACTAAAAACCTCAAATACTCCCCCAATTATCAACGTTAAGGACGACCAATACTGTAATATTCAAATCCTCTTTGCCTCATTTTTTCCGGGACAAAAATATTACGTCCATCGAATACTATTGGCTTTTTCATCAAATTTTTGATGCGCTCAAAGTCAGGCCGCCGATAATCATTCCACTCAGTCAGAATCAATAATCCATCAATTTCCGGTAGAACGTCATAGTAGTTGTCTCGGTATTCAATCTGATCTTTCCAAATTTTTTGTGCTTCCCCAATAGCTTCTGGATCATTGGCGATAACCTTTGCGCCTCGTTGCAAGAGACCATCAATAATGACCCTTGAAGGGGCTTCCCGCATATCATCTGTTTGAGGCTTGAAAGCCAAGCCCCAAATTCCTAGAGTTAGTCCCGATAAATCCTCTCCATAGACTTTAGAGAGCATGTCCAGCATCTTACTTTTCTGTACCTGATTCACCCGTTCAACAGCTTGTAAGATATCCATTGTACTGTCGTAACTGTTACCAGTGCGAATCAGTGCCTGAACATCTTTCGGAAAGCAAGAACCACCGTAACCTACCCCGGGAAAAAGGAAGCTATGGCCGATTCTGGCATCCGATCCAATACCTAACCGTACTTGGTCTATGTTGGCGCCTACCTTCTCACAAAGATTCGCCATTTCATTCATAAAAGAAATCTTTGTGGCCAGCATGGAGTTGGCTGCGTATTTCGTCATTTCAGCACTACGCACATCCATTAGCAAGAGGCGATCTTCGCTCTTCATAAAAGGGCTATAAAGCTCTTTCATCAGGGTCCCGCCACGAGGGCTATCAACTCCGATGACCACTCGATCGGGAACCATAAAATCCTGGATAGCTGCCCCTTCTTTCAAAAATTCAGGGTTAGAAACCACGTCAAACTCTACGTCAATGCCCCTTTTTTCCAGAACACTTTTGATTTTGTCACGGACGAGATCCGCAGTGCCCACAGGAACCGTTGATTTATCGACAATTACTTTAGAGTCCGTCATATACTTGCCGATCGTTTCCGCGACAGCTAAGACATACTGAAGGTCTGCACTCCCATCCTCACCGGGGGGAGTCCCTACCGCAATAAACTGAAACAGTGATTCTTTCACAGCGGCTTCTGCATCTGTCGTAAAAACCAAACGCTGTTGCCGTACATTTCTCTTGATCATCTCTTCTAATCCCGGCTCATAAATGGGAATAATGCCCTGCTTGAGCCGTTCGATCTTTTGCTGATCAATGTCTACACAAATCACCTCATTGCCACTCTCGGCAAAACAGGCTCCCGCAACCAGGCCAACATAGCCGCTGCCAAAAACACTTACTTTCATTAATTACCTTTGACGGAACTCATGATTACGAAATATCTTCTCTTGAAGTAATAATTCTATCAAACAAGCCGTAATCTAAAGACTCTTGTGCAGTCATCCAGTAGTCTCGTTCCATATCTTTCATGATCTCTGCAGCTGCTTTGCCTGTTTTCTCCGCATATAACTCTGACATGAACTCACGAGTCTTGAGAATCTGATGAGCATGAATTTCCAGATCTGTACTACTTCCCTGAGCACCGGATAAGGAAGGTTGGTGAATCATGACCTTCGCATGAGGGAAGACAAATCTTCGTCCTTTATCCGCAGCCAACATCAAGACTGAGCCCATACTAGCTGCTAAGCCAGCAACGATTGTTGTGATCGGGCAAGAGATAAAGTGCATCATGTCATAAATCGCAAAACCACTTTGAATTTCCCCACCCGGAGAGTTGATTAGAACTTTAATCTCCGCTTCCGCATCCATAGCTTCCAGCATCAATAGTTGCTTAATCACCTGATCTGCAAGCTTGCTATCCACACTACTGGAGATAATAATTGTTCTGGTTTCCAAAAGCTTCTTGGCTAAGGAGTCATCTTTCTCAAGGTCCTTCTCTTCAGACTCATTATTATTCATCATAGTTTCTTCATGAAAGTGGTGGATGACCATATGCCTATAAAAAACACGTAAAAAAATAAATCAATCTATCTGATAGCCCTTTAATATGCAATCCAAACTTCAACGCTACTCTCTCCTATTCTCTTAAAAAGAATTAGTAAAAATAGTAGAGTAGCTTCTTTCAATCCCTAGATGCCAGATATTTATTTTCCTGAGGAAAGTTTTTTTGGCATGATAAATGAGTATCTTATCATAGACATTAAGTTTAAAACGCCCCTATTTTTAGGTCTATTGATATGAAACTAAATAACTTTTTTCCAATGCCCAGGGATCCCCTACAGCGGGAAGAAAAGATTGGCCTGCAAAAAAAGCAGGCACCCATTGAACGAGGCATCCAAGATTTGCCTCTTCAAAAGAAAAAAGGGCCTACTGCCGAAGTAGGAGACTACTTAAAAATGATTTCCCGATTGGAAAATAACTTGCAGCAGAACAAATTAAGCGGTGAAGAACTAGAGCAAACAATCACGGCTTTGGGAGACAAACTAGGTTCTTTCAATAAATCGCAACTAATGCGAGCAACCAAGCTGGATTTTTTTCAGAAGAGGGGAGGAACTGAACTTGAGTCCATGCAGGAGTCTCTGGCCAAGGTTTTTCGTCATGAAGAAAGTCGGCTTGAAGGCTTTGAATTACTAAAAAGTCAAGATTTTATGTCATTGCTCCTCAACAAACCACCCTCCCTAAATACCTACTCCAACGTAAGTACCCAGGGAAATAGATCCCGTCTTGCGACAGCTTAGTCGAAGTAGGGAGTAGTCTTACATTTTAACGAAGTTTTTAAGGAAAGCTGTCGTTAGTTTGCCTTGCTGAAAGCGTAGACTTCGTAGAATACGGATATGCAATGGCAGGGTGATATTGATCCCTTCCACCACATATTCATCCAGAGCTCCTAACATTTTTCTGATTGCGCTATTCCGATCATTCCCATAAGTGATCACCTTGGCGATCATGGAGTCATAATAAGGTGGAATATTCCATCCTTGATAAGCCGCGGAATCAACTCGAACACCAAAACCTCCTGGTGCATGGTAATCTGTAATCAATCCAGGACTTGGAATGAAGCTTTCCGGATCTTCCGCATTAATGCGGCACTCGATGGCATGACCCGTAAATTTAATATCCTCCTGCGTATAAGCAAGCTTTTCCCCTGCCGCAACATTGATCATTTCTTTGACAATATCCACACCAGTAATCATCTCAGAAACAGGATGCTCTACTTGCAAGCGGGTATTCATTTCCATGAAATAGAAATTTTCCTGATCATCTACCAGGAATTCAATCGTGCCAGCAGAAAAATAGTCCACAGCCTTAGCCACACGAATTGCCGCTTGATGAATGCGTTCCCGCAGGTCGTCAGATAATCCCGTTGCCGGTGCTTCTTCAATTAATTTCTGATTGCGTCGCTGAATCGAACAGTCACGATCTCCCAAGTGGATTATATTTCCATGCTGATCGCCGAGTAGTTGAACTTCAATATGGCGAGGCCCCTCAATATATTTTTCAACGAAGACGGTATCATTATTGAAACAAGCTAGGGCTTCTGCTTTAGCTGTTTCGTAGGCATTTACCAGGCCACTCATGGAGTGAACAATGCGCATACCCCGTCCACCACCACCAGCGGAAGCTTTAATGATCACGGGAAAACCAATCTCTTTCGCCATTTTTTTCATGGTTTCAGAGTCATGAATAGCGTCTTTACTTCCCGGAGTCGTAGGACAACCTGCAGCCTCTGCTATTCTCCTAGCTGTGACTTTGTCACCCATTTTACTGATAATTTCTGCACTGGGACCAATAAAATCAATACCCGAGGCATTACACATCTCTACGAAGTTACCATCCTCCGCCAGAAAACCATATCCAGGATGGATAGCTTCCGCTCCGGTAATTTCTGCCGCTGAGATGATAGTGGCTTTCTTTAAATAACTGTCTTTAGAGGCTGGCTCTCCAATACACAAGGACTCATCAGAGAGCTGTACATGGAGTGCTTCCGCATCGGCAGTGGAATGCACCGATACAGTCTTAATCCCCATTTCACGGCAAGCCCGGATAATTCGAACGGCAATCTCTCCGCGATTGGCTATCAGAATTTTTTTATACATTCAGGATCTTATTACAAAGGGTTGAATGAAATTGAACAGTAAAGGATCTACTTCTTAGTATTAATAGCAATAATTTTAGTTCCATACTCTACAGGTGTGGCATTCTCGCAAAGAATTTCCACGATAACACCATCCGCATCCGATTCAATCTCATTCATTAACTTCATGGCTTCGACAATACATAGCGTTTGCCCTTTCTTCACTCGATCACCTACTTTGATAAARGAACCCGCCTCYGGAGAAGGGGAAGMATAAAAAGTTCCCACTARCGGAGCAGTCACATAATGGATGTCCTTATCTTCAGCCTGTACTGTAGCAGCAGTCTCGGCAGGAGCCGCAGCGGCAACGGGTGCCTGGACAGGGGCTGGGACAACTTGAGTTACGACCTGCCCGGTAGCTAATTCACGCTTTAAAGTCAGCTTAAAGTCATCCTTTTCCAAAGCTACTTCCGTAAGGTCAACTTTACCCATTAGTTGGATCAATTCTTTAATTTCTTTTAATTCCATAATTACAACCAAGTGGAGATTTTAATAAAATTGGAACGATACTTACCCATTGGGCAAACCAAACTTTTGTTCCAGATAGTTATGATTCAAGCTTCCTAATTTTCGTTGAGTGCTGTAGCGTAAACACCCCCTTTTGTAAAAGCAAGATGATTCCACGTGCATCAGCTTTCAGCCAAGGTTACCCCGCGCTTTCCTTTACTTAAATGGAAAAGGTGGATAAGCTCTAGATCCCATAAGGGTTCCTTTACTTGCACAAGGAATCAGAGACTGAACTCAATGCTAGTCAATCACGAATCTTGGTATTTTACGATGCAGAAAACAAAAAAGAACAAACCAGAATGGTTTAATTTTACCACCCTTATTGTTGGCATGGCGGTAGTACTAGGGCTAATCACCTTGAGTATAAATACCATGGCAGTTATCACCGACCTATTCAGTGGAAAGTATTAATTCTCCCCAGCACTTGGGGGGGAATCCCCAAGTCTCTAATATTTCTGAGATGTCTACCTACCCCCAATTCAAAGATCAAGTTTCCTATTCCACTCAAGAGTATCAATGTCCCCTTTATGGCTTCTTGATAATCTCTTCCACATGACTTTTGATCACCCCGTCAGACACTTGGATAGCCAGCACAGCCCCCTTTCGAACCTGATTTATTGAATAGATAAGTTCATGTTCCTTATCTGTAACCGTAGCATAGCCTCTTTTTAAGACCGCAAGAGGACTGACTGAGTCTAAAACATGAGAAACCTCTGCCAAATGTAGTTTCTTTTGCTCAACAATATGTTTGATCAGTCTTTCCAGGTTTCGTTTCCCATCGAGCAATCTTTTTCTATCTAGTTCTATTTTTCTTTCAGGAGACTGGTAGAGCAATGCCTGCTCCAGCCTTTCCCACAAGCTACGCAGTTGTATAAGCTTTCTTTGAATAATTTGAATTAACTTATCTGTCAATTCATCCACCTTTTGCATTTGCCCCTGAATCACCCAGCTGGGTGAACGAAGCCTCTTCCCATAAAATTCAAGACGTTCTTTTTCCCAGCCTAACTTTTTCTGAATTCGTTGCACTAATTTCAACTGGTAGTTCTCCACTTGCCCTAATAATTCAGAACGTAGAGGAACGACCAATTCGGCCGCTGCTGAGGGTGTAGGCGCTCTGAGGTCACTCACAAAATCAGCGATCGTGAAATCGGTTTCATGACCTACCGCAGTCACTACAGGAATTGAAGACTGAAAAATCGCACGTGCAACCACCTCTTCATTAAAGGCCCATAAGTCTTCAATCGAGCCCCCTCCACGTCCTACGATCAAAACATCAATTTCATCAGCAAACATCTGAAACTGCTGAATTGCCTGAGCAATTTCTGCTGCAGCTTGCTGTCCCTGTACCGCTACGGGATTGATTAGGACGGGAATTGAAGGGAAACGGCGGCTTAAAATCTGTAGGATGTCTTGAATGGCGGCACCCGTCGGTGAGGTTACAATACCAATGCCTCGGGGCAAGAAGGGGAGTCGCTTTTTATGCAGATCCTCAAATAAACCTTCGCGAGCCAACTTGGCCTTCAATTGCTCAAAGGCTAACTGTAAGGCACCGACACCAATAGGTTCCACACGATTGACAATTAGCTGGTAAGCACCTCTGGGTTCATAAACAGTAATGCGTCCAAAAAGCAAGACTTCCTGTCCATTTTCCAGTTGAAACCGGTTCTGTTGTAAGGCGGAGCGAAACATGACTCCCGCTAACTGTGAGCGTTGATCCTTGATATTGAAGTAGGCGTGTCCAGAGCGTGGCAAAGCCAAATTGGAAATTTCGCCCTTGAGACAAACATTATCAAAGCGGGTCTCCAACTGTTGCTTAATTTGCAGCGTCAGCTGGGTCACAGTTAAGGGTTTTACATTCATAGGACTCATCGATGAATGGCAGCTTCACCAGTTCTAGATAACTCAATCAATTCAAATTCTCGAAATATCTGAGTAATGCCATCCAGCTGCGACGCGCTACCAACAACCTCAAAACTAATCGTTTCCTTATTCATCTCGATCACCGCTCCTTGATTGGCATTAATCAATTGCAGGATAGTCGAACGATTCTCATGACTAAATTTCACTTTGGCCATCATCAACTCTCGAGTCATACTCTCTGAGAGGTGTAGGTGACTAACGTCCCAAACATTGACCAGATTATTTAGTAAGCGAGTGATATGACCGATTTTACGATCATCTCCCTGGATAACAAGGGTCAAGCGATGAGCCCCAACTCGCTCGGCTTCCCCGGAGCAAATAGAGTCCACGTTGTAACCACGAGAAGAAAATAGTTCCACTATTCTAGCTAAGGTACCGATCCTGTCTTCCATCAGGATTGAAATCACATGTTTCATTAGCCCTCTCCCTCTATAATGTCAGTCAATTCACCCCCTGCTGGAATCATGGGATATACCATAGCATCCTTCTCTAACATAAACTCCAACAAGATAGGGCCTTTATGTTGTAAAGCCTTCTTCACCAAAAGGGGAACCTCCTCCTTAAGGCCTGTCCGATAGGCAGGGATCCCATAGGCTTCCGCAATTTTCACAAAATCAGGGCTTGTCTCGAAGATGGTGGAAGCGTGGCGACCTTCCCAAAATAAATCCTGCCATTGTTTCACCATGCCCAGATTTCCATTATTCAACACCACAATGATGAGAGGCATGTTGTAATCATGAACCGTTGCCAGCTCTTGGATATTCATCTGAAAGCCACCATCACCAGAAAAGGAGATGATAGGTCGCTTTTGATTATAAAAGGCGACCCCCATGGCAGCTGGCAAGCTAAAGCCCATTGTCCCCAATCCTCCAGAGGATAAATGAGATCTGGCTTCTTTGAACTGATAATGCAAAGCCACAAACATCTGATGCTGCCCCACATCTGTCACAATCACGGCTTTCCCGTCAGTCTCCTGACAGAATTGGCGAATCACATATTCAGGACGCAAGCAGTTTTCTTCCATTTCCTGCTGATCATAATTAGGAAGAGGATGTTCTTTTTGCATCGTAGTCAATTCATCCAACCAAGGAGTCAAACTCAACGGCTCAGCTACTTGGTTGAGCTTTTGCAGGAATTCCTTCACATCGCCCACGATACCCAAGTGTGCCTCTTTAATTTTGTTAATGACACTAGCATCAACATCTACATGGATAATCTTCGACTGCGCTAAGAAAGACTCAACCTTGCCCGTGACTCGGTCATCAAAGCGCGCTCCAATAGCAAGCACCAGATCTGTCTTAGTCATGGACATATTGGCCGTATAATGGCCGTGCATTCCCAGCATTCCCAGAGAGAGTTCATGCCCTTCAGGAAAGGCCCCTAAACCTAAGAGAGTCGTCACCACTGGAATATTCGTTTTTTCCACAAATTTAATCAACTCCGCTGCGGCATCCGCAAGAATAGCCCCTCCACCTACATAGAGCACCGGCTTGTAAGAGTGGCGGATCATTTCCCAGGCCTGCTGTATATCCTTTGTCCCTATTTCAGGGGGCAATACATATCCCGGAATTTTAACTTCAGAAGGAAAAGGCTCTTCCGTAAACTGAGTTTGCAAATCAACAGGAATATCAACTAGCACGGGTCCGGGTCGCCCAGTTTGAGCAATGTGGAAGGCTTCTTTCAAGATCCTAGGCAAACTATCCACCGTCTTCACCAAGTAATTATGCTTGGTGACCGGTCGGCTGACCCCAACGACATTCGTTTCCTGAAAAGCGTTGGTACCAATGACAGCAGTCCGCACTTGCCCCGTAATAATAACCATGGGGATAGAATCCATTGCCGCAGTGGCAATCCCCGTAATAGTGTTCGTTGCCCCTGGCCCTGACGTGGCAATCACCACAGAGGCCTTACCTGAAACACGGGCGTAACCATCAGCAGCATGTGTCGCAGCTTGCTCATGACGCACACGTACTAATTCGATTTCATCATAGTTGAGAAATTCATCAAATAGGGGAATGACACAGCCACCGGGGTAGCCAAAGACTGTCTTTACTCCCTCATTAATAAGGGCTTGTAAAATTATTTCGGTACCTTTTCTTTTCATCACTGAACTCTACTATATAGGGAAGCAATATCTCTTACTTCATAGGTGCAGGTAAAAGGGTGGGATCAATGCCCCCACCCTTGATCGCAACGGAAGGATGATTCGGATACACTAATTCTGCGTTTTCTCAGAGGATTTGTTCAACCACTGCCCTAGAAAAAGCTGATCACTGTCAGGAAGGAAGAATCTTTCCTCCGTGATATACTCTGATAACATTGGCTTGAGGCTGAAGAAGAAACTTTCTTCCCAATGGCTATCTTGCCGTAGCAGTGGGTGGTACTCGTAACTACTAATACCCAAGGTCCGAGAAAAGCTTTTTGAGGCTATCAAGTGTTGCCGTTTGATAAAAATCAAATCCAATTGACTGACTCCGTTATCAAATCTCACTCGATAGTGTCCACTAGAATCGGGGTGAACAATCTTTGCAGTTACGCGTTTCAACCTTCCCTGGGAACTATCCAGAAAAGTTTGATTATACTGGAGAACAAGGATAAAAGCGGCCCCTTCAGAATCAATGGATTCCGAAGCGACAATACCCGTAACCTCTTGCGTAATAATCCCGGGGTGGTAGCCAACATTTCCGCTACATCCTGCTACTCCGAAGAGTAGCAGCCCGATAAGTCCAAACAGGAAAGTATTTTTTCGCACAGTTGTTCTTTATTAAGAGTATCCCGTGTAACCGATGGCGGTGGATACCCTGCGGCAGCACTCCATTACTCTGGGGGCATAAAACTCTTTTACAGTGTCATCGGTCAACCTTGTTGCGGGGCCGGAGATAGAAATGCCCGCTACAATTTCATCATTGTAATTATAGACAGGGCCAGCGATACAGACCACTCCCAGGTCCTTTTCTTCTTTGTCGAGGGCGTAACCTCTTTCCTTTGTTTCTTGCAGATCTTTTAAGAAAACATTCTGATCAATCACCGTATAAGGAGTATACCGCACAAAGGAATTATCCTTCATCACTTGATCTCGTGAATCCTCATCCGCATGGGCCAACATGATTTTACCAATCGCCGTACACAGAGGTGACATCCTGGTACCTACGCGTGAGGCCACGCGCAAACATTGATTTGATTCGGCATCTTCAATATAGAAGACCTGATTTTCCCGCATGATACCAAGATAAGTTGTCTCGTTTACCTGAGAGCAAAGGTCCTCTAACATACCAATGGAGACTTTGATCAGCCCTGTATGGCTCAAAAAAGCCTTGCCCAACTCCAAGGACTTAATGCCCAAACGGTAATGATCGTTATTCTTATTTTGCTCAATGTAGCCACGGCTCTCTAGAGTGGCTAGTAAACGAAAAATATTATTTTTGTGTAACGATAAATTACGACTCAATTCTGTGATTCCCAGTTCAGCTTTATCACCTTTAAATTGCTCTAGCACATCCATGGCATTTTCTACTGCTTGAATGGAGTACTTTTCTTTTTCACGTTTCATTTAAATTCCTAAACTTTTTTCTACTTAGGGTTGTCCAGATTGAGTCCAGCGGACTGAGTTTAATTTGAGCAGCCTCAGTTTTTTTTGACAACAAGTTGCATTTCTATAGGTTGACGAACTTCACCTTTTGAAGATTGCCTTTGTTTTTAAAGCAACACTATTTTTTTAATAAAAATTCACCACCTACCTAAGCAAACGTGACATTTCCTAGCATAATGAGAAGATTTGCAGTCTCTCAATTAATTAAAAAACTGTCAATTCTTCCATTATTCTAGCAGGAGCCCGTTTTTCAACCAAGATATTCTTTGCTCACTGGAATATTCTTATTCTGAATAACCAAACTCATTCAAGAGTCTTGGGTTGTTAAACCAGTTTCGGGAAACCTTCACATGGGAGCGCAGGTATACTTTTACACCCAGCATATGTTCCATCTTCTGCCGAGACTGCATGCCCACTCTCTTCAACATAGAGCCGCCTTTCCCAATAATAATTTTCTTATGGGATTCTCTTTCCACATGAATGGTGACATGGATTTCGACACGTCCATCTTTTTCCACAAAACGATCCACAGCAACAGCAGCACCATAGGGTACCTCTTGAAAGCAGAGGCGTGTAATTTGCTCTCGAACTAATTCTCCGATAATCGTTCTTTCCGGAGCATCCGTAATCTGATCTGCGGGGAAGTAAGCGATGCCTTTGGGCAGATGTTTTTCGAAGATCTGATTCAATTTTTCTATACCCAGACCTGTTTTTGCTGAGACGGGTAAAACTTCTAAAAAGTTAAATTCCTTATGGAATTTCTCGATAGTCCGCAATACCAACTGATTGGGGAACATATCTATCT
Organism: SAR324 cluster bacterium; assembly: GCA_002401295.1. GTDB lineage: Bacteria > SAR324 > SAR324 > XYD2-FULL-50-16 > XYD2-FULL-50-16. The sequence continues at coordinate 5,630 of NVSR01000013.1, read as the reverse complement.
TATTAATCAAAAGAATGACTTTGTTCTGAGCGCTAGCCAATTTTTCCAATACCAGCTGATCATCTTCAGAAAGGATCTCATCTTCTCGCTTGTGCGGATTGACAATGAAAAAGATTAAATCCACTTCTTTAATCGAAGTCAGTGCATAGTTCACAATGCGACGATGCAATTCATTTTTGGGTAAATGAATGCCGGGGGTATCCAACAAGATAGCTTGGTAATTGTCTTTAGTAACAATCCCACGAATTTGATTCCTCGTCGTCTGCGGTTTGTTGGCCGTAATAGAGATTTCCTGTCCAATTAACTGATTGAGCAGAGTGGATTTGCCGACATTAGGTTTCCCCAATAAGCTGACAAAGCCAGAGCGAAAGTTAGTTTGTTCCATGATTTCTCCTGATTTTAAGGGGAACGATAAAGAAGTGTTTTAAAAAACTAAATGAATTATCGATAATTTTGTTGACAAGATCAAGGGGTCAATCTAGCATTGGGTTTTTTGTTACTAAATGTGCCGGCTTAGCTCAGTTGGTAGAGCAACTGATTTGTAATCAGTAGGTCGGGAGTTCGATTCCTCCAGCCGGCACCAGGGTAATATTTGAGTTATGGGGAGATTCCCGAGTGGCCAAAGGGATCAGACTGTAAATCTGACGGCTTCGCCTTCGAAGGTTCAAATCCTTCTCTCCCCACCATCTCAATTGATGGATATCAATATTGTGCCCGGGTAGCTCAGTCGGTAGAGCGCTTCCTTGGTAAGGAAGAGGTCGGCAGTTCGAATCTGCTCTCAGGCACCACAGCGACTGATTAATCATGAGAGACATTGTTCAACTCGAATGTACAGTTTGCAAGCGTAGAAATTACAGTAAGACACGAAATAAGAAGGCAAAACCTTCGAAAATGGAACTGTCTAAGTACTGTAAGTTCGACCGAAAGCATACTATGCATAAAGAGACCAAGTAAAAATTTAGGCCAGTAGCTCCAACTGGTAGAGCACCGGTCTCCAAAACCGGGTGTTGTGGGTTCGAATCCCCCCTGGCCTGCCATTTTTTTTTAACGCAATAGCTTGCTTTGATTTTGTGCAAACATAATGTTCGGTAAAATCAAGAATTTCCTCTCGGATGTTCGTAACGAGTTCAAAAAGGTAACCTGGCCTACCCGAGAACAGACCATCAAACAGACTGGTGCTGTGTTGGTGATTACAGGAATTATTTCTGTTTTTCTAGGAATCATTGATGTCGGGTTATCAGAACTGGTTAAACAGATCATCGGATAACAAATGGAAGGTAAAATGCCTGAAACAGACTTCAAATGGTATATTCTTCAAGCCTATGCTGGCTATGAGAACAAAGTTAAACAGTTGATCCAAGAGCAACTTCAGCTGAAAAACAAAGCTGATCTGGTTGAAGAGATTTTCATTCCGGCTGAAGAAGTTATCACCAAGAAACAGGGCAAGAGAAAAAAGAGCCAAGTTACTTATTTTCCTGGCTATATTCTCATCCGCATGAACCTCACTCCTGACCTGTGGCATTTGCTGCGAGGCATTCCAAAAGTATCTGGCTTTGTTGGTGGCGAACAAAAAAACCCCATGCCGGTACCTGAGCATGAACTCAAGGAAATTCGTGGTCAAATTGAGAGTGGTGTAAAACAAGCGGAAATTGATTCCACTTATTCAGTTGGTCAGACAGTGATTGTCACTGAAGGTCCTTTTGCTGATTTTAATGGAATCATTGAGTCTATTGATTCGGAACATAGTAAGTTGACGGTTCTTGTCAGTATCTTTGGACGATCAACACCTTTGGAACTTGGTTACGATAAAGTTCGAATTACCGAGTAATAGTGCAAAATAAACAAGATATGCCATTCCAGACTGCTCCTGAATCCGTTGACTTGGACGGGGATTATCAGGACTGGAATGTCTTTTATCTGAGATAGTAACTTTTAAAGCCGAGAGTTTTAACATGGCAAAGAAGATAACAGGTTACATTAAGCTACAAGTACCGGCGGGGAAAGCTAATCCTTCTCCCCCAATCGGGCCTGCTTTAGGACAGCATGGTGTGAATATCATGGAATTCTGCAAGAGTTTTAACGCTAAGACTCAAAAGCAGGATGGCATGATCATTCCAGTGGTGATTACTGTCTACTCTGACCGCTCTTTTACGTTTATCACCAAAACACCACCCGCTCCCATCTTGATTAAGAAAGCTCTAGGCTTGGAGAAAGGCTCACCAGAACCCAACAAGCAAAAAGTTGGTAAGATTACTGATGCCCAACTCGAAGAGATCGCTAAAATCAAAATGCCGGACCTGAACTGCTATGACTTGGATGCTGCAAAGCAAATGATCCGGGGAACAGCTAAAAGTATGGGAATCGAGCTAGCCTAATTCGGCTGGAATCGAGAAGCTATCCTAAAGTCATAAACCTAGGAATTACAGATGGCAAAACTGTCAAAAAAAGCAAAAGAGTGGTCTAAAAAGATCGACTCGACAAAAAGATATGAGCTCACGGAAGCAATCAAGTTGGTACAAGAATTTTCTTCTGCCAAATTTGAAGAGCGTGTTGATGTATCTTTCCGTTTAGGCATTGACCCACGGAAATCTGACCAAATGGTTCGGGGAAGTTGTTCTCTACCCAATGGAACAGGAAAGGAAGTTCGTGTTCTTGTTTTTGCTCGTGGTGAAAAGGAAAAAGAAGCCCTGGAAGCTGGTGCTGATTTTGCCGGATCCGATGAACTGGTTGCTAAGATTCAATCTGGTTGGTTGGAATTTGACCGAGTTGTAGCGACTCCTGATATGATGGCAGTTGTTGGGCGCATTGGTCGCGTTTTGGGACCAAGAGGACTGATGCCTAACCCCAAAGTTGGAACCGTTACACAAAATGTTGGCGAAATCGTAAAAACGATCAAGCAAGGACAAGTTCAGTTCCGAACTGATAAAGGAGCGAACGTTCAAACTACAGTAGGACTAGTCTCTTTTTCTTCAGAGAAATTGGCTGAAAACATCCAGTCCTTCTATGAGAGTTTGGTTAAGTTGAAGCCAGCAACGGCTAAAGGTATCTACATTAAAAACATCTCTATTTCCAGTACAATGGGACCAGGTGTTAAAATAGATATCAGCAACTTCAAATAAGAAGTTCAAGATCATAAAGCAATGCTGACATTGCACCCCGGGCGTCAGTCCGGGAAGACACTCAAGTTGTCGTCGATTATACTTGATTTCAAGTATAAGCCGGAGTTATCGAAGAAAGCTGGAGCCTGAGGGCTTAAATATTCCCGCCGAGATAGTGATGGAAAACCTCTCCTTACTCTATGTAGGATAGTCTCCCCCACATCTCGTCTCCTTTTCTTTGATTTCCCCCTCGGATTACTCTTGTTATTTGGTGCTAATGGAAAGCAATCAGCGTGAAAAGCGTGTTGTATTACATTTTTCATGCAACTGTTAAAAGAAAAAGAAACTTTTAACATCATTTTTTCAGGAGAACTCAGTGGAACGATCTCAAAAAGAAGCATTGATCCAGGAGTATAACGAAATCTTTTCTTCCGCCGTATCGGGTGTCTTGGTTGAATACCAAGGAACCACGGTAGAAGAGCTGACAAAGTTACGGAAAGACCTTAATGCACAAGGTAGCCGCTTCCGTGTGCTGAAGAATTCTTTAGCCAAAAGAGCTGCTGCTGGTACGCCTTATGAAGGACTAGCCGATTACTTTGTCAAGACAAGAGCTTTCGTTTACAGTGATACAGATGCTGCTGCTGCCCCCAAGGTGATTACCAAAGCAGTCAAAGATAATGAAAAACTCAAACTGATCGCTGGTGGCCTTGTCACTGGAGAAACAGGTGTGATGTTGGATGCCGCCGGTGTTGAAGCCTTAGGTAACCTGCCAAGCAGAGACGAGCTCCTGGCCAAGTTATTATTCTTGCTCAATGCTCCGATTACAAACTTCGCTCGTGTGCTTAACGAGATTCCAGCTAGCTTCGTACGTGTACTGCAAGCTGTTGCCGATTCAAAAGAGTAATTTTAGAAATTTTAGGAGAAACAAATGGCTGATATCACAAAAGACCAACTGATTGATTTTATTTCTAGCATGTCCGTTCTTGAGCTTTCTGAGCTAGTTAAGGAACTGGAAGACAAGTTTGGCGTAAGTGCTGCTGCTGCAGTTGGCGTTGCTGCTGCTGCTCCTGCTGAAGCTGCTGCTGAGCAAACTGAATTTGACGTAGTCATGACTTCTTTCGGTGAGAAGAAGATCAACGTGATTAAAGAAGTTCGTGCTATTACTGGCCTGGGCTTGAAAGAAGCTAAGGTATTGGTTGAAAGTGCTGGTGCTGACTGTAAAGTCAAGGAAGGCGTTGAGAAATCTGATGCTGAAGAAACAGCTAAGAAGCTACAAGCTGTTGGCGCTACATGTGTAGTTAAGTAATCTAACTTAGCCCGCGTTGACTGGTGATGGCAACATCACCAGTTTCCTACCTTATTTCCCCTCTGTCCGACGATAATGATCCTGCAAGCGATCATAGACCTCATTATAGATCTGCATAATTTCCTGCGCTGTTTTCAATTTTTCCGGATCATTGCTAAATCGGTCAGGATGGTACTTTTTGATTTCTCGATTCCTAGCCTTTTTAAGCTCAGCCAAGCTTGATGGTGGTGTGAGTCCAAAAAGCTGTAAATCAGTTGTTACCTGCGGTACATCCTTACTGCTACTAGTTGATCTATTAGACTCTGTTTTGTATCTTTCCTGACCCCCTTTTTCTTCATTACCACCTGCTGTTCTCTGCTTATTTTCTACTCTTTCTTCCCACGAGTTTAGACTTTCATCCATCATAGTCTTTCCCTGATTGAAGAACCCTCCTACGGAGTCGACTCCTTCTTCTGCAAGAGACTTCATCAAGCGAAACACTCTAGTACTTAAATCCATTATTTTCCCAAGATATTATTCGATCAGGAATAACCTGCGCTGTTTGATCATTTGAAACATTTCGGGTATTTCCAGTAATCAAGGTCAACAAGCAGGCAAAAAAACAAACAGTGCTAGTGTAAGTTTTTCTCTCCTTTTCTTATGTATTACAAGTTCCTAAAGCGCCTTAAAAAAAGGGATCATCAAAACTGGAAATATCGCTTGGAAAATTTATTAAATGGCTTTAGAATCAATAGGTCCGATTCATAAGAGATACGAAGAACCCGCATTTAATAGAGGCCTCATCTCATGCAACCAGTCCCTAAAAATCTATTGATCCTTAGTTCGATCATTCTTGGAATTATCCTGCTTTATACATTTTCTGCCGGGACTCAGCCTGGTAAGGAGATTCCATTTTCTCAGTTTCTCAATGTAGTTGAAAGTGGACAAGTTACGGATGTCCTCATCAAGGGAAACCAAGTAAAGGGTAGTACTAATAATCAGGAAATTTTTTCCACAACGATTCCTAGATATTATCAGGATTTAGTCCCTATTCTCTATGAACGGGGAGTCCATTTTCGCATAGAGCCTCCAGAGAGCTCAGGCCTGTTTTTTGCCATCATCAGCTCATGGTTGCCCATCATTCTCATCATTGGTGTTTGGGTCTTTTTCATGCGCCAAATGCAAGGTGGTAATAAAGTCATGGGTTTTGGTAAGTCCAACCCCAAGAAAGCGACGGACGATAGTCG
>NVSR01000121.1 GCA_002401295.1 SAR324 cluster bacterium | reverse complement strand
GGCTTGCATTGCTGGAGTTTTTAGTTTGGAGGATGGGCTCAGGTTAATTGCTGAGCGTGCTCGACTCATGCAAGCACTCCCCCAGAATGGGATGATGGTCTCCGTGCTTGCCGATGAAAAAAAGATCCAGGAACAACTCAAACCTTATGCTGAAGATGTGACGGTTGCTATTGTGAATGGTCCTCAAAGCATTGTGCTCTCAGGGGAACAATCAGCTATGATCGCAGTTGTTGCTGATTTGAATGCTCGGGATATTAAAACGAGGGAGTTGAAGGTTTCCCATGCCTTTCATTCCGTTTTAATGGAACCGATGTTGTCAGAGTTCGATCAGATTGCTCGCCAAGTGACCTTTAATCTTCCCAAAATCACACTGATTTCGAATGTTACGGGGGAAAAAATCGGGAGTGAGATTGCCAGGGCAGATTATTGGAGCCGCCACATTCGTCAGGCTGTACAGTTCTCAAAGGGTATGGATTGCCTGGCAGGATTAGGTGTTAATGTTTATTTGGAAATCGGTCCGAGCCCAACCTTATTGGGAATGGGACGGTTGTGTTTGGGAGAAACCCCCAACATTGATTGGCTCCCCTCCCTCCGCCCACAGCAAGAGGACTGGCAACAAATGTTGGAAAGTCTTTCTACCTTATACCAGCGGGGGATTCAGGTAGATTGGGCCGGTTTTGATGCTGATTATCAGCGGCGGAAAGTTGTGCTGCCAACTTACCCTTTTCAGCGACAGAGGTATTGGATTGACGAAACACCTCCGTTCTCGTAGTTGTCGGGAGTTGAGGAAACCGAGGTATCTCATCCCTTATTGGGAAGAAAAATCAATTCGGCACTGAGTGTAAAACACCAGGAGACCCTATTTGAATCAAACCTTAGCCAACAGTCTCCAGCCTATTTAGCCGATCACCGGATTTTAGGTCGCAGTATTTTGCCGGCAACTGCTTATTTGGAAGCGGTCTTAGCTGCGGGTAAAGAATTGTTGAACAGTGAGTCCTTGGTGATTGAGGATTTTATTATTCAGCGGGCGTTGCTTCTTCCTGATGATCCGACAAGTCAAATTAAGGTGCAGGTTATCTTTAGTCAGGAAGTAACTGGGTATCATTGGCAAATCTATAGTCAAGTTGGTGAAGGTTGGACGGAACATGCCCAGGGAAGGATTGCAAAAGCAGGCGTGCTAGATGTTGTTCAATCTGAATGGACGAGTATTCAAGATCGTTGCCGGGAAAGGCTTTCTGTCTCCAAACATTACGAATGGTTTCAAAAGCATGGGATTGAATATGGAGAACAGTTTCGGACAATCGAAGAGCTTTTTAGGGGCAATCAGGAAGCTCTGGGAAGGGTACAATTACCAAATGCATTAATTACAGATAGCCATAACTATCTATTGCACCCTGTACTACTCGATGCTTGCTTGCAAGTAGCAGTGTCTATCATTGCCTCGGAAACAGATGAGCTTCTCTTGCCGGTGGGATTGGATCGTTTGACCCTCTTCGCTAAGCTTGAAGAGCAGAGCCTGTGGGCCCATGTCAAAAGAGTTGATTCAGGCAATGGTTATAAAATGAATATCACCCTTTTCAATGAAGAGGGGAGGCCATTAGCTGAGCTCTTGGGATTTTCTGTCCGAGTCGCTACGAAACAGGCTTTGTTGGCTAACCTTCAGGCTGGGATGAATGATTTCTCCTCATTTTATTATATCCCCAAGTGGGAGGCTAGAGAGATTGCAGAGCCAGTTTCGAGAGCAGGGGACCCGCAAGGAAAGCAAAAGGGGAGGACGCTGCTTGTTTATCCGACAGATATTTCCACTGAAATGATTGTGCTTGCAAAAGCTTTGCTAAGGGAGCGAAGCAGTTCCATCCCCATGGAAATCATTCTAGGTGAAGGGGAACGGCAGCATCATAAAATGTGTTGGGAAATTCGGAAGGATAACCCCACAGGCTTTGATTCAATGACAAAGCAATTGGAAGGGGTTCAAGGTATTTGCTTTCTAAGTGGGCAATACATGGCTGATGAGCAGGGAACCCGCTTTTTGAGTCAGAGTAGAGAAGAAGGAATCAATAGTCTGTTTAGACTGGTTCAAAAGCTTAAGGGCAATGATTTTTTTAGCCGGAGCTCCCAGTCAGAGTTGATTGTTTTGACGAGCAATGTTTGGCAAGTAGTCGAAAAGGAATCCTACCGGAATCCCTATATTGCTACACTGACTGGTTTTACCAGGAGTTTAGGGAATGAGTTTCCTGAGACTCGTGTGCAGTGTTTGGATCTTTGTCTATCGGATATCCAATCAGCTCCTCAGCAAGAACAAATTATTAAACAGATTAATAAAGAATGTTCTAATAGTAAAATTGAACTAGTGGCGCTGCGACAAGGGATTCGTTATCAATGTTGCCCGACTCCCTTGCAATTACAGACAACTCTCCCCTCAGCTTTCAAGAAGAAGGGCGTTTATCTGATTATTGGTGGTGCGGGTGGTATTGGTTTGGCCCTAAGTGAATACTTAGCTCGTACTTATCAGGCTCGTTTGGTACTGGTCGGTCGTCGCCAAGCTGATCTGCAATTGAATGAAAAGTTCAGCAGGATTGAGAGCTTGGGAGGAGAAGTTCTATATTGTGCTGTAGATATTGCCGATTTTGAAGGGATGCAGGGTGTCGTAAGGCAAGCTAAAGAGTCGTTTGGTGGTATCAATGGGGTGATTCACTCAGCTTTGGTCTTGAGAGACCAGACTGTAGTTAATATGAGTGAGGAAAGTCTCAATCAAGTTCTACAACCGAAGGTGAATGGTAGTCTTATACTCCAGCAAGCTTTACAAGGTGAGCAGCTTGACTTTCTGTTGTTTTTCTCCTCTATCGTTTCCTTCATTGGTAGTGCCGGACAGAGTAACTATGTGGCAGCCAATAGTTTCAAGGATAGCTTCGCTGGATTGATTGCTGATAAGACGTCTTACCCCGTCAAGGTAATCAACTGGGGGGCTTGGGGGGATACTGGAGTGGCAGCAACTCAAGAGTATCAGGAGTTGTTAGTGGCACAGGGAATTCATCCCATCAAAACAGAAAAAGGGATGCAGGCGATTGAGCAGGTATTGGCAAACCCCTTCCCACAAGTATTAGCTGCTGAAGTAGACCAACAGGGACGAGACCTTTTAGGGGTCCTTTCGGGTGAAGGAAGCCAGCTTGCAACAAAAATGAAGCAAGTACCCATATTAAAACAACAGTTAGAAGACGCTATCCCTTATAAGCGTCCCGTAATTCTAAAAAGCCACATTCGCAAGGAGGTCGCTAAGGTAACGGGGAAAATACCAAATGATCAACAAGGTTTTTTTGGAATGGGCATTGATTCCTTAGCCTCTATTCAATTTGCGACGCGCTTATCCAAGGAGTTGGGGCTTTCTTTGCCGGCTACTACTTTTATGGAGTATCCCACCATTGAAAAATTAACGAATCATTTAATCGAATCTCTATTATCCTGGAATCAGAACGAATCTCCAGAGGTGGAAACTCTCTTGGAAGATGAAGTGATGGATGAGTCACAGCAGTCTTCGGAAGAGGATGAATTGGATGATTTACTGGATGAAGAACTTGCGAAATTAGAATCTTTGCTATAGCGGAAATGAGAGCATGACAGGAACAAAGAAAGCTGCGAATCAACTATCACCTACGCAACGAGCCATTTTTGCGTTGAAAAAAGCCAGTAGTAAAATCGAGCAATTGGAAAGGGCTCCCATCGCCATTGTCGGCATGAGTTGTCGTTTTCCCGGAGGTGCTAACGATTTGGATAGCTTTTGGGATTTGTTGCGCGATGGCAAAGATGCGGTTAGGGAGGTATCCCCAAAGCGTTGGGACATGGAGAAATATTATGATCCGGTTCCAGGTACGATGGGGAAGATATATACCAAATCCGCTGCTCTCTTGAATGTACCCATCGAAGATTTTGATCCTTTATTCTTTGGGATTTCTCCTTTAGAAGCCAAGAACCTGGATCCACAGCATCGCTTGTTACTGGAAGTGAGCTGGGAGGCGTTAGAGAATGCTGGGATTTCCCCTCAAAAATTACCGGAGAAGACAGGGATCTACATCGGTATGATGGAAAATGACCAAACTCATTTGATGCGCTCTTTGTCTTATCCCGATGTTTATTCTGTCACGGGCAATGATACCTTCTTTGCATCCGGGAGGTTGGCTCATCAGTTGGGCATTAAAGGCCCCAACATTGTTGTTGGTGCCGCTTGTGCCTCCTCACTGATTACCCCTCACCTGGCTTGTCAGAGTCTACGATCCCGTGAAACGGATCTGGCTTTAGCGGGAGGTGTACAAATTTTAATTTCTCCTGAAACCAGCATTGGGGTTGCCAAAATCAAGGCACTCTCTCCGGATGGCCGTTGTAAGACCTTCGATCGCTCAGCCGATGGCTATGGTCGTGGTGAAGGTTGCGGGATTGTGGTGTTAAAAAGACTAAGTGACGCACAAGCCGATGGAGACCATATCTGGGGGGTAATTCGTGGTTCGGCCACGAATCACAACGGAGCAAACAGTGGTTTAACCGTACCTGATCGGCATGCTCAAGAATCCGTTATCAAGCAAGCTTTACAACAGGCTAACCTAACTGGTGATCAACTGGGATATGTAGAGGCCCATGGGACAGGGACAGCACTGGGTGATCCTATTGAAATTAATGCTCTCATGGCAGCTTTAGGGGACAGAGAGGAGCCGCTTCTCGTTGGGTCCGTCAAATCAAATATTGGCCATTTGGAACCGGCAGCAGGGGTTGCCGGCTTGATCAAAACTGCTTTGGTTCTGCATCATGGTGAAATTCCAGCAAACTTGCATTTCAAAAACCCAAATCCCTATATTGATTGGGATCACTTGCCCCTTAAGGTTGTCAGCAACTTAACTCCTTGGCCACGTGGAGAGAAAGTACGTATAGCGGGTATCAATTCCTTTGGCATGGGCGGAGCGAATGCCCATGTGATTGTATCAGAGGCACCGATTCGGGAAAGCATCAAACAAGTGGACCGACCATTGCACTTACTGACCTTAAGTGCGAAAGCTGACTCGGCTTTAATGGCATTGATAAAACGTTATGAAGCTTTCTTCTCTGGCAATGTAGATGATCAAGACTTTGACTTTGCGGATTTTTGCGCTACCAGCAATCAGGGCAGAGCTCATTTTAAACATCGTCTGAGTATTGTGGCGCCAGATGGTTTGACAGCACATAGCAAACTGAAGGCAGCCAAATCAGACAGGACTACAAAGCTTCGCAGTCCTTCCACTGAGCAGCAGACACAGCCCAAAATTGCATTTCTATTTACAGGTCAAGGTTCCCAATACCTGAATATGGGGCGTGAATTATTTGAGACGCAACCCCTATTTAGGAGAATATTAGAACGTTGTGATGAGATCCTGCGCCCTTGGTTGAAGCAGGGCTTGCTTGCTATCCTCTATGGGGAGCAAGGAAAATCACCGGACCTTACCTTGGATGATACGGCTTATACCCAGCCAGCTCTGTTTGCTTTGGAATATGCCTTGGCTAAGCTGTGGCAATCCTGGGGAGTGGAACCGGAGATTCTGATTGGCCATAGTGTGGGGGAATATGCGGCTGCTTGCCTGGCAGGCGTTTTTAGCCTGGAAGACGGCTTGAAGTTGATTGCGGAACGAGCCCGATTAATGCAGGCCTTGCCAAGAGATGGCGCAATGCTTTCCGTTTTGTCTGATGAAAGGACTGTGCGAAACCTGTTAAAGCCCTTTGCTCAAGATGTTGAGGTAGCTGTTGTGAATGGTCCTACAAGTGTGGTGCTCTCGGGAAGAAAAACCGTGATGAACCAGATTGTGGAGCTCCTAGCAGCAAAAGAAATTAAAACTCGAAAGTTATCAGTTTCTCATGCTTTTCATTCCATGTTGATGGAACCTATGTTGGCTGATTTTGAACAGGTTGCTGCTGGAATCAGTTATCACCTACCACAGATGGATCTGGTTTCAAATGTAACTGGGGACATTATCTCCGAAGAAGTTGCCACACCAGCTTATTGGTGTCGTCATATACGCCACTCTGTGCAGTTTGATCGGGGGATGAAAACTCTTGCAAAAGCGAATGTTGATGTTTTCCTGGAAATAGGTCCCAGCCCAACTTTATTGGGCATGGGTAGACAATGTCTGGAAGAAAATACTACTCACCTGTGGCTGCCCAGCCTGAGACAAACACAGAATGATTGGCAGCAGATGCTGGACAGTTTGAGCGCTTGTTACCAGGCCGGAGTTGAGGTGAATTGGGTCGGCTTTGAAAAAGAGTATCACCGCAAAACAGTAGTCTTGCCGAACTATCCTTTCCAACGACAACGTTATTGGATGGATTATGATCTAACGAGATTACAACAGCCTCAAGAGCAGAAACTGCACCCCTTACTGGGGAATCGGATAGAGTCCGCAGTGACTTTCCGCAACAAAGAGATTCTCTTCGAAACAAAGCTCAGTAAGGATTTACCCCAATACTTAGCGGATCACAGGATTTTGGGACAAATTCTGTTACCAGCTTCAGCATTTCTGGAAGTAGCTTTGGCCGCTGGTAGAGAGATTTTTCAAAGCAGGAACTTGCGTATTGATAATTTTGTGATTCAAAAAGCATTAGCCTTAGCACAAGAAGAAGCTCGATTTACAACCTTACAGTTGGTTTTAAGTCCTGCCATCAAGGGATATCATTGGCAGCTCTTTAGTCTGCGAGAGGAGGAAAATGAGAAAATATGGATCCAGCATGCTTCCGGTGAACTAAGGAGCAGTGAAGAAAAAATTGAGAGCACTGATTCCTTGGAACAATTAAAAGCTCGTTGCGTACAAGCCGTGGATCTAGAGGCGCATTATCTTTGGTTCCAAGAGCGGGAAATGGATTATGGCCCCAATTTCCAGTCTATCGAGCAGATCTTTACTGGAGAAAGGGAAGTCCTGGGGAAATTACAACTTCCCGAAGCAATCAGGCAGGATGGGGCAAAATATCTGCTCCACCCCGTTTTACTGGATGCTTGTCTGAGGTTGGCAGCGGTGAGCATCTCCTCTGAGGTAGGGGCTGATGAAATTTATTTACCTGCGGAAATCCATTCTTTATCCCTGTTGGGGGATCTCTGTGAGGAAAACTTATGGGCTAGTGCACAGTTACAGAATGGTGCCCCTGCTTCCAGTGGCAGTGATAGAATCCTAGATATCACACTGTTCAATAGCAAGGGACAGCTCTGTGCAAAATTGTCTGGTTTTGTTGCCAGAAAGGTTAACCCGCAAGTGTTCAAAAGTTCATTTCAAAGCTTTGAGAATTCATTAAATAAGCTTTTTTATGTACCGCAATGGCTTCCGGCTACTTTATCGAATCAGATAGCAGCAGCTGGAAAAATTGAGCGACTCTTGCTAGTTTACCCTGCACAAACGGAAGTCAGTGTATTGGGTCTCATCAGTAAGCTCAAGGAAAGTTTTAATGCTACAAGGGTCTATGAAATTGCATTAGGAGTGACGAATCAAGCATTGACTGATGACCGATGGGAGGTTCAAGTCGATGATCCCACTGCTATTAAAAAGGTATTGGAACAATTGTCAGGAGTGGATGGCGTCTACTTCTTTAGTGGGCAATATAATCCGGATGAGTGCCATCAACAAAGCTTACAACAAAGCCAGGAAGAAGGTGTATTGTCCCTTTTTCGCTTGGTAAAGGCACTGAAGAATAAAGCCTTAATTACTGATGCTGCTCGGTTTGTCGTCTTAACCCAGGATGCTTGGGCCGTTGGGGATGGGGATCAATCCAATCCTTATGTAGCAGCCTTAACGGGATTCTCCAGAAGTATGGCGAAGGAATTCCCTGACCTGGAAGTGGTTTGTCTGGATATTGCGAGCAATGACCTTCAAACCAAGGAACAATGCGGGAAGCTCTGTCGGGAGATTTTAGCGGAGCCTGGGACAAAAGGAGCTGAACATGTCGCAATACGTGATGGAATCCGCTATAAAAACTCACCCGTTTCTCTGCAGTTACCAACAACTGAAAAAATGACCTTCAGAGAAAGGGGGACTTATTTGATCATAGGGGGAGCTGGTGGTCTCGGGTTAACATTGAGTACCTATTTGGCAAAAACCTATCAGGCTCGTTTGATTTTGACAGGGCGCAGCCAGCCCAGTGCAGAATTACAGAAAAGATTGAGTGCGATTACGGAACAGGGAGGAGAGGTCCTGTATCAACAAGCCAATTTGACCGATTTGGAAAGCATGCAATCCGTAGTAGCCAAAGCTAAGGAGACATTCGGTACATTGAATGGGGTATTTCATTCAGCCCTAGTGTTGAGAGACAGTACTATTATTAACTTGAAAGAAGAGAGCCTCAAAATAGCTCTCGCTCCAAAAATTCTGGGTAGTTTAGTCCTGCACCAAGCTGTAGCACAGGAGCCTTTAGACTTTATGGTATTTTTCTCTTCAGCTCAGTCCTTTGTCGGCAGTGCCGGTCAAAGTGCCTATGCTGCTGGAAATACTTTTAAAGATAGTTTTGCTCTCTATTTGGGAAGAAAAAGCTCTTTCCCCGTCAAAGTGATCAATTGGGGTTTTTGGGGGGATGCCGGAGCCGTTGCGAGTGAGGAACACCATCAGCGTTTTTTACAGCAAGGTATTGAGCCGATTGATAGCCAGGAAGGCATGCAGGCTCTAGAGAAAATCCTGGGAAATCCATTGAACCAAATGCTGGCCATTAAGGCGAACCCACGTGGGCTTGCGTTGTTGGATGCAGAAATGACGCTCAAGGCGGAATTAGTGGATCCTGAATCTTCGGAGGAAGGAGAGTTGCTCAAGCTAATGAAGGTGCTTAAACCGCTTGCTGCCCCTTCCCTGACGGGGGATGGCGGAGCAGGGAAGTCTCAAAGAGCAGAAATATTGAGACAGTTGCGAGCTAAAACAAAGGCAGAACAACAAACAGTGATTGAGTCTTACTTACAAAAACAAGTGGTTAGTTTTGTAGGAGTTGATGCGTCTGACCTACCGGATACTCAAAAATCTTATTTGGAATTGGGCGTTGACTCCTTATTAAGTATTGAACTGTCGAACAATCTAAAACAGGAGTTGGAAGTCAAAGTTCCAGTAGAGAAAATTTTGGGTGGTATAACTATTGAACAACTTGGCGAATACCTCCTTCCTTTATTGATGAATACAAAGGAATTTACTATTAAAGCAGACGCTTACATAGATAGAGAGAATGCTGAAATTAAAAAAACCACCACTCCTGTCCCTATTTCCCGAGATCAGCGATTGCCGCTTTCTTTTAGCCAAGAGCATGTCTGGCAGCACAATTTGAAACACCCTGGTGACCCTGTTTTTAATGTCCCTGCCATACTTACTTTGTCCGGGTTACTGGATGAGAGTATTTTAAAGCGGAGTTTTGACGCGGTCATCTCACGCCATGAAATTCTGAGAACCAGCTTTGAGGATCTTGATGGTTCACCTGTACAGGTCATCCATAGTAAGGTTGAATTTACAATTTCTAAGACTGATTTGAGCCATCTGGAATTGGAAGAGCAGGACAAAACTCTAAAAAAACTGAAACTAGAAAATTTCCGAGAGCCCTTTGATGTGACTCAGGGGCCCTTGATGCGGGCGACATTGGTGAAAACAGAGCAGCAATCTCACGTCCTTTTACTTTGCATTTACCACTTGGTCATAGATGCACAATCTTTAATGATTTTGCTCGATGAACTGATCCAATTTTATGAATCCTTTCGCTTGCAAAAAGCTTCTCCTTTATTGCCATTACCGATTCAGTATGCTGATTTTGCTTATTGGCAACGTCAGTACTTTGATCAGGAAGCATTACAGTCCAGACTGGACTACTGGCGAGAATTATTGGGCAAAAAAAACGAGCCATTGAACCTTTCCACTAAGTCAGTAGCCAGAGATGGGAAGGCAAAGGAGTCAAAGCATGTTGATCTGAAGGTTTCTGCTGACTTAACGAAAAAACTGAAAGAACTAGCCAAGCAAACGAATACAACCCTATATATGATCCTATTGACAGCCTTTATTGGAGTATTGCATCGCCGTAGTGGTTGTGAGGATATCAGTATTGGAGCTCCCATGAGTCAACGACATCATAGTGAGACGGAGCGGTTGATCGGTTATTTTTCAGGGATGTCCGTGCTGCGGGTTGAAGTGAAGCCCCATCTGGCCCTATCAGAATTCCTACTGCAGGTAAAAGATGTAGTTATTTCTGCTATGAATTATCAAGACTTAAGTTTCAGACAGTTGACGGAAACATTACAGGTGGATGATTTAAACGCCGGACAGCGTCCTTACCAGGTCGCCTTAAATTTTCTTCCGACTCAGTCTGATGAAATCAAAACCCCGACACTCACTTTTAGCCCTGCTGCTATTCAGCGCAAGGTCATGCTGTTGGACATAGCTCTCAATATAGAAGAACAGGAAAATCCAGCAGGTGAAAAACAGATTAAGGGCTTTTGGCGCTATCGCAAGGATTTGTTTGAGGTAGATGAGATTGAAAGAATGATTCATGACTTTAACTCTCTATTATTGGGAATGTTGAAAGATCCTCAACAATCTATCAAACAACTGTTTTTGTAAGTTAATTCTTATTTATATTAATAAGTGGAGTGAGAAAAAATGAAAAAAGTAATAATTCTACTGAGTTTATTGGGTTTTAGCATCACTGGATTCCTCCTATTTTATAATGGTTTTGATGTTGTTGATGTCACACTGTCCGAAGTCAAAGCAGGGCAGGTAATTGACAAGTCAATGTACGTTCATGAAACTGTAGAAAATGAGAAAACCATCCTCCGTTATCCTTTAGATTCTACCTATGGATTGACTCCTAACCATGTGGTGATGGGCTTAGGATCGAAGCTCGGAAAGGAAGGGGTTTTTGTTAAAATTGGTGCGGACAGCACTCCTGAAGGCGAGGAGACCTTTGTCCTGGTGGAAGAAAGTGAGTTTCAAAATGGCATTATAGAGGTGGAGGTCAACGGATCGGTCTCATCAAAAGCCTCCTTATTGACGCGCTTTTTCGCCAGGGGGTTCATTGGCATTGGATTTAGAATCAATGAGGATCAGTCTTCATTTGAATCTTTTTATCTAAGGCCGGCCAATGGGCCTGCAGAAGATGAAGAAAGGAGAAATCATGCCGTACAATACTTCTCTTATCCTGAATGGAGCTGGTCAAGGCTGAGGGATGAATATCCTGAAAAATATGAGGCTGCAGCACCTGTTATGCCGGGTGAATGGCAAAAAATGAGAATAGAAGTTCAAGGGAATACGGCAAAATTATTTATCAATGATGCTGGTGATCCTGTATTGGTGGTGAATGATTTAAAGTTAGGAGCTAAGCGGGGTGGTAAAGTTGGTCTTTGGGTTGGTCGGGGAACGAACGGTTTTTTTAGGAACTTGAAAATTACCAAGCTTTAAGGGGCTAGCAAAACCACTCCTCTCTAGAGAAGTGGTTTGAGATAGGGGATTTATTTTTTCTTTTCTTCCTTGCCCATTTTAGAGACGACCCCTTCTCCCTCTTTGAATTTCTCTTGGAAGTAAGCTTTTACTGTTTCCGGATCAAAATCAAGAAAGGTTCCACCCGCTGAAAAATGTTGGTTAAAGACCTTGCCCAGTGCGTAAGTGGAGCTGCCTGCGATGATCGGCATGGTCAAGGCACCAATAGTTTGACCTATGATGGGAATAAATTTGATTAGACTACTAATTCCACCGGCCAGAGAAGTCGGAAGCACACTGGCCATCAAGGTACCTACCAATGATTTAACCAAGTCCTTTCTGAAAGGGATCTCATATTCATCGGAGATCTTCTTAATCATCACCAGCTGCTGTGTGGATAAGGCTGCCATATCCAGAATGGGTACTGGAATCAGTCCAATTCCCATGGAACCATAGGCGTTGTATCGGATCAACTTGTCTACGTTCTCTTTGCGTGTTTCCTCTGAAACTGCGACTGCTGTCTCTTCCATTGTTTTTTCTCCCTTAATTTTATGTTTTAGTATGCTGTTACGTTTTCTTCAGTTTTATAGACATCATAATCTCCAGCCTTTTTAATGCTGAGCATGCTTCAGGACTAAAAGGGTTATCCCAACGTCAATCAATAATATAACTGCATGTGCTTAAGAAAGTTTAAAGAAAAAACTCCTGTTCACGAGCTCATGTGGGAATGAAAATTGACTAATGTTTATCATTTTTTTTCAGCCTACTAGAAGCCGTCATAAATGATTACTGTTCTCGTCCATATAGAATTTTTTTTCTATACTTCTGACTGGTAGATTAGAAAGACAACCATAATGCTACTTTATTGTTTACAAATCATAGGTAGGGCACTCTTAAAAGTTGTAATTTATATTGCTTCCAAAAAACATAAAACCACTATTACAACATAAATAACACTATAAAAAATACCTATCTGACATGTATTGTATACATTCTGCTTTTAATGAAGGCAACTAAAAAGTTATTGTTTCAATTGAATAATAACTGTTCATAAGGCCATCCCCTTAGAGGCAGGGCACCTAAAAGAAATGATAATTAACTAATTATACAAAATATACAAAATATTTCCCACATATGCCTCTAATTATCCATTAGAGGCATATATTGCACATATAATTTATATTGAGGGAAAGAGTAGTCGCTTTAAATTAAATAATACTCATAAATTTAAGTATTTACAGAATAGAGGGCTTGTTTTTCATCATGATTTTGTTTTAAGCAAGCTCCCGTTGTTATCTTTGGTAATGTGAAGTACATGTCTGAATATTATAATGAAAATTAACCATACTAAATTGTTTTAATTGATAAAATTATAAAATACAGGCCTCATGCTCTGTTAGAAAAAACTTGACAAAGAGTGTTTACAATTCAATAATAACCGTAAGTTAGATGTTGTTTGTGCGGATATGAATAATGTCCGGTATAGCTTGAAAAGCTTTAGAGAGATAGGGGCTTTGGGAATGAGGACGTCTAGTCTACCTCCCCACATAATTGTAATTATATGAATGAGATGGAGAGAACCCTTATCCGATGATGGAACCTCAAAAAAAAATGAGAAAGGTTTTAAATAATCCAATAAAAGAAAAAATTTTGTGGTTGCTGAAAGATGGAAAACCACGATCTCTCAAAGAATTGGGACGAGCCCTCTCCATGTCCAATGCTACCTTGCAAAACCATATCAATAAATTGAAAGATATACATTTGATTAAGCTGATGGGAAGGCGAAAAGGAGCTAAGGGGATGATGGAGAAGCTCTATGCAGTGGTAGAAGAGAATATTTTGAAGCATAAATCCCAAGAAAATGAAATTGATGTGGATTTTGAGGTTAGTTACTCTGTAGCCTGGATCAATGAGCGCTTGCGGGAAGGGGTTAAGGTCTTAAAAGAGGATCATTACCAACATCCATTCCTCAACGGTAGCTATACGGTAAATGCTCCTAAAGATAAAGTTGTTGAGTTCAAGCGACAGGTAGAGACGCTTTTTATGGGTTTTTTAGAAGAGCATAAAAATAACCCAAGTAAGGATTCAACCGCCATCTCAGTGGTATTTTCCGTTTTGCCTTCTTTAGGTGAAAATGGAGATGAGAACTTTAATGTCATTGAATATGAGCCCAAAGAAGATTGACCCTAAATTTAATTTTTCCTAGTTCTCCAAAACCAAAATAGAGATGTAGCTTCCGATGATCCCGCCAACTAATATTCACAAGATTCCTTTTTCTTTTGATACTACCATTTTAAGGGAAGAAGTCGCAAAAATAGATGCTACGGATTGGCATTCTCATGCAGTGGAAGCTGCGGGAAATCAAACGATAGTCCTCACATCCGTGGGGGGGACTATTAATCATGACTACGCAATCTCAGGACCTATAGAAGCGACAGTTTTTTTAGATCGTTTTCCTTATATTAAGCAAGTTCTGCAGGCTTTTGACTTACCCGTCTCCCGCTGTCGGTTAGTGAAGATACCAGGTAAAACTCAAATACCTGCTCAGGTTTATCACTGCTATCATTGGTATCGTCGCCATGCCATCTATATACCCATTGTAACTCATGAGGGGTTGGAGCTTTTTTATGATGGGAAAAGCCGAGTAATCAATGCTGGTGAAGCGTGGTCGCTGGATCCTGCCATCCCTCATTGGATGCATAACCAAAGTGAGAGTGAATGCGTGCATCTAATTATTGAAATGAAGAACCCACCGCAGCCGTCTCAAAATAAAATTAAACATATTCCTTATCAGCAAGGCTTGGGTCATGTTCTCACTGAAGATTACAGTTTTGAGGTGTTTTCCCCTGCAGAAATCCACCAATTGACTGCAGAAATCTATCAACAATTAGAGAATGCGGCGGTTCCCCCAAAAACCTATGCAGAACTTACTCATCATATTAATTATTTTAGGACGCGGTGGGGTGAGGTGTTTTCTCGCTTTGGGCATCATAGTGCAGGAGAATTATCCTATCAGGATCTTCTCTTATATTTCAAGGAACAGGTGGCGCTCAAGGGGAGGAAGTACTTACTCCGTGCCAACTGGGACAAGATGAATGTAATTGAACTCATCAATTCAATGTTGTTAACCTCAGCTCGTCCCACCCCCATGAGGTTTATCAAGCGGTTATTAGCAAAAAACAATGAAAAACGTGTACCTCTGCCCAATTTGGAGCCATTGAAAGGGCATAGACCATCACCAAAATTCCAAAAGCCCATCTTTATTATCTCCACACCTAGGGCCGGTAGCTCTCTGCTCTTTGAAACCCTGTCGAAGTTTTCCGATTTGTGGACAATTGGTGTGGAAAGCCATGAAACGATTGAGGGCATTCCTGAGCTTCATCCTGCAAGCCATGAATTCAAGTCCAATCGTTTGACGGCGGAGGATCTTCAGCCTCACATAGCTTCGCGGTTGATTGGGAGATTCACCGGACAATTAAAAAATAGAGAAGGGCAAGCTTATAGTGACCTCCCTGTTGAGGAATTTGTGAGGCCAATTCGCTTTTTAGAAAAAACACCAAAAAATGCTTTGCGGATCCCCTTCCTTAAAGCTCTGTTCCCTGATGCATTATTTCTTTTCCTATACCGAGATCCGAAGGAGAATATAAGCAGTTTGATTGAAGGTTGGCGTTCTCGTCGTTTTCTCGCCTATGATCCGCTCCCCGGTTGGACACATACCGGGTGGAGTTTCCTCCTACCTCCGGGTTGGGCTACCTTGCAGGATAGCTCAATAGCGGAAATCTGTGCTTATCAATGGGAAAAGACGAATGCAATCGTCATGGAGGATCTGAGATCCATGACAGATCAGTCTTGGCATGTGATTAGCTATTTAGATCTTGTTCAAGATCCAAAGCAAGTTATTGCCGGCATCAGTCAATTTGCGGGATTGCAATGGGATGAAAAGATAAAACAGGTTGTCTCACAAGCTTTGCCTGTCTCTCACCTGACATTATCAAACCCTATGGCAGATAAATGGCGAAAGAATAAACGAGAAATTGATTCAATCCTCTCTAAAGTGGAGCCAAGATTTCAAGCATTAGAAGAATTAAAGCAGGGGCGGTTGCGTTCCTAGGGGTGAGGGAAATAATCGATCGCTTGAAAATATGAAATGTAGGATGAAAGTAATTTTTCATTGATTTCAGGGCAAAATACGCCAAGTGCTTCCAGCTCCTGCAAGGTTTGAGTCGTCTCCACTTTAGGCTTTTTAGCCAGCAGATTACTTGGCTTCCGCATAAAAAAGTACAAAAGCTTTAAAAATTGATCTTGTGGATACTTACGTGAATACTCCTGTAGTGAGCACATCCAGTCATCAAGATTGACCTCCTGCAGTTCATACCCCCAAGACATAAATATCTTGATGAAACTTTTCCAGGGCATTGGTGTAGGATTTAAAAGATTAAAAGCCCGCCCGAATGGTGCTTTTCGTAGTGATAACTGAATTACAGCTTCACATACATAATCAACGGGAAGCAGTGTTATCGCAATATCCAGTCTCGGAAACTGTTTCAAATGGATGCAGCCCTTCAATAAGCGAAAAAAGAAATCATCAAAGTTTTGAGTGATACCGGTCTGGCTATGCCCGGAGATCCGTACAGGTCGATAAATACATGCGGGTAAACCTCGTTCTTGAGCTAGGCGAATCAATTCTTCCGCTACCCACTTGCTTTGTTTATACCCGCCTTTTAGGCCTGCATCATATTTGGGAATCTCTGTCTCGGAAATTAAGGCATTGGCAGTGGTAGAAGACTGATTAAAAAATACGGCTAGTGTAGAGATGAAATGAACCGGTTTGGTTTTATTAAGCCCCGCCAATCTGATGATTTCATGGGTACCTAGCACATTAGTCGCTTTTAATGCCTTATAAGGACGGATAAAGCTGATTTGTGCACCATTGTGATAAATGAGATCTATTGTTTGGGATAGTT
Source organism: SAR324 cluster bacterium (assembly GCA_002401295.1). Taxonomy (GTDB): domain Bacteria; phylum SAR324; class SAR324; order XYD2-FULL-50-16; family XYD2-FULL-50-16. The sequence goes on along the minus strand of NVSR01000121.1, from coordinate 2,957 downwards.
GATCAAACTCTTGAGTGGAAAGCCCGAAAAGAGGCTTTGCTAAGTCTCCAATGATCGGAAAAATTCTGGAATTGAAGCTATCGGTCCAAATTGAGTAGGATTTAAGATGTCGTTGCAGGCGTTGTTTCCCGCTATCAGGAGAATCGGAGCGGATTAGACAATAGATGTCAGCGTTTGTTTGCTGGAGCAGGCTTTGCAGTAAGTAAGCCCCTAAAAGACCCGTTGCACCCGTTAGAAAAATTGCTTTGGGAGGTCTTGTATTTGCTGCATCTCTTTCAAATTGTATGGATGGATCAAGAACGGCTTCAGCTTCTAAATCAAGTTCCTCACTAATCAAATTGGACATAATGATTACCATTCTAATGTATAAAAAAATCTGAATAAAATCAGGAGGAGGTCCCTCACGTGAGTCGCAGGTAATGCAAATATTCCTCAGTGAACTTAGGATAACAGGTGGGGTTTTCTTAAGGGGAGACTGCACTCATCTCGCCAAGGTATGAGAGCAGCCTTCAAATAGTGGGTAAGCTTCTGAGTAGGAGCTACTAGAAAACAATTCTCAGGCCAATACCAGTGAAATGAGCTACTGAAGAACCAATGGCATTCGTGGAGATCTCATCCTTATTTTTATAGGTCCGCGTATTGCTGGTATAAGCCAAGTGTAAATCAACGCCCTTTTCTAAAGGATAAGTGTAGACCAGATTGTTATAGGTTTCGATTTTGGTATCCGTTCTTGTCCTTTTATTCGTTACCTGAGCTAGGGTGAGCACGAAGTTACCCGGGCCTAATTTCCGCATCAAAAATTGAGCTGAAAGGTCATTGGCTTCAGCCTTGACGTCCTCACCAAAAGCATTTGCAGGCATCTCCTGGGAGGCCATAGCTATATCAGCTGAGAAAAGCATACTGCCCATAGCGTATTGCAGGCCCAAGTGACTGGATGCAGATGCGAAAGTGTCAGTCCCGTTGAAGGATGTCTTTTTTCCACTGGCGACACTGACACGAAATTTTAAATCACCAAACGCACCCAAGGCTCCCGCTTGTACCGCTGTACCATTTTTATAGGCTGCTCTGCCCATGTTAGGAGCAATTCTATTTTCGCTATAAACGGTAAATCCCGCATTGATATCGGACGTCACTTGGTATCGTATACCTAAGCCATCACCCTTCACACGAGCGGTGTTCGTCTCATAGCGGGAAACTACAGGAGCTGCGACCATGGCACCACGTGTGAAATTATTACCCTCTAAAGGATTATTGGTTCCCAGTCTCATTTGGAAAGCACCCGTTTTGTACTTCACCAAGATATCATTTTTTTTAACAGAGCGGTTATCATTGACTTTCATTGCCATATGGCCTGAAAGGCCACCTTTGGAAGCATCCATTTTGATATGCCCAATATTAGCACTCATAAAATGTACTTCTTCAGCTGAATACTTGCTTTGTTCGTCGAGTACATCCCCAGATGATCCAACACCGAAAAAAGTTGCAGCACTTCCGTAAACCTGTACCTCGGCGAAGACTGGAGTGGCTAAGCTCATAGCTACTCCTACAGGTAAAATTACTTTTATGAATTTTTTGTACATCTCAAAAAGCTCCTGAATAGTATCTGGATAAAAGCCTCTATGTTTAAGTGGCTTAAAGCTAAGTATTTTAAAAAAAACTTATAATTTGAAAGTACCGAGTTACCACCCAGATGCGAATTGTTCAGCAAGCGAGCTTTCCCGGAATACCAAAAATATTGATATTCATTCAGAAAAATCAATATTGTAACTATTGCCTTGAGGCCTTTGCAGAAAATGTTTCACATCGATTCTAGTTAAAGCTAGAGATATTTTGAAAACAATAACTTTAAGAGCATAAAAAACCGTATAGAATTTTGCTACCCCTGACTTTTTTTAGTGGAAATGAGCAAAGGATAACAGCTAAATAAAAATCGACTCTTGCAATATAGTGAAAACTTTATATCAGTTCTATCCTGGAATGATTTATATTCAAGCTTTAATGCTTTGACTCAAGGTGCTTTGCAGAGAATTCATGTTCAGACCTTTGATTATAGTAAGGACCTCTTAGGCTTACGGTGATGTTTATTTCTTTAAAAAAAAACTGTCAACTAGATTTTATCTTTGTTCAGTTTTTATAGTGTCTTACTAATATAAAAGCAGCTAAAATAACTAATCACAAGTTAAGAAGCACCGTAAATAGTTAGTTTGCTTGAGCAGCATAATGCTATTGTGACTCCATGGCAAATTAACTGATTTTTATAAGAATTTTCTTGGATTAAATCCTAAGGGTAATGATTGAAAGTGGCTACTAAAATTATTATTAAAAGTTGTATTGAAAATAATCCAGATCTTTCTCAAACCTCATTCCTACTAATTCCCTAGATGCATCATTGTAATAATTGCGGTAGCTTTCTCTAGATTTCGATTTGTTGGTGTGTGGAAGCGTACCTGCAAAACCAATTTCCTGAGCTAGGACCGCAAAGTCTCGTGCTAAATACTCAAATCTCAAAATTTTGTCTGCTATGATAGTATTGCCATCTGAAATGTAGTCAAGTTGATTATCGTAAAATTTAGAAAAAATCCCCTCGTGGTGATCCTTGGAGAGCTGTAGAAACTCGCTGAAATTTTCTGCATTATTGTTGACTGCCAACATCAGGTTGGCACCTACGCTTTCCGATCGCAGGCCAAAATCGATTTCACCATCTGGTCTGAACTGTCCGAAAAGTCGAAACAGCTGTGCCCAATATTTAAATAGGATAGCTTTTTTAGGTGTATTGGCTTGATTTAATAGTTTATAACCCTTCGTATAAACCTTCCAGAAAAGCTGATTAGTTGGTGATGTTTCAGTGTTTGCCTTCACGACAGCTTCATCGTTGATTACCCCGTTTCTAAACCTTGAATACCAGGAGAGCATTCTCTCATAGGGGTTGCGAATGACACAAAACTTTGTATATTCAG
>NVSR01000120.1 GCA_002401295.1 SAR324 cluster bacterium | reverse complement strand
TCTTTTTGGGTGGAGAGAGTTAAGACAATCAAACAACACTCCTTGACTTTATAGTTCATGGAACATATATTTCCAGCTATGAAACAAAAAACACAAGCACAAAATAAACAGGCCATCATCAGCTTTCTGCATACTGCCAATTGGTTGCAGGGAAAAATCGCTGATTTGCTCGCACCCTATAAGCTTAGTTTGCAGCAACTGAAAATCTTGGCCATTGTTTATGATCAGCCAAGCCATACTGCGACAGTGAATACTATTCGTGAACGGATGTTGGACCCCATGTCGAACGTATCACGCCTGTTGAATAAACTGATGGAAAAGCAGTACATCGAGAAAGTACGCAGCAGTGAAGATCAGCGTGTAGTGCATATTCACATCCTGCCTGCTGGCATTGAGATTATGGCTCAAGGTCGAAAGTCCATGGACGAAGGGTTGAATGTCCTCTGCCATCTGGATGCAGACGAACTGGCACAACTGGAGCATTTAATGGAAAAAATCCGCAAATAGCTTTTTTTTAATCTTTTATATGTCATGGATTATTTTCTCATGACATATAAAAAGCTAAAGAATGGTATCAAAAAAACGGTAGCGCTGATTTAAAATGTCGGACTCGTCGCTTCGATCCTTAGTCTGACCTACTTGTGGGAGGATGATTTTTTCTAAGTCCCTTAAGTGGAAAATTACAAAGATGTTTGAAAAGTTTAAATATTTATATGTCATGGAATATATTCTCACAACATATTATCTCCGTGTACCAGAAAAGCACTATTTCCACACAGGAGTAGGGGAATCAGAGGTGGGGATTCCCCGTCATAGCCATTTGGCATTCACCCCCAAAAAAACAACTAGCAGAGCAAAAAAAGAAATATGATGAATATAAGTATTTTGGGAGCAGGTGTTACTGGTTTATCCAGTGCAATTATCCTCAAGCAACAAGGTTATGATGTTACGGTTTACGAGCGCCAATCCAACATCAGTCAGTTAGGAGCAGGCATTGTTTGCTGGCCCAACGCGTCTTTTGTTTTGCGGGAAATGGGGTTATTGGATCAAATTGCCGCACATGCAGGCAAGATTCAATTCATGCAGCGTTTGGATAATCAGGGGCAAGTTTTGGGGACATTGGATATCAGGAAACTGGATGCGTATATGGGGGATGCCAGTTTTTCCATACTACGCCGAGATCTCATGAACGTGTTGGCGGATAAGGTTGAATCATTAGGTGTAAAAATTCACTTCAATCATCAGGTGGAAGCCATTATTGAGCTGGGCAAGCAAGGAACCCTGATTCAATTCTCTAATGGGAGCTCAATAGAGCCCAAACTCACGATTGCTGCGGATGGCAGGATGAACTCTAAAGCTCGGTTGTATGTATTAGGTGAAAATCAAGCGAAGTACCAAGGCTTTGTAAACTGGATAGGTATTACAACACTGGCGGAATCGGATGCAAAACTGATGGATCAGAATAAGGATTCTTTGAAAATATGCGATTTCTGGGGGAAGGGCGAACGTTTCGGTCTGGTGCCTATTTCTACTCGTCAGATCTATTGGGCAGGTGCGGCAAGCATGCCTCTGGGCAACATAGAAAAAGATGGGGCTATACTTAAAAAGAGATTGCTGAAGCAATTTTCCCATTGGCCTGAGCCTATTCAACAGGTTATCAGTCATAGTCAGGTGGAGAGCATCAAGGAGATCTATTTGCATGATCATCAGCCCTCAAAGACTTGGTTCAGAAATACACTCTTGTTACTTGGTGACTGCGCGCATGCCCCGTTGCCCACTTCAAGTCAGGGAGCTTGCCAGGGTATTGAAGATGCTTGGCATTTGGGACAATTGCTACAAGAATTCAAGCCTGAAAATAATCTTGCTGCAATACCAGCTTTATTTGAATCCTTTACCCAGCGACGGTACCAAAAAACCAGTGAAATTACCTTAGCGGCAAGGCAATTTGCCCAGAGTCTTTTCAATCAAAACCAAGAGAGTATTGAACAGCGAAACGGAGAGGCTAGAAACGCCAACTACGATGAAATAGTGAAAGGCATGGCTCGCTTTTGGGGAGCAGGTTTACCTGCCTGCATTCCATCAAAGTCGCCTTAGAATTTTAAACTCTTACCCCATGAGGCATGGCTTCACTTTTCAGATTGAATAAGGGATTGAAAACATAGTCTTCAAATCCCTTTGACTTCTATCTCTCCCCTCGTTAAACAAAAGAATCCCTGATGTTTGCGTGACTGCAAACGAGTCCCTCCGATCCATTCCATAAAAGCAATGAGCCAATCCCCGACAAAAGAAAAACGAAGCTTTGCCAAATCTGTTGGTATCATCAGCCTGATCACCATGCTGAGCCGAGTGATGGGCTTATTGCGAGAAGTCGTGCGAGCTTCCTTGCTGGGTACCAGTTTTTATAGTGATGCTTTTACCCTGGCCTTCGCCCTGCCCAATCTGTTTCGCCGTCTGACGGCGGAAGGAGTGATGTCCACCGCCTTTATCCCTATTTTTTGTGAAGTGCAAAAGAAGGAGGGAGAGCAACGAGCCTTTGACTTCTCCAGGAATTTTTTCTTTCTGCTCAGTTTAGTCTTAAGTTGCTTTGCATTGCTCTTTATTCTGTTGGCTCCCTGGTTGGTAAAATATATCTTTGCCGCCGGATTCCAGGGGGAAGCTCTCGAAGTGACGGTATTCTTAACACAACTAATGTTTGGCTATATTATTTTTATTTCATTAGCCGCCATCTGCCAGGGAATGCTCAATTCCTTTTCCGTCTTTTGGATTTCCTCCCTGACGCCGGTCTTGCTGAACATCAGTATGATTGGCTGTGCCTTGATTTTTGCCCCTTTGCTGGACAATCCGGCCTTGGGTTTTGCGATTGGTGTCCTTTTGGGAGGCTGTTTGCAACTCTTTGCTCAGTTTCCCTCGCTCCGCAAGATAGGTTTTGTCTGGTGGAGACCTCTTAATTTTAAAGACCCTAAAATAAAGGAAGTGGCCCGATTAATGGTCCCTGCTATTTTTGGTGCTGGTATTTATCAAATTAATATTGTCATTGGTAATCTGATAGCCACTACTTTAGAAGAGGGTTCTCTTTCATCTCTCAACTTCAGTAATCGTCTCCTGGAGCTGGTGATTGGGATCTTTGTCGTTTCTCTGGCAACAGTTATTTTGCCTCGCCTGTCCCATTTATTCATTGATCAGCAGTATCAGCAGGTGGAACAGCAACTGAAAAACGTGATTCCTTTGATTGCCTTCATTACCTTGCCCGTTATTGTCATCACGATAATACTCAGTGAGGAAATTGTGACCTTTTTATTTTTAAGAGGGAACTTTGACCAACGATCTGTCTTGATGACAGCAGGGGCTTTAAAGTTTCATATCCTTGGTCTGGTTTTTATTTCCTGGAATCGTATTTTACTGACCAGCTACCAGGCGGCTAAAAACTTCCGGAGGACGGTCCATATTTCCGCCATCATCATGCTCATAAATTTGGGGTTTGCTTGGGGGTTGTCTCGCTCCATGGGGCATTTGGGTATTGCCCTGGCAAATACGATCAGTCAGATAGCCCAAACCCTTCTGTTGCTCTATTTTTTAAAAGAAATGAAGCTATTCAAGGTGATGAAGGTTTATCTGGAGCCGGCAATGATTAAGAATCTTCTCTTGGCTTTATTATTATGGCCCTTATTGTTTTACAGCAAACAATGGCTTTTAAGTCTGGGCATGTCTGTTTGGGTTAACTTGCCTCTTTTAGGTCTTTTCTCCTTACTCCTGGTTTTCCTGTTGGCGAGCTTGCTTCGGTGTCGGGAGCTTTCAGAAATGAAAGGGTTGATTCGAAAAAAAAGGGCCTAAAAAAAAATGGAAAACAGCCCATCCCGGTACTAAGCAAGCCCATGCCGGGAAAAATCACTTCTCACCTTTACTCTTCCGAATCACACCTTTATACTGGGGAAATTTTGGTCAGAGTAATACCCTGAACTCTTTGTATGATAGAAAGCAGGGAGGCTAATTTTGCCGTCACAAGCACCGAATGCTTAGAAATAAAAATTGTTAAGTGGTACAGGAATGAGAAAAATTATTAATCTGGAACGTTACATTGAGAATAAAACCGTTCGAGAATGGGTCGAAGCGCTAATTTTTGCATTGGTTGTGGCTGGAATTTTTCGGACTTGGCTCTATGCGCCTTATAAGGTGCCGACGGGTTCAATGATTCATACCATTGAGATTGGAGACCATATTTTTGTGAATAAACATTCCTATGGGTTTGTAATTCCATTTACTGGCAAAAGACTATTTGCCTCGAAGGTAGAGCGTGGGGATATCGTAGTTTTCCCTAATCCTCGTAACACAGACATGGACTTCATCAAGCGCATTGTTGCTATCGGTGGAGATGTGCTTGAGTTCAAAGACGAAGATGTTTACATCAACGGAGTTAAGGAAAAGGCCCCCTATGTCTTTTATAATGAAAATTTGCCTCCCTTCCTACTCAATGACCGCATTGTAATCCCTGAAGGAAAACTCTGGGCTATGGGAGACAACCGCCGCAATTCCAGTGATAGTCGTGTCTGGGGGTTTGTCGATGAAAGTACAGTTGAAGGGAAAGGACAGATCATCTTTTGGTCTCATGACCAGCGAGAGTCCATCTTCGATGGTTACCGTCTGGACCGAATTGGCCAGTTAATGCACTAGGAAACAACTCTTCCCATCCATCCCACTTGTTGATGTTATTTTTGTTGAGGAGCCGTTGATGTTGCCCCAGATGAAGAAAATTTGCTTAATCCTGATCTGTTATTTTGGGGCTATGAGTATTTTATTTGCTCAATTTGCGGAGAACCGGGTAGCCCGGGCTGGCTCCGCATCCACCATGCAGATGCATTCCGGATTAATGAATATGGGGTTTTCAGACTCTGTGTTTAAACAATTCACGGGTGACGGTGACTTTTCAGATGCCAAATCGGCAACTTCCTTTTTCACGAACGTGGCTTGGCAAAGTTTGTCTCCCTTCCGCCCTGGGGGCAAGAAAGTTGACCTGATGTCAGCCTACAGCTATGGATTTGAGTTCTATCGTTTATCAGAATCCACGGGGACGGTGCTCATGGATAATACTACAGCACCGGATGTGAGCCTGGAAGTCAATTATTGGAGTGTTAATCTCCGAGGTTACTTCTTTAATGATCCCTTTGAAGACTCGGTCCAGCCTTTTTTTGGAGGTGGCTGGGGATTCTTTGATGGCAGCTTCAGTTCTACTACCAGTGATGGTAACAGTCATAATACCAGCTTTCGCGGACTGATGGCCTATCGCAGCTTTGGAGTTCAGATTGCTCTGGGCGAAACCTCAGGGCTGATCATGGAATTGAGAGAGATTAGTACCTCAAAAGTTATAGCCTCCAATGACCCTTTTAATCAGGCTGCAGGAGAGGACCTGGAACTTGATTTTAATGGAGGCATGATTAATATCACAGGTTTTTTCAGGTTCTAAGTACTTCCTCTTCTCCTAGGATTGATGTGGGGCAAAGTGATGAGGTATCCCATCTCCCTTACCCAAACACAATTCCTCTTGAATGGTTAAAGTCACATAATCTTTAGCTTTTTTTGTTGCTTGTGTCATTTCTAGCCCTAAAGCGAGGTTAGCGGTCAGCGCTGATGAGAAGGTGCAGCCCGTACCATGAGTATTGCGCCGGGCAATTCTTTTGCCCGGATACCAAATCATCCCCTCTCTTCCAGCTAAGAGGTCATCTGGATTGCCTGTAAGGTGTCCCCCCTTGATGATGACGTTCTGAACCCCAAGGTCCAGTATTTGCTTCGCTGCTCTCTCCATGTCTGCTTTGCTATGAATCTCAATGCCGGAAAGCCATTCCGCTTCAGCCAAATTTGGTGTGATTACAGAAATCCGGGGCAACAACCGGGTACGGAGCAATCCTAGGCCTGCTTGACTGACTAAGGCATGGCCACTGCTGGAGAGTACAACCGGATCCAAGACTAATGGAATTTTTTCCCATTGAGATGTTAAGTCTATCACAACCTGTATATTGGACTCTTCGGCCAACATACCTATTTTGACTGCTCCAATGGGGAAATCATCCATTAGATGTAAAATTTGCTCTTTGAGCAGGGAAGATGCCGTAGCAGTCACACTGAAAACAGCTTGAGTATTCTGTACGGTGATTGCTGAAATTGCTCCTAAGGCGTAGACATTATGAGCCTGAAACGTTTTGTGGTCAGCTAGAATGCCGGCACCACCACAGGGGTCCCAGCCCGCTATAGAAAGTGCGATAACACCGGTGTCTTTGTTGAAGGCTGGTACCATAATCTTCCTCTTGGATTTTGGTTTTTAAAAAATAAGATTCTATTTCTTGAGAGTTCCGATGTTTTTTTATCTTTCTAAGATAGTCACTTTTTTATTAGATCCTCTTTTCTTTATCCTTCTGCTCCTATTGATATTCATCTATCGAATGCCTCAGGGACAGTTTAGTAAAAAATTGCTCTACTTGGTCTGGGTAATTCTATATGCCTTCTCTACTGGATTTGTCTCTAACCATGCTCTCGCTTTTCTGGAGCAGCGCGTCCCTCCAACCTCACTGGACCATCAATACGATGGAGTCATTGTGCTTTCAGGTATGATGAATTTGAAACTAAGCACCCCCGAACAGTTTGAATTCTCCGGAGCAGTGGACCGCGTGCTGAAAGGCATTGAATTAGTACAGCAGGGTAAAGCCAAGAAATTGATCCTTAGTGGGGGAAATGGTTCTATTGTTGATCAAAGTAAGTCGGAATCCAAACTGTTGTACCTCTTTGCCAGGCGATTAGGGCTGCGAGAGGATCAGATTCTGCTCGAACCTGATTCCCGTAATACTTACGAAAATGCCCTGTTCACGCGAGCATTGGTCCGAAAAGAACAACTGGGTTCCCTGTTGCTCGTCACTTCAGCGTTCCACATGTATAGAGCTCAGGGTTGTTTCCAACAAGTTGGTTTGAAAGTTGATCCAATTCCTGTTGATTTTAAGGCTGGACTGGAAGCCCTGGACTTTCGTAACTTATTACCTGCTAGTGGCAATTTGAGCCGCATGAGCCTTGTTATCCATGAAATCGTTGGGATCCTCGTTTATGGGATAACAGGCAAAGCCACTTATACGTTTATCTGAGTCAACTGATCATTTTGGAGAATTCATGAGAAAATACCGTGTGCCAGTCCCACCTGCACCTAAAAATAAATACACAATAACGATTCAAAATACGGGTGAGGTCTTTGAGGTAGACCCCACTAAGGTGCCCTATGGGCGGCATGGGATTCCCGGTTCGATTCTGGACACGATCAGTACTAGTAACGCAGATCTAATTGATCACGCCTGCGGCGGGGTACAGGCTTGTTGCACCTGTCATGTGGTTGTTGAAAAGGGCTTCGATACCTGTAACGAAATCTCAGATAGAGAAGACGATTATCTGGATGAGACCCCAGGGCTAACCTTAAAATCACGCCTGTCCTGTGCCTGTGTTCCCGATGGCAGTGAGGACATCGTGATTCGTATTCCGGGTTGGAATCGTAATGAAGTCAAAGAGTAAAACTGGAATTATTTCTTGCCTGATGATGAGCTAATACTAAATTGATCCCACATTGAAGATTCTTCTTGCTCTACTTTCGGCTTTTCTTCCTCCAGTTCCCCTGAAATGGAGGGAGGGAATTCCTTCAGAGGAGGTAGCTCTTCGATAAATACCTCAAATTGATCATCCACAGCTTCTAAAGGGGAAAACTCATAAGTTTCTTCCAGCATATTAGGAATGGAGGCTGGTTCTACGTTGTCCGTGCCGGCTAGAGCTTTACCCTCTTCCGGAATTTGATTGGCTTCTCTGCCTCGTGGTAGGTTTTGGAGGACAAAAATCTCAAGCTTCTCAGCTATAGATTTGCTATTAAAGCTGATTAGAGGCTGGCTGGAAAAACTTCCCTTCGCTTGCTCTATCATCGGTAAGCTGATGAGGATCTCCTCAGTTCCTGCATTACTGCACAGATAAGCAGCTGTATCGGGGGCTTCACCTAGAATACTATATTCGCCCAGGACTTTCTTGAAGGTCCCAAGCACGGCTGGTGCTGTATGCAAACCAATGCCGAATTCTAAAATAGATTGATTCAGCACCATGCGTTCGTGATTGATATCTCGCCAGATATGATTGCTTTTCAGAGAAGCTCGGATAGCATTATCAACGGCATTTACTCCCTCAAATAGACAAAAAATCTTATCTCCTTGAACTCGGACTAACTGACCACCATGTTCCTGAATAGTTTTATGGAAGGAAGCGAGGTATTCATCCACAAATCTAAAAACTTCATCTGGTACTGAGGACTTAATTTTGCCATAAATTCCAGGAATCCTCGCACAGAGACAGGTAGCATGGATTTTTCGCCGGGCAGTATCAGCTGTTAGCGCAGGCTGCTTGTTATCCCCCAGTTCAGCTACGGCATTGAGTGCTTTCCGGCTACTTTGTGCTTTTAATGTATGATTAAGATGATGGAAAACTCGATAAAGCGGCCCAAAATCATTAGAAAATCTTTCCGGTAAATGGACTGATGACTTGTTTTGTCCTATCTGTAAGAGCCCTTGAGCCAGAGCACGGTGAAAGAGTGATACCGGAATTAACAGCCACCAAATCGCGACTAGAGCCACCAGCAAAATTAAGGCGCCGATAATTAAGAGTTCCCAGCGAGTAGAATTGAGTACCTGGCTATAATCAAATAAAATGTGGGTTGTAGCAACAGGAGGGCCCTTAAGATTTTGGGGATCTGGTATATTCTGTAAGAATTGTAATACAGGAACAATTTGCTGTTTTTGCTTGTACTGTAATTTTTGAACAACTGTAGACCACTGTTTATTCTTTTGAATTTTTTTATAGAGGCTGGGGTGAACCTTCTTTCCATGAAATGCTTGATTGGTACTACTATAATAGGTTCCATTAGAGCGGAGAATTACTGAAATTTGCAAGAGCCCATGATTTGATTTGATGATCTCTTGATTGATATCTTCCAATGTCTTTTTTAGGCTGTCTGGACTTCCCCTTCTGATATCCTCTAAGGCTAAACCCGTCACCAAACGAGCAGTTGCCTTCCCTATCACCTGAACTTGTTTGATTTTGATATCTGCAAACCGCTCTAAAAAGAACTGGTTGATTAAGACTAGAGTGCTGACAACAAAAAAGCTGACAATTAGCGTTGCTTTCAAAGCAAGCTTCAGATTGTAACTCGGCAATTCCATGATTGCTGTCCCCTTAGTGTCTGACATAAAATTCTTTCTCTCCAAAAATTCTGATAACTCTAGTAATAATCCGCTTTAGGTAAAAACAACTCGTAACATTTCTTCGACAGTAGTAATGCCTCGTATCACTTTTTCACCACAATCTATTTTAAGCCCCACCATGCCAGCTTCCATTGCGACTTGCTGGAGAGTGGAAGCATCCGTTGTGCGAATAATCTGACGACGAACCTGATCATTGACGATCAGCAATTCATAAACTCCGAGTCGTCCTTGATATCCCGTATGCAAACATTGTTCACAGCCTCTTCCTCGCCAAAGAATTCCTTTAAAGTTACTCAAAATCTCTGGGGGCAGCGCTAGTTTATCCATTTCCTCAGATGAGGGATGGTAACTTTCTTTGCAGTGCAGGCAGATTTTACGCACCAGGCGTTGAGCTAAAACAGCGGTAACCGTGCTGGCTACCAAAAAAGGTTCCACGCCCATATCAATCAGTCGAATCACACTGGAAGCCGCATCATTAGTGTGCAAAGTGCTCAAAACCAAATGTCCCGTGAGGGAAGCCTGGATAGCGATTTGAGCTGTTTCAGCATCACGGATTTCTCCCACCATGATTACATCAGGATCCTGCCGCAGCATAGCTCTCAAGCCTTTCGCAAAGGTAACTCCGACTTTTTCATTGACCTGCATCTGTCCATAATCACTAATCCGGTATTCCACGGGATCTTCAATAGTGACAATATTTTTCTGGCTGGCATCCAGCTGATTTAAGGATGAATATAAGGTCGTTGTTTTTCCTGAGCCCGTGGGACCTGTTACTAGGATAATACCATGGGGCTGTTGAATCATCTCTTTAATGCGATTGGCTATCTGTGGGGGAATTCCTAACGCATCTAGTTCAATAATACCAAGACTTTGATTCAAAAGTCGAAGCACCGCTTGTTCTCCATGAACGGTGGGAATGATAGAGACACGGATATCAATTTTTTTTCCTGCTAACAAAATCATGGTCCGCCCATCCTGGGGCTGGTTTTTCATGGAAATGTCCAAGCCAGACATCACTTTTACCCGATTTAACAAGGGGATATGAGCCTGTCTGGGGACTTGAGTCACCAGATGTAAAACCCCATCAATACGATAACGAACGTTAGTCTCGTGGCTACCCGGATCGATATGAATATCTGAGCTCTCATCCTTGACCGACTGGAAGAGGATAGAGTTCATCAGTCGTTTGATGGGCTCTTCGTCTTCCGAATCTAACAGGTCTTCCGTTTCCTCTCCAGAGAGTTCGCTAATCAGTTTCAACTCCTCATCTTCTTCCAAAATTTCAGCAGCCTCTTCCGCAGAGCCCGTGCTGCGATCATAGGCTCGATTGATGCCATCGAGGATTTCTTGCTCCGTGGCTAAAACCAGAGAAAAAGTCTGGCCTAATTCCCTGGCTGCCTCCTCATAAGGAATACTGGGCCAAGGTGAGACGACAGCCAAAATCAACTCATCTTTGCTGAAGCTCGTCGGATAAAAGAGGTACTGCTTGGCAAAGCGGATGGGAATTTGAGTGGTGAACTTCTTTTGAAAATCCGCAGCTAATGTCCCGACTCGCTCAACAACTGTCAGATCTAATAATGAACCCACGGTTTTTTGATAGGGCAGGTCCCGAATGATTTTGGACTTGATCAGTTGTTTGCGAAAGGAAACATCTTTACTGATGGCTGTTTCCCACTGTTCTTCCAGGTCTTTTTTAGTAGACACCCCTTTTTGAACTAGCACCTCAATCAGTCGCTGATGGAGGTTTAAGGAGCTACTTGTGTTCATAGCTCCCCCTTTTTCCCTTACTTGAGGCAAAATGAGCCTTTTTTCGGAGAAAGCTCTTGATTTTCTTTTTGATTTTTTTCTTTGTAATGATCTCTTTCTGGAATAGCACTAATTGATGGAGGTTGTGAATATCCTGCTTACCTAGCTCTTCCAGGAACTGCTCAAAATAATATTTTGTGGCTAACACGTCTGGCATCGCACGGTGTCTATTTTCCAGGGTGTAATTATAATACTCGGCTAAACCACTGACTCCACGGGCCCTCACATCAGGTAATAATTTTTTCGCCAAGCGAAAGGTGCAAATTTCCATGCGACTTTCCAGTTCCGGTAACTGTAAACGTCGAATTTCCGCATTGATAAAATGGTAGTCAAATAAAGAGTTGTGGGCTACAAAGATCCCTTTATCCACGAATTCAATGAATTTCGGCAAGATTTCTTCAATTGTGGGGGCTGTGGACACTGCTTCATTAGTGATGCCCGTTAATCTGACAATCTGATCAGAGATCTCTTTTTGCGGGTTTACTAAACTTTCAAAACGCCCGATCTCTTGCCCATTGCGAATTTTAACGGCAGCTAAATCAATGATTCGATCCGTACCACGCAGAGAGCCCGTGCTTTCAATATCAGTAATGATGAAATCAATCTCTGAGATCTTGTCATCTGGAATTAATTCAGAGAGAGGAGCACATTGCCAGAGGTTGTCCCGACAAGAGTGAAAGCGGTGATCCGTTTTCAATATTCCCTGGAGCATCTCAAGATCCCGTGTTTTCGTATAGCCGTGGAACATGGCAATCTGTTTTTCCGAAATTGGGGCTTCATGGCGGAAAAGAAGTTGAAAAACCGAATCAATCAATGTAAGTCCTATGAGTATGAAATATAACGTTGAATTAGATCAAAACACAGGTTTTCCAGAAGAAAAAATTGTGCTTGAACAAGTACCTTAATCAAACAAGAATGAAAAATCTACAATAAACCCAAGGGAATATCTAAGAAAAAACCCTATAATGTTTGTTTTTAGTCAATTACTTTTATACAAAATGCAAGGTTTGTGAGGATACACTGACCCTCTCATATCTTGATCACTGCCGCCGTCTCAATAATTATCCCACGCATGCTATACCAATGAAAACCTCAGCCGTCCTTGATCAGTCAAGAGCTTTTATTCAGCAAAGACTTTTTTTATTTGGTTTATTGTTTTGGGGCGTGAATAGCACTGCCTATTATGTGCTCTATCAAGTTAATAGTTATAAAATTCTATTGGTCCTAGCTAGTGTGACCCTTCTCACAATATTTGTAGTCTGGTCCTATTATCAATCTGGAAATAGGGCGGCTCCCTGGTCACTTTGGGGCTTCCTGGGGCTACCTCTGCTGGTGACTCTACCGGGGTACTGGTTTTACCAAGGGAAATATAATTATAATTTTGACTATGAACTGGTAACGAATCTTTCATTGATTTTATGGGTAGTCTTTCTTTATCAAATAACTCGTCGGACTGAAGACTTAAGGGTTCTTTTTCTTTTTATGGGCATCACCCTTCTTTATTCCAGTATCTGGGCCTGGGTCGAATTATTTGATGTCGAGTCTTTTAGTTTGAACCTGGGTCAGGGGTCCAGTATGAAAGCAACCTTTGGTAATCGTAACTATTTTTCTGGCTTTTTGATTCAACTATTGCCACTTTTTCTAATTCTTTCAATACCTGAATCCAATTCCTCTAAAAAAGACGAGTTAAAGTCAAGGTGGAGCTTCAGTAAGTGGAACCGATTTGCCTTGTTGACGTTCATTATTACTCTATGCACGATCGTTACCGCTCAGAGTCGAGCGGCTTTAGGGGCTACTTTGGTGAGCCTTTTTATCACAATCCTGGGTTATGCTTTTTTTCTGAGTTCCTCGAAGACTCGAAAGCGAATCATCCTGGCTCTAGGTGTAAGTCTTGCCCTTCTAATTATAGCTTTTTTCCTTTTTTATTCTTTAGACGAAGGTTTTCAACAGTCACGCCTTGCCGCTGTTTTCAATATTGAAGCCTGGTATGGGCGGTTTATGCCCTGGGAAGCAGCAGTAACGTCAATTCAAGGCTCCCCATGGATTGGATATGGATTGGGCAGTTCTTATAATCTCTTCTTCCAGTTTGTTCCTGCCAACGCTCGGTTATTTCACTCTGAACATAGTTATAATCATGTTCACTCAGAATATCTGGAGTACCTCCAGGAAGCTGGTTTGGTCGGGGGAATCGTCTTTCTTTTCTTTTGGGGCTATCTCTTCCTGCAGATCTTTCGAATTGTTAGAAACTCTTCCTCCCCGCTAGCGCAAAAAGTTGCGATTGGCATTGCGGGCGGTTTTATTGCTTACCTGATTCAATCTCTCTTTTCTGTGGCACCACGCATGATGGTGGTTAAATTTCCCTTGTATACCCTGATTGCTGTGGTTTTAATCTTAGCTCGGTTTACAGTGGCCAGCTCTCCTGTGATCAAAAGCTCTAAGAGTCTCACTAATACGTTGAAGCACTTTATTCCTATTTCTATTTGCTTAGTATTAGCGTGGAGTCTTTATGTTCCCTGGATGAAGGGGCAATACGAATTCGTTGAAATCCGACAAACTCCACCTAGCAGCCTCCACGTTGATCAATTGGAAGCGTTAGTTCAACAACGAAAGGATGTCTATGCCTTAAATTATCTCTCTCATTTGAATCTAGGGTATAGGCAACCTCAGAAATTAAGAGAGACAATCAAGTTGATTGATCAAACCTTGCCTGACTATCGGGACTTGGGGTTTGTCAAAGCTCAGCTTGCCTATATGGAAAAGGATTTTCCGGCGGCTACTCAAGCAGCTTTGAAATACCAGGAAGGAGATCGGTATTTTATTCCTGTGATTGAATTTCTCTTAAAACTGAGCGCTCAACAAGGTGATCGTAAACTTTTTTTCGAACAGGTCCAGTTAATCACTCGGAAACTTGCCTTTGACCAGCAACTACCTATCTTGAAAAAAGAAGAGGCAGTAAGGGTGGACCAAGGAAGGGTAAAGTCTGCCTTAAAAGTGATTTTCACTCCCTCAGATTTATATTTTCAATGGAATGAGCAGTTCATTCAGTATTTTTTTCAGTCTGTGCTAAAAAGTCAGCGTTTAGGCAAGTGGCGCCGGAAAGAAAAAGCCCTCTTTGTGCGCTCCCTGGGGAAATCGATGGAGACTAGCCCCTATTTTTTCGTTCAGATACGGAAGGGGTTTGAGCAAGAGCAGCAGCAAATTATGACCCTTATGGATCGGCGTATTTTATTGGTGCGTGAACGAGATCAATTCTTGAGACGTCTTGATCAAAAACACCGTGTGCTATTAGTGCGGAGTAGACGGAGTGAGCGTGCGAAAATACAAAAGGCGCAGGCTCTGGAACGGGGGGAAAAGGGGAAACCCTATCAGAATAGGTTGGAACAACTTGAAAAAACACTGCGTTTAAAAACAGAGTTTGATCAATACCTCAAACGTCAACAATTCAAACAGGCCGTCATCCGTAATTTCTCTCAAGTGGCTTTTCCTACTTCAGGTTGACTTAGGTGAATTGACTTACGCTAAAAAAATAGTATTCGAATAGCATTTCCCGAAAGCAAGTTTCAGGTCTATTATTTGCTTACTTTATGATTTACCCCTTTCAAACTTAGTTGATTATCGGCTCGATGGCCTTTAATAAATTAAAACTAAATAAGAGTATCTTAGGAGTAAAATTGTCCAGTTCAGGTATAATACTCAGTTCAAAAAAGCAGTGGATGAGCTGGTGGCGGGAATTACCTACGATCCTGTTTCCAATCGGTGCTTTATTGGGCTTTTTTTTGATCCCGACTCATGGTTTCGCTCAAACCGTACCGATACCGAGCTTCAACTTGGAAGTCGGCCAGTCATCGAATCCCGATCAGGTCGCTTCTTCACTCCAGGTAATTGCTTTATTAACTGTTTTGACCCTGGCACCAGCAATTTTGATTATGACGACCTGTTTTACCAGGATTATCATTGTCTTGTCCTTTTTGCGGAATGCTCTGGGAACCCAACAATCTCCACCTAATCAAGTTCTGTTGGGCTTTGCCATGTTTTTAACCTTCTTCATTATGGCGCCGGTTTGGGGGCAGGTACAAACCCAGGCTCTTAAACCCTATTTTGATAAAAAAATCAGTCAGGAAGTTGCTTTTGACCGAGCAGCGGCACCCATCAAGCGGTTTATGGTACGTTTTACCAGAGAAAAAGATCTGGCTCTCTTTGTGCGTATCGCAAAGATCAAACGCCCCAGGAATATTAAGGAAATCCCTGTTTGGGTTGTGATTCCAGCTTTCGTTATCAGTGAATTGAAGACCGCTTTTCAGATGGGATTTATTATTTATATCCCTTTTCTTGTCATTGATATGGTCGTATCCTCAGTTTTGATGGCGATGGGGATGATGATGTTACCCCCAATTATGATTTCTCTACCGATGAAGTTAATGCTCTTTGTCTTAGTGGATGGCTGGTATCTGATTACCGCTTCTCTTGTACAAAGTTTTTCCGGATAAAACCATGACACCAGAATTTGTTACCTCCTTTGCCGCGGATGCGATCCTGGTCACCGTTAAGCTATCGGCGCCACCCTTGTTAGTAGCGTTGATTCTAGGACTTGCAGTCTCTATTTTTCAGGCGGTCACACAGATCCAGGAAATGACCCTGGCCATTATACCTAAAATGATGGGAGTGATGGGCGTCTTGATTATCTTCTTGCCCTGGTTCATAACCGTGGCAGCGGACTATATGGAAAAAGTACTTACGAATATTCCTTTTTATGTGGGCTTGGGCTGATCCCCTCCAAAAACTAAAAGGTAAGGGCTTGTCGGCAAAAAAGGTTGCTTCGTAAGCGTTCGCTATAAAGGGACTTTAAGTCCAGCCGATAGCAAAAAGGAGTTGCAGAGGCAGGAGTCCAGGAAAAAGAGCGGATTCCTCCAATAATTCCATTGAAAGCTCCATTCCCCTTGCGCTGCTCTATGCGTTGCTGTTGGGCATTCCATTGATAGGCAATACGATCACTGGCCTGCGTGTATTGCCCATCCCAAGCATAATCAATCCTGAAGGTCATCTGTTGCAGCAATGCCAAATCTTGTGCGTTGTTGAGCTCTGTCATTTGAAACTGTTCTTCCAATTTTATTAGAAAGATCAGATACTTTTCCTCGAAATTGCTCTGCTCAAGAAAGCGATAGCTCATACGTTGCAATGCGGGGTATTGAGTACTGAAAATTCCCATCAGAATACTACAAATCAAGGTGGTGATCAAAAGTTCCAACAAGCTGAGGCCCGGAGAGACTGTTGCTTTAGCGGAATATTCTCCATTGTATTTTTTTTCCATCTTTGTTTGTTGCTTCAAAAAGTGCGTTACCCTGGCCTAAGCTATTCTCTTCCCATTCCAGAGACCACCTTTGTAAATTTGTGGGGGGAGTCAGCTCTGGGAAGGGGGACGGGTGCTTGCCATCCTGTAAGAGAATGGAGTTTGCTGGTAGGTTGCCTAGTTTTTCCTCAGTATGGCTGATGAATAGTAGCCAGGGGTCCACTGGAGCTTTGATAAAGGGATGCTGCATGCCTGCCGCGATAAAACGACTGGAGAGTCCTAGAGCCACAGAAAAAATCACCAGGCTGATTAGTACTTCGATCAAAGTGATTCCGGGGCTACCGGATCCTGGTCGTACGGATATTGCCATAAGAGCTAAGGATGAGCTTTTGATACCATTGTTCGTATTGAAGGCAAATAGTAATCGGTGTGGTACTGCCAGCACTGCTGAAGCTGATCTTAATGGTCTTGGGGATCTCAAAACGTTGACAAGCCGTATCTACCTTTGAGTAATGGTATTGAATGCCCGGATTGAGCTGCTGCTGGGTCCACTCGGCATCGATTCGGTGGGACAAAAAGAAATGATTGTAAATTTCGACCTGGTACTTGCGGCGGTCCAAGATGGCTTTAATCCTTAAAGTTTGTAACCTCTGGATTAAATCGCCCGTCGCCATGCGCACTTGATGCTTGCCCCAGAGAGGACGAAAGCCCAGGGAGGCAACACCGAGAAGTAAGGAGAAAATGGTTAGTACAATCATCATCTCCAGTAAGGTAAATCCTCTTGTGGCAGGTTCCATTGATTTTAGTAGTACACCTTGTATAAAGTTTTACTGCTAAAACGGGGACTGAAACGATTGTTTTTCCCGGATAAACCTCAGAGATTGTGGGGCTTCAAATCAGCTGAAGCCTCCAAAGAGAAGAGATTAATTCAGCCCGGCTACCTTTACCGGTCTTTTAAGGTAAAGTTTCGTGCCGATTTTTAAGTATCTGGAGCGGGATGCTCTCGGATTCCAGGCTCGCAGTTGGCGAATCGTCACAGCATACTTGAGACTGATTGACCAAAGAGTATCACCGGACCGTACTTTGTGTGCATAGTTCAATCCTGGAATTTTTTTGACCTTTACTGGTTTATACGGGCGTTGGTATTTCTTGGGAGCCCAGTCAGAGGGCAAAGGCAACATAAGCTTCTGCCCAATCCTCAAAAGGGTCCGCCTCATGTGGTTAAAGCTTTTAATTTTTTTAATGGGGACTTGATACTTTCTTGAAATCGTCCAGAGAGATTCTCCTTTGCGCACGCGGTGATACTTCCAGAACTGTTTCCGGCTTTCGTTCAGTTGATTGTATTCATCAACTCCCAAAGCTACATCTGTGGGAATGGCAATCTCAAAAGTAGCCGCTGTGGCGGGAGTGATGCCACGTTTGAGATTTGGATTTAACTCTTTTAAATCCTGAAGTTTTGTACCTAAAACGGCAGCAACTTGCTTGAGGGGAACACCACCGGGAACGATAACCATTTGTCTCTGAGGTTGTTCCAGGTGGGCAGGTGCAGGGGCAAAACCATATGCCTCCAGATTGTTGAAAATCGTAGCTACGGCGTAAAAAGCAGGTACATGACCACGAGTTTCCCGTGGCAGTCGTAAAGACCAAAAATTTGCTGCTTTTTTCTGAGCCTTGGCTCGGCGAATGGCTCGGCGAACCCTGCCACCACCAGTATTATAAGCAGCTAATGCCAGTTCCCAATCCCCTTTGAATTGTCGGTGAAGGTGCTTGAGGTAGTTGGCAGCGGCAATTGTGGATTTTTCCGGATCATAGCGATCATCATGCCACCAGCTATTGCTTAAGCCATAGGCTTTCCCCGTGTAGCTCATAAATTGCCACAGGCCCAGTGCTTGAGCCTTGGAGCGGGCGACTGGATTAAAGTTTGATTCTACGATGGCAAGGTAAGCCAAATTCAGGGGTAAACCATGTTCCTTAAAAATTCGGTGGATCATGCCCATGTATTTAGCCGACCTGGTAATCGCTATCTCAAGGGCCTTGCGCCTGCGCTGAGTATACATCTTGATAAAGGCCTCGATCTTTTTATTGGAAACGAGTTCGATATCAGGGACATTATAGGCTTTAGGATTATAGGCCTCATCTTCATTTTTATTTTCTGTGTCAACTACAACTTCTTCTACGATGAAGGCTGCTTCAGATTGCTCATTGTAGACTGGCGGTTGCTCTATCGCTGTGCTGATGGTTTCTGTTTTACTTTTATTTATAACTGAAGCTGGGGATGCTGAGATTTCTTCCGCATCTAGTGTTGAATCCGGCAATGGGAGGTCTTTAACTGAGAGTTGAGTCTTCTCATTTAATTCCTGTGTTGAATCCGGCAATGGGAGGTCTTTAATTGAGAGTTGAGTCTTCTCATTTAATTCCTGTGTTGAATCCGGTAATGGGAGGCCTTCAACTGAGAGTTGAGTCTTCTCCTTTAATTCCTGTATTGAATCCGGCAATGGGAGGTCTTCAGCTGAGAGTTGAGTGTCCTCTTTTAATTCCTGTGTTGAATTCAGTAATGGGGTATCTTCAACCGAGAGTTGAGTGTCCTCCACTGAATTCGGCCCGAGCCAATCTTCAGCTAGATCTCCTTCCAATCCTACGGGGAGGGCCTCCAGGAGCGGGGAGGAAAACCTCGGCGTTGGGATTTGCAGTAAACTGATGGGGCTGGTTTCAGTGTCCGATGCTTCTTGATCTGTAGAAAAAACCGGGTTCGGAGGAGTAGGTACTGAAAAAACATTACCTTCAGGGACCGTTGCCAAGCTATTGGAGGCGTGGGTGAGGTTCTTTGACGCAGGATAGTCAAAGAAACTCTTATCTTGACTGTGTTGGATCAGTGCCCGAGTTTCTACCTCTTGAATCTTGATGGGTGAGGAGGTTGAAGCTCGAACGTCAGGAGAGCCTAGTGCCCCTGCTAACAAGAGGAATAATGTAATGTATGGTTTTGATATCATAAATAAAATATTGCTGTTGCAAGAATCAATAGTATTAGTATGAGCAAAGCTAGCCTAATCTAGTGAATTTGTAAAGCTACACCAATCAAACCACGCATTGTTCTTTGTATAAAAACAATATAATCAATTAGAACATTTAAAGCAGAAAGCTTAGGTAATTACCGAAGAAAATAAAATATAGCTGTAAAAACCACCACTCTATCCTTTTTACCGTTTTATGTATAGGAGCTTTCCTTTGGAATCCTGCTCTTAAAATAGAAAAAAGACAGAGCAGGGCTAGTCAATGCCTAATGCCTAATGCCTGATCCTTGTGTGTTCGCTTGGCGTTCCATGAATAGGATGAGTAAGAAGCCAATACCCATCAAGCAAATAGCCAGTAAAAGTTGAGTATCAAAAACACTGGGTAGAATATTGCTTTCTCGTAGCACATGGACCTTTCCACGAATCACTTTACTCTCAAGTACTTCCTTCCAGGGCCAGACTTTACGCATGGAGCCACACATCAATCCTGTCAATAAAGCCAGGGTGATGGCTTGATAACGGTCCAGGAAAAATGATAGAACGCGGGAAAAGCTTAAGAGTCCAAAGAGGCAGCCCACACAAAAAACCAGGATTACCGCCATGTTTTCCAAGCTGAAAGGGTGTTTTATAGCATTGGTAACAAACTCGTATTTTCCCAGAATCAAGAGGATAAAAGCACCACTAATACCGGGAAGGATCATGGCACAAATGGCGATCATGCCGGATAGCAGGATAAACCAGAGGCTCTCTGGAGTCTCAACAGGGATCACACCGACCAGGAAGTATGCGGCCAAAGCTCCCACCAAAAGCGATAGACCTTCCAGTCCCATCCAATGCTTGATGTTTCGTCCCAAAATGAGAATAGAGGCCAGGATCAGTCCGAAAAATAAGGACCAGGTTAAGATGGCCTGCTCGTGTAAGAGGTAATTCATAATGCGAGCAATGGAAACGATCGCGATCACAATCCCGCCAAAGAGGGTGAGCAAGAAACGCAGGTGTACCGTGCTTAAAGCCTCTTTCCATTGGAAGCGAAACAGGTGAGCGATAGTCCGGCTGTTAAAAGATTGGATAGCCTGCATCAGCTTCTGATAGATACCGGCAATTAGGGCAATGGTACCTCCGGAAACCCCAGGGATAATATCAGCGGAACCCATGCAAAGTCCCTTGAGCAAGAGAGATAAAACTTCTCGTAGGTTATCCGGTCCGGGGGAGGAAAAAAAAGCCTTTTTCCACGTGAGAGGCTGTTTTGAAGAAGACATAAATTAGGGAGTTTAGGGGTTGAAAGCTGCGGCAGTACCCAAGTCAAGCTACTTTTTAAACTTGATTTAACAAGGGCTGATCGATACAACTGAATTTATCAAGTTACTAAAAAACAGGCGATCCGCTTTTTTGGTGAAAGACATTGAAATAGAAGGGGGGCTCCTTAAAAATTGGAACTCGTTTCAAGCCAACAGTCTTCATTATCGCCCTCTGCCTGTCAATTGAAAGCCGGGACGCAGATAGGATCGGTAACCACATTTATTAACAGAGAATCCATGGAATTTGAATCGGTCATCGGACTGGAAGTTCATGCACAACTGGCGACAAAGTCAAAAATGTTTTGTCGCTGTTCTACAGAATTCGGTAAGGCTCCCAATGAGAATACTTGCCCCGTCTGCTTAGGACTTCCCGGAGTTTTACCCACGATCAACGAGCAGGCAGTCAAATTTGCGATCATGTTGGGCTTGGCGACGAACTGCGACATTCGCAGAGATTCTCAATTCGCGCGAAAAAATTATTTTTATCCAGACTTACCCAAGGCTTACCAAACCTCTCAATTTGATCGGCCCATTTGTGAGCATGGCTGGATTGATATTGAGGTCCAGGGGCAAACCAAG
>NVSR01000119.1 GCA_002401295.1 SAR324 cluster bacterium | reverse complement strand
GAGGCGCTAAAAACACAAGGGACTTGAGAGCCATCTGGCCTTTGCAAGGCGATCTCATAGTTGGTTTTCTTGTACTGCCCCCTTTCTTGCATCTGCTGGTGGAAGATCTTTGCGTTGGCCTTATCCACAAAATTAAAAATGCTCTGCCCTAAGATCTGATCCTTGGGCACCTCTAAAATTTCTGTCAGTCTGTGGTTGACTTCCAGGCTGATAGCCTGCTCATCAATCAACCAAAATCCCCGATTTGCCGTCTCCAATATGGAGGCTAATTTATTATTTACATTTTTGAGATCATCGTTGATCTCTTTTCGCTCGGTAATATCTTCTTTAATTGCTACATAGCTGATAATGGCTCCATTTTCATCTCTTAAGGGGGTGATTGTAGCTTCTTCCCAAAATAGACTGCCATCTTTTTTTCGATTATAAAACTCACCATGCCAAGTTTTTCCACTGATCAGGCATGCCCATAGCTCTTGATAATAAGTATCCTGATGATAATCTGTTTTAAACATCCGGGGGTTCTGCCCCAGTAACTCTGACTGTGTGTAGCCAGTGACTCGTTCGTAGGCTTTATTGACAAATTCTATCTTGCCCGCCAAATCAGTGATGATGATTCCATTTGCACTTTGTTCCACTGCTAAGGATAGCTTTCTTAGGTCGGCTTGATGCTTTTTTTGTTTGTGTAGTTCCTGATTGATCTTAAATACCAGGGGTTGGTAAAGCTTAAAAAAGAAGGTTCCTAAAATTGCTAAGGTAATTGCCCACCAGAAGATTATAAGTTTATGTTGTAAAGCATGGATTTGCTCACTTTCTTGTTGAAAGCTATTCACTATAAAGTCTAAGGTTTGGTAGAGTTCATCAAAGCCATCATGCAGGAGCACCAAGTTAATGACCTTTTCTTGGCGTATTTCTCCAGCCAGGACTGCTTCAATAAAATTAAAAAAGCTCTGGATCCTGTGATCCGCATTGTGGGGAGCAGAAAAAAAGATTTCCTGGATCCTAATAGTGTCGACGGCTCTCGACACAGAGTCAGGAACTTCTCCTCCTATGGATTCACTCAATGATTGCTTCGCTGTCAGACGTTGGTGGTTCGCTTTCATCTGACTCAAGGACTGCAGTGTTTGCCTCCTTAAAATATCGCTGGGTTCCTTACCTTCAAGTCGGATCAACTCTTTGGCTAGGTGAACCAACCTTTGGGCTAGTACGCGCTGCTTGCCACTCAGGTTAATCACCTGAGCATACTCCTGAGCTCCCTCACTAAAATATAAAGAACTAAGTGCAGCTAGCGTAGAAAAAGTAGCAAGTAGAAAAAATAGGAAAAAATAGCTTTTTTTAATCCAATCATAGAATTTATTTTGTTTCATCAAGGTGGTACTCGGTATTAATCGTCAATAAGAGACTAGACTGTTGCTTATATCCCCATTTTTCTGGGATTGTGTAAAAAGTGTATTTTTGTGTCATTTCGACTGCAGGGACTTTTAAACCGTAAGACTAGTTAAGTAACATTTGAATGCTGACTGCTACATCCAAAAATCTAACTGTTTCCAGCAATTGAAGCAAGGATTCCAAAAACTAGTACTGACTCTGGTTCCCTTCTAAAAAAGGAACAAAAATCTCCATTGATAGGGGGTTGAAATTATGGTTATAGTTTAAGAAGCCATCAGACTAACCCCCTTAACCAGGAGACAATATGAATAGCTCGACAGTGGTAAAGAATGTTTGCAATGTAGCGGTAGTAGGTAGAGATACGGTAGGGAAGTCCAAAGTTATTGAAGGATTATTGAAATTACAGCCTGGAACAGATTCCACCATCATTGAATCCTCAGAGGAAGAATCCCGTGGATATACGATCTATAATCGTTTCTATCGCTATGAGTCCCCGGAAGCACGTATCACACTCATTGATACACCAGGCAATACTAATTTTCTTCCAAAAGTAAAAACAGCCCTTTACATCGCTGGTACGGCTCTTTTTGTGGTTTCTGGAACGGGGATTTCTGATAGCAGTATGAGAGTTTGGGAGTCAGTTGTGAGTCAAGACTCTCCCAGGGCGATCTTCATAAATATGCTAGACCTGCCGGAAGCTAATTTTGAGAATACTTTACACGATATTGAATTAAAACTTTCATTGAAGCCTCTGGTATTATTTATTCCCTGGTCGGATGATGGTAAATTGGTTGGGGTTATTGATGTACTCAAGGAACAACTGATTTTAGGGCAAGGAAGAAAACCAAAAATTCAGGAGCTTCCTCTCACCAGTCAAGAGGAAGTTACCTTTTACCGAGAGTCGACAGTGGAGCAATTGGCTGAATTAGATGAAGAGCTGATGGAGCTTTACATTGAGGGGAAACCCCTTCCCGTGCCCCTTTTAGAGCAGGTACTCACTCAGAGTGTTCTTCAGCGGAAAGTAACTCCCATCTTAGTTGGTGCGGCAAAGGCAGAGGTCGGAACCCTGGCATTGAAGCTGTTTATGGAACAACATTTTCCCGCATATCATAAACATAGCTCTTGGGTTGGCGTGATACCAGAGGCGGGTTCTACAGAGTATGTGGAGAGAAAACCCATTGCCTCAGAACCTTTTTCCGCAATCTCCTTCAAAACCATCCATGATCGCTACGCGGGCAAACTTAGTTATTTACTGGTACTTTCCGGAAGCTTGGGAAAGGGGGCTAAAATTTTGAATAGTAGTACTCATGAGAAATTTGTAGTGGGGAGGATTAACTATATCCATGGAGAAAAGCTGAAGGAAATGGAAATGGCCGGTCCTGGTGATATTATCCTCCTGGAGAAAATGGAAGAAATCAGTAGCAATCAAACCTTTTGTGACCCCGCCCATCCGGTATTATTTGATCCCATGCCACGACTGATCCCCCATTGTACCTTTCGACTGGTTATACCAGAAAAAGTAAAAGAAGAGCGTGTGCTGACCGCCCTGCAACGCTGTATCGCCGAGGATCCTTCTTATCGACTGCATAAAAACAATGAAACGGGAGAGATGCTACTTTCCGGCATGGGGGTGATGCACCTACAAGTACTACAAGAATATTTAGAAAAAAATTATGACGTGGAAATAAGTTTAGAACTCCCGGAGATTGCTTATCATGAAACAATCAGCGCTACCGTCAATGTTGAAGGCAAGCACAAAAAACAAACGGGAGGCCATGGTCAATTCGGCGTAGTCAAGATCACTATAGAACCCTTGCCAAGGGGTGGAGGTTTTGAATTTATTAATAAGATTGTCGGTGGTTCGATTCCCAGACAATTCATTTCTTCTGTGGAAAAAGGGGTCATTGAGGCATTGCAAAAAGGACACTTGGGCTTTCCTGTTGTGGATGTCAAAGTAACCCTTAATGACGGAGCGTTTCATAATGTGGACTCCTCGGATTATTCTTTCCAGGCAGCAGGCATTCAGGCTATACGTAAAGCCTTACCTGAAGCAAAACCCACTCTCCTTGAACCGATTATGGAGGTGGAAATTGATGTTCCCGAACATGCAATGGGCAGGATTTCCAAAGACATTGCTTCTCGACGTGGTCGTATTCAAGGGTATGAACCACGAGAGTTTACGAATGTGGTGACTGCTGCGATTCCTCTTTCAGAACTACAGAATTATACTCCAGTCTTACGAGAAATGACCCACGGTTTGGGGATGTATGACATGAACTTGAAGCAATATGAAGTACTGAGTTCTCATTTGGCCTCTAAAGTTTTGGCAAAACGAAATAAAAATGCCAGCTAGAAGTTTAGAAAACCGGCCTCTCCTGGTGAGAAGCCGTGATTATTCTTAGGACATTCCCAGATAGGCTTTTTTGACGGACTCGTCATTCAAGAGGACAGAGGCTTTATCATGTAAAGTGATTTCACCATTCTCCAGTACATAAGCACGGTCGGCAATCTGCAATGCCTGGTTGGCATTCTGTTCCACTAAGAAAATCGTGGTATTGTGTTCCTTATTGATTTGCTTGATGATATTAAAAATATCTTTAATAATCAAAGGAGCTAAACCTAAGGAAGGTTCATCTAATAATAACAATTTAGGGCGGGCCATTAAAGCCCGAGAGATAGCCAACATCTGTTGCTCGCCACCACTAAGAGTTCCCGCCGATTGCTGTATCCGCTCCTTCAAGATAGGAAATAATCCGAATACATAGTCCATATCCGCTTTGATTCCAGCCTTATCGTTACGCAGATAGGCACCCATTTCCAAATTTTCCAAAATAGTAAAATCCGGGAAGATTCGTCGGCCTTCGGGCACTTGAACCAAGCCCTGCTTCACAATCTCATCGGGGTTGAGAGTCTGTATCTGCTGTCCCCTGTAAATAATTTCACCAAATTTTGGTTTAACCAGTCCGGAAATAGACATCAGAGTCGTGGTTTTACCGGCACCATTTCCTCCGATCAAGGTGACAATCTCACCTTCATGGAGCTCTAAATTAATCCCTTTCAGTGCCTGGATTTTTCCATAAAAAGATTGAACATTAACCAGTTTCAGCATCCTCTATTCTCCTAAATAGGCTTTAATGACTTCAGGGTTGTTCTGAATTTCGACAGGTGTACCCTGAGCAATCAGTCGACCTTGATTCATGACAAAGATACGATCCGAGATTTTCATCACTAGTTTCATGTCATGTTCAATCAAAAGAATGGTGATTTTTAACTCATCACGCAAATGAACGATCAACTGATCCAAATCCTCTGTTTCCTGAGGATTCATCCCTGCTGCGGGTTCATCCAGTAATAACAGGAAAGGATCCGTAGCCAGTGCACGAGCAATCTCTAACCTCCGTTGATCCGCATAGGATAGGTTTTTAGCCAAGTTTCCCGCAAGATGACTCATATTGATCATTTCCAGGAGGGCAAAAGACTTCTCCACGGACTCTTTTTCCTCTCGCTTGAAGGAAGAAGTTTGGAACACAGCGCCAAAAATGTGGGATTTGGTCCGACAATGGCGACCCACCATCACATTTTCAATCACCGTCATATTCCCAAAAAGTCGGATATTTTGAAAGGTACGTGCCAGTCCCAATTCCGTAATCAGATTGGGTTTCATCCCCTGAATTTTCACGCTTTTCTGATTTGGGGGGAAAATCTCCACGGTCCCGGAAGTGGGAGTATACATCCCTGTGATGTTATTAAAAAAAGTAGTCTTACCTGCTCCATTAGGACCGATCAACGCCACGATTTCTTGTTCACGGAAGTCTAATGTCATTTCATCCAGAGCCAGCAGACCCCCGAATGATTTAGTTATCTTATCTGTTTTTAGTACTACAGCCATATTATGTCTCTGATGAGTGGAGTTCTGCGAGTTCCTCTTTGGAGTTCCTTTTTGGTAAAGTATATTGCTGGCGAATATTGGTAATCAAACCACCTGGTTTGAAGACCATCATCACTACCATCAAAGCACCAAATATCAACAGGCGGTAGTCTGCCATAAAACGTAAGTATTCCGGCAGTAAGATTAAGATCCCGGCAGCTAAGATAACGCCTAAGACAGAGCCCATTCCCCCTAAGACCACAATGGAGAGAATAATCGCGGATTCAAAGAAGGTAAAGCTCATCGGGCTCACAAAGCTACTTTTTGCTGCAAAGAAGACACCAATGATTCCAGCCCAAAAAGCACCCAAACCAAAAGCAGCCAGTTTTGCTTTGGTAGTATCAATCCCCATTGCCTGGCAAGCAATTTCATCTTCCCGTAGCGCTACCCAGGAACGGCCGATGCGAGAGCTTTGCAGACGGCGAGTCGCTACCATGGCGATCACCACTAAAGCCAAAATAATATAAAAGAGGTAAGTCATATTTCCGGCAAAGCCTAGCTTAACCCCGAAAAAAGCGGGCTTTGGAATTCCGGGAATTCCACTAGGGCCTCTAGTCACTACATCCCAGTTTTCCAGGACCAAGCGGACAATTTCACCAAAGCCCAGTGTCACAATGGCTAAATAGTCACCACGTAATCTTAAGACGGGAATACCCAATAAGACGCCGAAAGAGGCGGCTAGTACTCCGGCAATAGGGATAGAAATCCAGAAGCCAAGACCGAAATGCAGGTTCAATAAGCCGTAGGTATAAGCTCCTACCGCATAGAAGGCAACATAACCCAAGTCCAACAGACCTGCCATACCCACCACAATGTTCAGGCCCAAGCCCAGCACCACATACATCATTGCTGTAATGAAGATGGAGGTTTGGTAGGTGGACATGAATTGTGGTACGATCGCTGCCGCGATCAGTATACCCAAGAGGGCAAATTTGTGTTCAAAGATCTTTTGTACTTGGAATCGACTCGTAGAGGCAGATGTACCTTGATTCTTCCCTTCAGAACTCTTGTCAGATTCATTTTTACGCTTCAAGAAATAACGCCAAACCCAGGAAATAAAGAAGGCACCAATCCCGATCCAAAGAATATTGTGCCAACGATAGTCAATGGTTTTATCGATATAGTCGACTCTGAGCACTACCAGAGGGAAACTAAGAAAGATAAACCAAACAGCTATAATTGAAGATTTTTTAATATTTTCTACCATTCTGACCTCCTAGACCTTTTCTGTGGTTGATTTACCAAGGATACCGGCTGGCTTGAATATTAGGATCAAAACCAGAATTCCGAAGGCAAACACATCCTCATAATCACTGGAGACATAACCCGTAGCAAAACTCTCAGTTAACCCAAGGATAATGCCACCTAAGGCTGCACCAGGGATACTTCCAATTCCCCCTAAAACTGCGGCGGTAAAAGCTTTGATGCCGACAACAAAACCAATATTATAGTTAATTTGCCCGACATGAGCAGAGATCAAAATCGCACCGAATGCAGCCAAGGCTGAACCAATCATAAAGGTCAGGGAAATCATGCGATCACTGTTAACCCCCAGTAGCATTGCCATTTCGCGATCCTGAGAAATTGCACGCATCGCTTTCCCGATTTTTGTCTTTTTAATCAAGATAAAAAGGCCTGCCATCATCAGGAAAGAGAAAATCAAGATCACCAATTCCGTCGGTTGGATCATGCTGGAGAAAGCTCCCAGATCAAAGAGTCCCTCTGTCAACGCTGGAAATGAAACAAAATCAGGAGTTTGAGCTAGTATGACATATTCTCGCAAGAACATGGACATCCCAATCGCACTAATCAAAGGCGCCAGTCGAGTCGAGCCTCGTAGTGGTTTGTAGGCAACCTTTTCAATGGTATAACCATAAGCGGCGGCGTAGACCATAGCAAAGAGTGCTGCCAGGACCAAGATTGCAATCAGATTGAATTGTAAAATTGATAAAATGCCGGCAACGGTCAAACCCACAAAGGCACCAATCATATAGATTTCCCCGTGGGCAAAATTAATCAGGCCGATGATACCATATACCATGGTATAACCCAGAGCAATTAAAGCATATATACTGCCTCTGGTGAGCCCGCTAAAAAAGAGCTCTAAGAAAAACGAACCCGATTCATTAAGAGCTTGCATTGTCTGTTTATATTAAATTTAGGACCAAGGTGGGTCATAGCAATAAGGCAGCTCTAAGGCTGCCTTATTGGTCAATGAGTATAAAAAAGAGTGAACTGGTTGTTAATTAATAATTAACCGTTACCCAATCTCCATTTTTCACAATATACATGGAGAAACCAGAGCCAATCACGTCGCCTCTTTCATCAAAGGAGATGTCGCCCAGTGTAGTAGCAACAGTATTGGAGCGAAGAGCAGCGGCTAATTTATCAGAATCAGTGCTACCGGCTTTTTCGATCGCATTGACTAGAGCAGTTATGGCGGCGTGTGTTTGCAATCCGAAGTTACCAGGTTGCTGTCCTCTTTCTTTCAACTGAGCCGTAACTTCTTTTGTTTTTGCAATGGTGGAAATATCCGCAGGTGAAGATACATAGTAACCTTCAGCATATTTTCCGGCAATTTTAATAAATGAAGGATCTTTCAAGCCATCACCAGAGACGAAGGGAGTTTTAAGCCCTTTTTTTCTTGCTTGACTAACAATCTTGGAACCTTCTGGATGATAACCACCAAAGGCAATCACATCAGGCTTCGCCCTAGCGATCTTTCGAATTAAAGCGGAGTAATCTACAGCGCCGGGAGTGATGCCTTCAAACAGAATAATTTCTACTCCAGCTTGTTCTAATCCTTCCTTAACCAATACGGCTAAGCCTTTACCATAATCACCCTTATCATGGACAACAGCTACCCTCTTGGCTTTCAAGTGTTCCACAATGAATTTAGTCTGTAGCTCCGCTTGAGCTTTGTCATGGGGAATAGTTCGAAAGAACTTGGGGTTCTGTCCACCCAAAGTTAAAGCAGGGCTGGTAGCGGAGGATGAGATCACAGGAATATCAGCATCGCGATAAACAGACATCGCTGCAATGGTCGCTCCACTACAAGTATGCCCAATGACCGCGACGACTCCTTCACCAATCAGCTTCGAAGCAACATTCGTTGCTGTTTCAGGTTTACAAGCATCGTCTTCAGCATAGATTTCAATCTGGCGGCCTAAAACCCCACCTGCAGCGTTGATCTCTTCAACAGCCAAGTTGATAGTATTTTTTTGAGGTATACCGTAAGGGGCTAAGTCACCGGCAAAGGCACCAGCGATACCAATTTTGATAGGGCTGTTTGCGGCTGTGGCTTCTTCTTTTTTGTCACAACCGGCTACGGCTGTTAACAAGGCTAAACCAACAATCACTGGGCTTAAAAACTTCTTCATTATCGCATCTCCTAAAAGGGCTTTTTATATGACGGAGGCTCCCTGCCTCCGCATCCTGGCTGAGCAAAGCAAGCCGTGAAAGGCCAACCTGCTATAACATTACCCGCAATTCCGGTAAGCCGACTCAATAGACAGTCGCACTACACACAAATAAACGATTGAATTTTTAATTGTCAAACATTTTCAACGTTTTTATATATTCGTTTTACTGAATATGGAACACTGTTATCTTTATTTGATAAAATCAGACGCTTTTTTTTATATTGTTTTGATTGTCTTTTTTTATCCATGTCTTCATTTTTTTCTTGGTTTATCATAAAACGATCACTTATCCCAGAACAAAAAGGATGAGTTCTAAAAAGGAGCCTTAATATCAAGATTTAACCTCCTTTTTCCACTTGAAACGAGAAACTGACAGATAAAATTTCCTGTACTCCTATCGGGCTTGCGAATTAAGACATGTTTCAGATATTCACCGGCGGATGCTATTCGATTCACTGTTACCTTTCAAGTTTTTAAATACTTGTTCAGACAAGTTTATTGCAAATCCAGACTGTGGAGGCCCTGCGAGCAATGATTCTGTTGACGATATTCCAGCTGAACTCTAAAACAAAGAAACACAAAAAATATAACTCAATTATCTAGACCAGAGGATCTTATGCTGAATAAACATTTCCCCCTAATTTGTTTGAATTTATTCATCCTACTCACTGTAGCCTCCTGTTCTGGCCCGGTGCCTAGTCCGATTATTACTAAGGATTCGAATGTAGCACGGACCAAAGCAATTGTAGTAATGGGAGTTCATTGGGTTGAGGAATATAATGACGTAAAAGAAGGGGTGATGAAAATTCATAACAGTAGCGATTTATTACTCGATCAGGAAAAGATTAGGGATGAACGGATCAGTCTTAAAGAAAGTCGCTTGAGGAATCCTCTCTATTATATTGCCAATACTCGTTTCATATTTCAAAATTCCGCAGAAGAAGAGCAAATGATCACTCGATTCAACAGGGATCTAAAGGAATATGAACCCATTGCGATTCATGAAGTACTTCCGGGAGACCTCTATTGGAAGCAAATCAAGCTCGACAGTTATTTATTCAATGAGGACAACTCTAAAGAATTACCCATTCTCCGAGATCTACAATACAAAGAGATTTCTACCCCCTTCCATAAGTGGCAGTTAGAGCCAGGAAAAATTTACTATCTGGGTGATGTAACCCTGCACTTCCAAACAAAAAGGTCTTTGTATGGCCTCTTTACTGAAAAGCAGGTAGTTCGCAAACTAGTGGTTACCAAGGTGCAAGTCGAAGACCGCTTTCAACTAGTTCAAGAAATCTTAGCAAAACAACAAGCATGGTTTCCCGTAGAAGAAATGCAAAATCTCTCCTTCACTAAGGAGTGGGATTATTCCGCACGGGCTATCTACAAATCAAAAGCTCCGCAGCAGGAAAAGAAAAAGCAGGTTGATAAGAAGAAATTTTTCTTTTAGACGGGCTGTGAACAATTCGGGAGTGGACGGGCAGTCCTCTGATCAAAAAAAGGAAACTAATGCTAGAGCGGGGTGATGAGCCCACCTCAATCTACTGACCAGCAAGGTTCCCTCCCTTTTGTTATTTAATAATTGAGAGCTTATATTTTTGTGTTTCGCAGGCTTCTGTCAGTGCTGTGACTGTAGGGGCTCCATCAGCAAGGGCTTTGCAGGCTGAACTCTCATTTGTATTTTTTGTGTGTGTTGTCAAGATAGTTAGACTGTCAATAGCGCCTGTCCCACCGGAAAAGCTATCCCTGTATGATTTTAAATTAGTAATGGCTTGAGTTGCTGTTATTTGAGAATTCTGAGGAGAAACTCGAACAATGAGGGGGAAGTTATCGCTAACATCTATGTCATTGATTTGTACTCCAATGATTTCCACCGCAGCCTGGACTACGGGGTCTTTTTCAATATTATCGGAATAAGTCGCACAACCCTTCGAAATATTAGTCAAGCAGGCCCTCTGTAGCACTAGCTCTTCTTCCAGTGGTTCATCTCCAACATCTTCCGCTTTATAAAAGTTTTTGGAAAATCCCACATAGATTAATGCGTTTTCATGTTCATCCTCTCCTAATTCATCTAAGGTTTCGATTGCAAAATCAACCCCCACTGCAATAATTTGCCACTTACCAGCTGTTTCTGGTGGAACCTTAAACTCAAGAAATTGCTCTGCATTAGGTAATTTGATGATTCCAAGAAACTCTATGGAGTTGGTCAGTTCATCCTCCATATTTTTCTTTATTTCATCATTGAGGGCTACTTCAGTGGAATAAGGGGTCTCTCGACTTGTTACCACCATAGCGCCCAGAATCATTCCTTTGACCGGTGTGGATGCTGATGACTCTTCAGGAGCTTGGATGGTTACCTGAGAAGAATAGCCTACCTGCTGCTGTAGTTTCCCCACATTCATTCTTATTTTTTGTTCTGGCTCTGCCGGATCATCATTAAACTGTTTGCAGCTCACTGCCAAAATGAGCATGAGTATCCCCAGCCCCAGAAGTTTTAAGGATCCAAATTTTGGTCCACTTTCTTGTCTCATTTTACCTCCAGAATCTATTCGCTTAGAAGCCACCATTCAGTTTTAACCCATGAATAATGCGAACATAAGGCGTTTTATTTGAAAGATTAAAGAGATAACGATAATCGTATACCACTTTCCAATCTGATGAAAAGGCCCAGCCAAACCCATTCGAGATACGGATGGGTACGTCGACTCGAACATTCCCTAAGACTTTTTTCGTCAAAGGAACTTCATTTTTATACTCAATTTTAGCCAGACCGAAGCCGAGATCCCACTTAAATCCTGATTCCCACTGGTTGGTCCAATCAAAATCCATGGCTACATAGCTATTTTCTGAAATTTCCGTTCCATTATTTCCTAAGCCGATAGCTAGTAAATAGCGGAAGTTATCCAGGCGTTCTATATCCAAACTATTGTAATCCCATTTGATTTGATTTTGAGAACCTTGTTTTTTTGTTTTATCCGCAAATAGTTTCACTGTTCCATCAAGGTCTAGCAGATGACTATAGAAACCGTCTTCATCCTTAGAGCGGAAGAGCAATCCCGTGGATAAAGCTATATTCTGAGAGAAATCACTTCCCCCCACATTGATATCCATGACCATCAAGCTGACAGGTAGACTGAAGGAATTGGAGAAGGTCAAAGCATAACCCAACCCTAAAAATGCGATTTTGGAATTGAGGAATTCATTCTTACTTTTATCATAGACTGTTTTGGAAGCACCAAGGAAAAGATTAAAGTCACCGTAGATCCAACTGCCCAAAAGATTGAGAGTTTTTCGATTATCCGGTTGCTCACTGTCTGGAACGACTCCTTGTAAGTCCAAATCGCCAATTTTTACGGGTGAGCTCACATCATTAGTAGGATTTCCATCACGTTCGTAGGCTAATCCAAATTGAACCTTAAAATTAGGCTGACTCTTTTTTTCTTTTTTCTCTGCTGCGATTGCTTGCTCACCGGTTTTCCCAAAACCTATCAAGAAGGACTTCTCTCGCTTATTTCCCCTCTCATCAATGGCTATCACGGAAATTATCGTTTTTCCCGGCTTAAAAATAAACTTCCGTGTGAAGGATAAAGTGGTATCAGCTTCAAAGTCCAAAGATTCTCCGTTGATGATGACCTCTGTGATCATATCATCATCGACGATTATGAAACTTACGACTTTCTCCGGCTTCTTTAAAACCTGTTTTCTAGTTAAATCAGAAGTCAAAATTTGAGGTGGAGCCTTTTCTGCCACCTCTTCTACAGTTTGTGCGAAGCATTCTCCACCCCAGAAAAGAAGTAAAAATAAAACTAGTTTTAATTTCTTATCCCTCAAGGAAACCTCCCTAGGTGTAGCTTTTCAATAGATGGATTCAAGAAAATAAGTTCCCCCCCTTGCCCTTTCAATAAGAGACTAGAGACGTTATAGAAAAATAATTACTTCTCAAATTTAACCTTGATTTTACCGATGGACTTTAAGCTCTCTTGTATGGCTGTCTCAGTTTCTTCTTCGACAATGTCATCAATATCATCCAATTCCGGATGTTCAATTTCTGTCTCTTCTTCAGGGATAGAGATTTCTGGTGTAAAGTCTGGTTCGGTTTCCACCGTTTCCACTTCCTCACTGGAGGATAAGTCCTCTTCAAAATCAGCCTCTACTTCTTCTTCAGACTCCCCTGTCAGCAAAATCTCTTTCGATTCCTCTTCTAGTGGTTCTTCCGTACTCTTTTTCTCTTCTTTTTGTTCCTCTGTACTCTTTTTCTCTTCTTTTTGTTCCTCTGTACTCTCTTCCTCTTCTTCTTGTTCTTCTATACCTTCATCTATCTCATCTAGAGATTCTTCCACACTTACAGTTTCTTGCTTGCTTTGTTCAAAAGTAGTTTGATCCACTACCCCCGCATCGATATACAATTGCTCATTATCCAATGAAGCTGCTTCCTCTGAAGTTGGAGCAGGAGAATCCAGTTCTATCGCCTCTAATGTTTCTTTTTCCGGTACTTCCATTGATTTTTCTTCTTGGATTACCGATGGAGCCTCTTCTTTCTCAGCAGAAATATCTTCCGTGACTCCTCCCTCTATTTCAGTTGCTACCTCCTCCTCAACAACGTCCTTCTCCTTTTCAACTAGTACCTCTTCAGTGTCTGTAGGGGCTTCTTCTAATGGTTCTTCGGAGATTTCTTTTTTTATTTTTTTTACTTTAATCAGCTTAGTTGCCTTGGTTGGACTAACCACCACAGACCTTTCCCCCGGGCCTAAGGTGATTTGTTTTCCAAAGTGTGGGGTGACTCCGACTATTCCATCCCGAACAACTGTATCAGAAACCCCATTGGAGGTGGTTTGTTGATCCCACTCCGTTCCTTTTACACCCACAACGGCCATCGCAGTTTTTACACTGAAACGTCTCCGTTTTGTTCGAGACCTGGTCGTTTTGAATCGGCTTTTACCAAAGAGCATTCGTAAATATCCTTTTTTTCGTCCTTCTTTCCATGCTCGAACCTGAAACACGGCATTACTACCCATCTGAATATGAGTATCCTGTACCGTTTCCAACTTAACCAAAGAGTTTTTTCCCACTCTTAAAATATCATTTTTCAGGATTTCAATGGCTTCCTCTTGGCTTGCGTATCGATATAGCTTTCCATCACGAATTATGGTCAAGTTCCCCTTTTGAATATAAGCCTCACCATATTTGACTAACCCAAAGCTTGTTTCCAACAACAACAGGAGCGTTCCTATCCCAATCAAGAGCTTTTTCATATGTTCACATCCTCAATAGCCGATTCCAACCTAATGTAAGTAAAGAACTTAAGCTTAGCAAAAGGTGAATCTACTGCTTACGATATTTTTATCCTATGATGTAGGCATTTTAATACACTCACCCTGAAAAATAGCATGAGCCTAACCTTTTTGTGTGAACTTTATACTGCCATAGTCAAGGGTATCGGGAGACCTGTTGTTATTCTTATCTCTTGCAAGATTGGATAAGTCAGGGCCTTGGAAAATTATGTTGGTAAAGGGATATTTTTGTTGGAGAAATTCTTTGGTGAGTTTATGGAGGGTGAGGAAGGCCCCCCTAATAGGGTGATGACCTGTTTTGGAAGTTACTGAAAAGGGGGAGGGAATGAGCAAAATCTAATTTTAATTGCTATCCACAGAAGATAAAGAGGAGAGATGAAAGGATGAATCAGTGATAAAAGCAAATACTGCTAGACCTCAATAAAAAAAGTAGTTCCCAGGTTTTCCCCTTCGCTGGTAGCCCAAACTTTTCCATTATGGTTTTCGACAATGTACTTGGCAACAGGGAGATTGAGGCCAAAGCCCTGTTGTGCACGATCATGTTGTTCAATGGCAAAGGCTTCAAAAATGTTACTTAGATTTTCCTTGCGAATACCTTTTCCCTGATCATGGATTGAAATCCTTGTTCTACTATCAGTGATAGCTTCCCCCTGGATAAGTACAGTCCCGCCGTTAGGAGAAAATTTCCCTGTATTTTGAATGATGATAGAAAGTACTCGCTTAAAATAAATGGGGTCCACTCTCCAGGTTAGCCCTTCTGGTACCTGGAGTTTGATCTGGACGCCAGCTTCTTTGAGTTCAAAGTCCTGTTCATCAATGATGCGTTGTAATATTTCAAATACAGGTACTTGCTTCCGTGTGAGGGATAGCTTCCCGCCCATAAACTCGAAGTATTCAATGAATGCTTTGACCAAGCTCTTAAGCCGGTCAAAACCACTTTCCACTAATCCCAGAACCATTTTGTTCTCCTGGCTCATAGTGGAAACATCAAAAATATGTGTGGCGCTCATCGCATTGAGGGGAGTATTGATCTCATGGGAAAGGAAGCGTAAAATCTTCATTTTCTCACCATCTAGGATGGCTAAGCGGTCATAAGTCCCTTGCAGTGTTTTACTAATCTGCTCCATTTTCCTGGCATTATTCTGAATAACCAAGAGGTCATGATAGTTCCTGAGAGAGGTCGTCACGGAAGTGGATAGTTTTTTGATTGTCAGTTCTGATTTTTCTTTATAGTCGTTAATATCATACTCTTGAGTTATTTTTTCTTCTGGTGCTTTTCCTGGTTGCCCCGTACGAAGAATAATCCGAATAGTATGATTTTCCAATTTGTTTCGAATGAAACGGACAACTTGCAGGCCCGAATCTTCTTCTTCCATCACTACATCCAGGAGAATCAATGCGATATCCCTGTGTTCTTGCAGTAAACGATAAGTATCTTCCGTGCCATAGCCGCTTAAGAACTCCAGCTTTTTTTCTTTATAGGTATAATGCTTCAAAACCATTTTCGTCATATGATGGACTTCAATTTCATCATCAACGATCAGAACTTTCCAAGGAGGAAGAGCTTCCTTTTGTAGTAGGAGGTCTTCCGCATCGCTCTCTACAAAAACAAGTGGGCTATCTTCCATAGTTTGTGTTGTATTTGGTTTCAAAACCATCAGTTATATAAAAAGGAGATTTCATAAAGATGACTACTATATTTACTATCTGCTTGACTAGTAAGAGTAAAATAACAAAGGCAAGGGGAAACGTCTATATCTCACTACCTTAAAAAAACTAATCTTTTGACTAGGCTCCCCTTCCCTGGAGCGAAAGTGTTATAACCAAACAGAAATCATATCTCATCCTAAGGTTAGTATTCTCCCCTTGAAGGTAAGGGTGCAGCTCGCAAAAGCTGTCGAGAATGATGGACCTGACCAATTTTGTTTCTTTGTATGCCTTCTATCCCAAGCAGCAAAAAATCAAACCTGGATTTTGAAGTTATCTTTGAGTAAAGCGGAGGGCAGCTAGTCAATGGATGAATACAAGCTGCTTTACTGAAAATGAGGTTTTTTTTTAGGGATTAACAATGGCAAACATCTCATACACAAAAGAGGATGCAGCACAAAGGAAACCTACGATAGACCAAATTGCAGTTACCTTACCCCTTAGTCCTTTTACAGAGCGGTCTAATAGAAAGAAAGCATAGACTCCCCAAGCCGTGATGGGCAAAATTTGGCGAAGAGAGACCTCGGGATGCCCTTCATGGGCAATCACTCGCATTGCGATCCCTACTAAAATCCCTATTGTCAGGAAGAGGAAGCCAACCGCAATTACTTTATAATTCAGCGCATCCAGAAAACCGAGACTAGGGACTTTCCCATCACCAAGGTGGAATGTTTTATTTTTAATCTGCTTTTCCTGATACAAAAAGAAAATCGAAGTCAAGCATCCTACGCCAAACAACAAATATCCCAGCATGGTAAAAGAACCATGAATATATAGTACGAACTTACCAAAGACAGGGGATTTTTCCAGGAAGGCATGAGTTCCAATGGACTGATCCGCTATCAAAATAGATAACATGAGAAAGAAAATCGTCAGCGGAGGAAAGATGATTTCAAAGATCTCATTGGGGAAATAAAAATCTAAAATGAAGTAGATCAAGATCACCAAGAGTGATCCAAAGAGAAATAAGCCGGAAAGGCTGGTGAAGGAAAAATCACCGATCTCTATATAGCTACTGACGATGAAAAATAAATGGATTCCCAACCCTAAAAAAAGTACTCTTTCGCCCAAAGTGTGGAAATTAGCCTGGTTCTTGAAAAAAGATAAGCAGCAAAAAAACCATCCGCAAGCGTATAAACCACAGAGGAGCCAAAAAAAGAAAGTGAAATCCACGAATCCTCAGATTGAATGGTGAGTCAGTCAAATTAGGTTAGCCAGGGCTACCAGTTGGTGGGTAATTTGTTAGTTTTCTTCATGGCTCGTAGCAAATCATCCCGCATTTCCTTCGCGGCGAGGCCAGCAGCTGTGCCAAAATCCATCAAGCCTTTTATTTGACTCCGATATTTTTCCTGTTGATAGGCAAAAATAATCCCTCTGGAAGAGTTAATCAGGGCCCCATAGCCATCTTGGTTAAAAGCAGACATGACTGCTTCGGCCGTACCACCTTGAGCTCCATAACCAGGGACTAAAAAATAGGAGTGCGGCATACTTTGACGAAGCAGACTCGCCTCTGCAGGCCAAGTTGCCCCCACTACGGCTCCAATGGGAGAGTAACCTCTGGTTCCAATGGTATCTTCTCCGTAACTGGCCACATCCAGGGCAATTTTTTGATAGAGTGGCATTTTGTCCACTTCTGCTTCCTGATATTCCGCTGCCGAAGGGTTTGAAGTACGCACTAGGATGAAAAGCCCTCGATCATTTTCACGGCATTGTTTGAGGAAGGGGTTGATGTTATCGCTGCCCAATAGAGGATTGATGGTTAAAAAGTCGGGTTTAATGCCTTCTTCTTCCACTCCATCAATTAAGGGCGTTTTCCCTAAGTGTCCTAAGGCATATAAGTGAGCCGTACTGCCGATATCATTGCGCTTGGAGTCATCGATCACCAGTAATCCCAAATCTTGTGCTTTTTCAACTGTTCGCTCAAAAACATCCATGCCATAAGCACCATAGAGTTCATAACAAGCCATCTGTAGCTTGACTGCCGGTACCAAAGGGTGAATAGCATTTAAGATCTCCAGGTTGAACTGAAATATTGCCTCAGCTGCTGCCTTCCTCGTATTGCCATATTTCTTTTTATATTCCTCAAGCAGAGGCTGAGGTAAACTACCAATTAAGGGATCTAAACCTACAACGATAGGACTCTTTTTTTCATCAATCCGTTGCATCAAGCGGTCAATCAGTAACATGGTCTTCCTGGAAGTAATTTAACGTCATGGCAAAAAGAAAAAGTGCATACAGCATCCATAATTACCGTAAACACTTTAACTAAGATAAAACGTACTCAAGAGGGCAAACCATCAATCGTCTTGCTTAGTGGTCAAGTTAGAAATAAATGATGAAATTTTTTCAGTCACCACTTTTTGTAACTCCTCCAGGCTTTTGAGTTCACCCGTTACTTTTTCACGCTTCTCTTTGATAAAAGACAAGAGATTGTCTTCAAGATCTTTTATCTTGTCAATACCGGCTTTTTTTACAGGTGTTACTTTTGGTACTGGACGATTGGCTTGCCGTAGAGCTTGCATCAAAGTTTGCAATTGACTTTCCAATTCCTCAACCCTAGCTTCCAAATCTGGCTGGGCAGACATTCCAGTAACCTGTGTTCCTTCCAGAGGTAATGCTTTTACCTGTACTTCCTTTGATGGTACCTCTATTTGCACTTCAGCTGTTGGGACCTCCACCTGAACAGTGAATGTCCTCTTCGCTTTCATAGAATTTGCTTTTTCAATGATTTTCTTTTTGAAAGCCTGTTTGAGCATTTTAAGGTTCGTTTTTGTTTCTGTGGGAAACTCCCCAAAGAGCCGCTCATAGGTAGCCTTGGGGGTTCTAATTAAGAACTTTTCCACAGTTCTTACACTTTTTTCGGACATTATTGTAGGGGTAGGTCCCTTGCCCTTTATTTGAAGTGCCTGTGCCTCATTTTTTGTTTTTTGAACTGCCACTTTGAGCTTTGAAGCCACTTTCTTGGCAACCAAGGGGGCAGCCTTCTCGGGAACGGGTGTTTTTCGGTGAGAAGATTTGATCTTGGAATCAGTACTGGATGAAGCTCCAAATTTTGATTTATAATGCCTTAACGTGTTCTTACGAACATCCGGGTATTTTTCGTAAAGCTCCTGGTTGCTAATGTCTGGATTATCCTTCAGGAATTTTGTCACTTGCTTCGCGATACTCTCGGCCATACTGATCTCCTGATTTGCTTGCCCCAAGGTTAAGTCATAAGGTTAACTGACAGCTCAACGCAAAGGCGTTAGTATTTTAAATGAACAACATGAATAAGGTCTTGCAAAAAACACAGGTTATGGCACACACAAATCAAAGTCACGGCACCATAACTAGGGTCAGTTTTTTGCTTGCGTTATTTTGCTGATATCAATGAGATAACAATGAATATCCAATATCATGGTTGGTAAAGAAAAACAACAGTACTTCGATCCTTCACCAAAACAAAAGTTGTTATTTTTTCGTTGATTTGTCTATAAACAATCTAACGGCCTGTTTTTATGAAATCCTAACGAGGACCCCAACTCATGGAAGTGCGACTTTTTGAGGCAAGCAATGGCGCTTGCCCCTACCTGGAAAATCACGAATGGTACTGCTACCTTTTTCGAGCGGGACAGCTGGAAGGGGGAGTCTATGAAGCACTGATCAGCAATGGTTTCAGGCGAAATGGTGATTTTTTTTATAAGAATAGCTGCCGCAACTGTAAGCAGTGTATCTCCCTTAGGATCCCTGTCAATCAATTCCTACCCAGCCGATCCCAAAAAAGAGTCTGGCGGAAAAATCAAGATCTTCGAATCACCCATGCCCCAGTTACCTTTGACGAAGAAAGTTACAACCTGTATCAAAGTTACTCCCAGAACCGGCATCAATCCACCACTACAAGGGAAGAGTATTGTCAATTTTTGATTCACTCTGCCGTTGAGACGATTATGATGCGCTATTATCTTGCTGACAAACTGGTGGGTGTGGGTTGGTTGGACCTACTGCCCGACTCCATTAGCAGTGTATATTTTGCCTTTGACCCGGAACTGCTGACACGCAGCCTGGGTGTGTTTTCGATCATGAAAGAAATCGAATTCTGTCGAGAACACCAAAAGAGTTATTTACACCTGGGCTTTTGGGTCAAAGAAAACCAAGCCATGAAATATAAGAGTAACTACCAGCCCCATCAACTCCTCAATAATAATGAGTGGGTTGGACCGGACTGAGCCGTCTCTCTAT
Organism: SAR324 cluster bacterium; assembly: GCA_002401295.1. Classification (GTDB taxonomy): domain Bacteria; phylum SAR324; class SAR324; order XYD2-FULL-50-16; family XYD2-FULL-50-16. Next base: position 1,305 of record NVSR01000119.1, on the reverse strand, counting down.
ACAATAACTCAAAGGTAAGTACTTCATCTTTCAGGATCATTATGGGTAATTCTTTCGGAAAATTTTTTAACATCAGTACTTTTGGAGAAAGTCACGGTCAAGCCTTGGGGGTCATCATTGATGGTTGCCCCGCCGGTCTAAAAATCTCACAGGAAGAGATTCAATATGAACTGGATCGTAGGAAACCCGGACAGAGCAAAATTACTACGGCGCGAGCTGAATCAGACAAAGTACAAATTTTATCAGGCATTTATGAAGGTGTCACCTTAGGGACTGCCATCGGGTTGATGATTCCCAATGCAGATGCCCGCTCTGGTGCCTATAGTGATCTGAAGGACTTGTATCGCCCGGGACACGCCGATTATACCTATGAGGCGCGCTATGGGGTTCGTGACTACCGGGGAGGAGGTCGGGCCAGTAATCGTGAAACGGCGGCTCGTGTTGCGGCGGGAGCTGTTGCCAAGGTCCTGCTGAAAGAGCTACTGGGATTAGAAACTCTCGCTTGGGTAGAGCAGATTCATACTATTAAGGGAAAGGTGAACCGAGAACAGGTGACGATTGAGCAGATTGAATCCAACATTGTTCGCTGCCCTGACCAGGAAGCCGCAGAAAAAATGGTTACCGCGATCATGCAAGCAAAGAGGCAAGGCAACTCCATTGGAGGTATAATTAAGTTTGCTGTGAATGGTTGTCCAGCTGGGCTGGGTGCCCCCGTTTTTGACAAGTTGACCGCTGAATTGGCTAAGGCAATGATGTCAATCCCCGCTACCCGTAGTGTTAGTTTTGGTTTGGGGGAAAAAGCCAGCGAAATGACCGGGCTGGAGCATAATGATCCCTTTGTGATGAAAGGAGATAATCTAGTCGGCACGGAGACGAACAACGCGGGTGGTATTTTAGGTGGGATTAGCAATGGAGAGCAGATCTATGGCTCTTTAAGTTTTAAGCCTACTGCGACCATTTCGTCCGAACAGAGGACTGTATCCACCGAGGGACAAAACGTCCTATTGAAAGCCAGAGGGCGTCATGACCCTTGTGTTTTGCCCCGAGCGGTCCCTATTGTGGAAGCAATGATTAATCTTGTCCTTGTGGACCATTTATTGCAGTATAGTGTTGCATCAGTCGATCGATTGAAAAGAATTTTTTCTTAGCTCTAATTAATATCTAACGTCAGTGCGATAGGTGAACAGATAGCACAAATAGAGCATAAATAATAAGGTTTTTTATAACAGTGCATTAAAGGATAAAAAAAGGGCTATTTTCTGGATAAAAAAAAGGTTCGAAAAAAAATCATTGCTTTTTTAGGAC